>CAJQJC010000055.1 GCA_905478565.1 uncultured Candidatus Pelagibacter sp. | reverse complement strand
TGAACATCTGTCCAGGAGGCGTTGCTAATGATACTGCCATTGATTTTGGTTCTACTGTTGCCATAGTGTTTAAATCCTTTGTCTTATGTACTTATTTATATGAATTATTTATAAAAGGACCAACTTGCTGTGCCAATATATTTGCAGGCATTGTTGGTCATGTGCCGTTCTTTGCCGTTCACTTTGATGTAGGCTTGATACGTACGGCAGTATCCGCCTGATATTGGGTAAGAATGTATCACACGCACCTTGCCCGCGGCCAGACGCTTCTTGCTGTACCAACTCACAATCTTACCGTTCTGTGTGCTTGTAAGGGCGAAGAACACCGCTGATTCGTGCATCTTCTTCTCTTCCCTCTTTAGGCTGAATCTAAGGTATTGTGTTGCTCTAAATAAGAAAGCAGGCATACTGTACTTTAAGTCACTGCCTAACCATACAGGTGCTGGCATTTTTCCAATATGACCTTCTGTCTCTTTCAAATTGTGTGAACCGGCCATTGCTGTCGTTGACAGCAGTAGGCTAATCAATACTGTGATAACCTTGAACAATTTCATATCCAGTCCCGTCCATTTTTTTGCAGGCAACTTGCCTTTGGGTTATAATCACTTCTCCAACAGGCATGTCCCAGGTGTACATCTCGCAGTTTTCTGCGATACCCATATTGAACAAAAAATCTGATGCTCCGTCTTTACACACTAATTTTTCTTCGATCAGGTTTTCAACCACATTGCCGCTCTGATCTGTCACTCTTACTTTTGTAATTTCAACATCACAATACTGATCATTCCATGGACCTCCTGCATCAGCAGTGGTCGAGAATATAATCAATCCCAGTGTCAAGAACAGTAGGGCAATAACATAATAAATCTTTCTCATGGCCTAGTTCAATATTTCTTTTGCCTGCTTGTTGATGCTATCTGTATCAATCAAAGTCAATCTTTTTTTGTTTACTTGATTAATGATCTCTTCGACTTCTTTCTTGCTGATTTCGATCATAACATAAACTCTGAATGATTTATATTTTTTTGTAAGATATATCTCCTGCTTGGTCACTTCATAACCTCTCGCAAGGGTGTCCTCAATAACATTCACGATCACATCTTGAGATCCTGCAGTGACATTTAGGTCTTCGTTAGTGCCTGACTCGTTCTTTGTGATTGTTGTTCTGTTGTTCATCTCACCGTTTATTCTATCAACCAGTTTAGCCTTTGCCAACAGTGTTGCCTTCTTAACAGCCAGTTCCATGTCCGGACTCACTGCCGTCGCCGCTTCTTGGTACTTGAACATAGTTTCATGATTGTAATCAACATACCATTTAGGTGTCTTGTTCACTACTCCACTCTTGTCCATGTCTGGTTTGATCGTGTAGGTAGAACACTGTGCCAACATAAGGCCTGCTACCAACATCAAGATCACTTTTGTCATGTTCTTCATTTGTTTCCTTATTGTTTAAATTTTGCAATAGACTCTGATATGAAGTCAGATACACCAGCAACATTAAAGTCATTGCTGAACTGTGCCCAACCATCGCCTATCATCGGATATACCGCTAGGAAGATTGCAAATAGTATTATTAGTCTAATCATAAAACAATTATAGCACATTTTCCAAATGCGTCAACCAGGGTTGATCTTGCAAGAAGTGTTGACTTTGCTAGGTTTTTTGTTACGATATCCAATTGAATACACCTCTGACAGCCAGTAGCAGGTACATCAGTTCCATTAATGCTCTTGGTGTGTCCTTGTCCTTTATGCCCATCCATATCCAGATGCTACAAGATATCAGTGCCACTGCCCATCCTAACCATTGTACTTCAGGATTACCGCCACTCAAAGTGAACGCACTTACCATGGCAAAGATAAATCCCAACCATCTCCAACCGTCAATTTTTTGGTAGTACCTAATCTTCATTACTTGTTACCCTTCATGGCAGTGATCTCTTTTGCACCTTCTTCGTCCCACACAGGAACAAGATTACTCTTGTGCATCATGCCTATGCCCAACAACTTACGTTCTCCGGAGTATTTCATCTCTTCTCTTTTGTTACCACCGTTGACGGGTATCTTGTCACCGCACTTAGGTTGGTTCGGATCTGGCGTGTATTCAGGTATGTCGTAGCCTGTGAATTTCCTTGTGTTCTTCTTTAATGTGTATGTGTCGAGGCCTTGCGACGCTAACCACTCCTCATGATTTGCCTGTGCTTCTCTGTTCCTACGAGAGTTCTCGATCTTGTGCTTTATTCTTTTAGGCAGTTTCATTTGTATGAATCCCATAGTTTATTATACTGTTAAGGTAATTTATTGTCAACTATGGTTTGTAGTATGATTTCCGCGTAGTCTGGGTTGGTGCTCCAGGCAGTCATGCCCATCATCAACGGTCTGTAATTCCATTTACCTTCTTCAAGTTGTTCTGCCCTGGTTGATCTAAAATCCTTGTATGCAGGATGTGTGTTCAATATCCTAATCATGTCTTTGATAGATTCACACTTTGTCTTGTACTTCTTGACTCCCCAACTGGCATCCGGGTTGCCCAGTGCTTTCATGTGTGGTACCGTGTCTAGACTCCATGTCCTCACACCAAACAATGCATTGCCTTCTGTGGCGAACCTGCTGGTACCCCATGCACTCTCTATGCCCGCCATGGCAATTATGATGCTGATCGGTACCCTTTTGTCTTTGTCCGTGGTCCAATTTAGATATGATACACACGTGGATGTTGCATTAATAAAGGAAACTTTGTCGGAGAACTCAAACTCTGGTTCTTTCAAACCAAGTTCTTCGATTATCCGCATTTCTTTCTTATGGAACTCGTCCTCGATTTGTTGCACTGTGTAGTCGTTTGGATTGAATGTACCGGCAACCCAGGCACCTGCGATCACGAATGCAACCGCTATACAGAAGTATATAAATCTTTTAAGATATCTTTTCACCATATGTTAAAGATGCGTGTGGGCCGAGATTTTTTTGCATTGGCTTATCTCTAGCACTAGGGAACTCGAGCCCACTTGACTTGATACGCATCGTCAATTTATACTGCAACCTTTTGTTCTGTTGCTGGTTCTGTTGTTTCCGCTTCATACTTGGATTTGTACTCGGCTTCCGCATTTCTCATAGCATTGTTCCAGTCTGCTTTACTTAGGCCAGTGAACCTTGTTATGATACCATCACTCATGATCTTGAACGAACCACACAACTTGTGAGATCCGTCTTCCGAGATCTTGTGTACTACACCTGTGGCCTTGCCATCGGCGTTCTCTCTGCCCATGATGTACATGTAGTTTCCTGATCTTCCTCTCCACTTGTTGTTAGTCTGTGTGTCTTCTTGGCATCTAGATCTAATTTGATCTACCACCAAACTTGCTTTTGCTGAACATTTATACATTTTCTTTCTCTCCTTTGTTACCACTATTATACATGGTAATGGTATTTCCGTCAACTGGTGAAAAAATCGCTATTTTGCTAGATTTTTTTGATGATTTAACAACCAATTAACGGTGTGTATTGATTCCACTATATTAGGAGTCACTTGATCAAATGTTTTTATCATTTCTATCGCACTCATCCACCACAGGTATGACTTTCCACGGTTAGACTTTTGATATAATTTTGCAATTTTTAGACATTCATGTAGAATATATTTCCTGTTTTCTTCATTTGGTACATAAAATTGTTCATTACAAGGTGCACTCCTGATCAACGGAACTAGTTCATCTCCTCCAAGCCAGTCGGTCACTTGCTTTTTCAACCAACCAACATCGATCATGTCTCTTAATTGTTGGTCGTTGCATGAGTCTTCATCGATCCTATGCCACATCTCATACCATTCACGTGAAGTGGCCGGAGAGACCATTGTACCTGTAAGCATAAAGTAGAACAGTATGTCATCCCACCCACCCATCATTTGATAACCGTCTTGCCATTTGTAATTCTTAAAGTATTCTCTGCTATAGCCACCTACTTTGTAACCGTAGTTAAGTACAAGACAAGCAGGTTCCTTCATGACTTTATCCAGTATGAAGGTCAGTTTTTCTGGTATAAATCTCTGCCATGAACTCTTTCTATGTAAAAATAGGTCATCTGTGCCAATTGGTGCCAACCTTATTTTATCTTTAAAAATTTCCTGCCACACACTGTTCCAATTGTCACCTTGTGACATTAGATGTTGTTGTGGGAATTCATAGTCTTGTGCGATGCAGTAATTTTTTATCAGATCATGCTTGTCAACCTTTGTTGTATCGTAATCCACCATGGTGTGTTTGACCCCTGTCGCCTTACATATCTTTCTTGCATTATTTTCTGTTACACCATTCAGTGTACTCTTCCATGCATCTCTCTGCCATGTGAACGTTTCAAAGTCTACTTTGTTTTTATACAACCAACTGAAACACATCATACTATCTATTCCGCCGCTAAGACCTAATGCAACTTTATTTTTGTTAACAATTTTTTCCATTTGCTGATCAAATTTTTTGACAGCATAATCTTGATAGTCAGATAAAGTGATTTTTTCAGAAATATCTACGTCATGTGTTTGACAAATGATACCTTTTGCTACAATCCTGTTTTTATGCTCCCCTGTATTGTTTCTAAGTTTATTCGATCTAGGATCAAACGTTTTATCATTTAACCAATCAATTGTTTTCCAGGCTTTTTTGTAATCATTCAACGAACTACAAGATTTGTTTTGGTTTTTCCACGACCATGGCCAAAAGTCATATTCGGGGTTTGTAATGAACATATTAGGCTTATTTAAGGTTTGCCAGTATGGCCGCTTCTCTGTTCTTGGCGTTTTCCAGTTTCCTTTGCTTCTCTAGTTCCAATTCCTCGGGATCTGGTTTCTTTTCCGGTTCCAGTTTGGTGGGTGTCTCTATGGGAAACCCACAGTTGTCAAACCATCGGCCATCCGCTGTGCTCACGCAGGCACTGTAGAAGTTCGTCTTCTCATTGGTCATTGGATCCTTACGTGTCATCAATCTTCTCTTCTTGTACAGTTTACCTGCGTATACGGAGCCGTCTTTCTGTAAGAGGTGATCGTCGTACAGTGATCCATACACCCTGTCTATCATGATGTACTCGTCACCTTCTTCGTCCTTCTTCTTCTTTGCTTTGTCGTAGGATGCCGGCAGTGTGTGTAGTGTGTTTGGGTAATACCTGTTGGTGTAGGAATGGAACTTCTGTTGTTCGAACTTGCTGGGTGCAGAGTCTGTGATCTTGCCCAGTCCTTCCAGTAATTTTTTAGTTTTCTCGCTTGGCATAATGATTTAGCTCTCCACCAGT
>CAJQJC010000054.1 GCA_905478565.1 uncultured Candidatus Pelagibacter sp. | reverse complement strand
AAATAAATTTAGAAAAATAAACGGATTTAGTCCCATATCCGAATAATACAGGGCAATATAAATTAAATTAATATGAAAAAACAAGCAGTATTATCATTATCAGGTGGAATGGATAGTAGTACAGTATTATTACACCTGTTAGCAAATGATTATGAAGTAACAGCATTAAGTTTTGATTATGGCCAAAAACATAATGTTGAATTAGAAAGAGCAGCAGAATTAGTTGAATATTTAGACAAAAATGGCTACTCAGTAAAATACCAAAAAATTACATTACAAGGATTAGTACCACTATTAAATTCAAATTTAGTTAAAGGTGGAGATGATGTCCCAGAAGGACATTATGAAGAAGATAATATGAAGGACACTGTTGTACCTAATAGGAATAAAATGTTTTCATCAATTATCCAAGCAGTTGCTTTATCAATTGCAAATGCTAAAGATTGTGAGGTAAAAATTGCAATGGGTATTCATGCAGGTGATCATGCAATTTATCCTGATTGTAGACAAGAATTTAGAGATGCAGATTATGAAGCATTTAAACAAGGTAATTGGGATGCCGAAAAAGTATCATATATTACACCTTACTTAAATGGAGATAAATTTGATATATTAGTTGATGGACAATCAGCATGTTTTAAATTAGGTATTGACTTTGATGAAGTTTATAAAAAAACAAATACATCATATAAACCTATTAAACATTATCATAGACCAGAAACTAATGCTTATGAGTGGTACTCAGATTATAAATCAGCATCATCAGTTGAAAGAATTGAGGCATTTATAAAATTAGGAAGACCTGATCCTGTAAGTTATGCTGATGAAACAGGTCCTGTAGATTATAAAGTAGCAGAAAATCACGTTAAACAATTATTAGAAAATTATGAAAAATCATAAAGGAGAAGATTATATAACTATGAAAGATATTAATGATATAGAAAAAGACAGGAAAAATTTAAAACATATGCCTGATCAAAAATTACACCAACAAATTAGTTTTTTTAAATCTGGTGTTAGAATAATAGGATACTTTTTTATTCCTTTTAGTTTGGTTACCGCAACAGCTTTACTTATATTGAGTGAAGTAATAGGAGTAATAGAAGAATTAGTATAAATTAAAATTAAATAAATTATGAGTAATTATCAAAATATTGGGATTGCATATTTTACAAACCCAGCATTAGAAAACGAACCTTTTGGTAAGGAAGTAGATGGTATAATGACAAGTGTTGCTAGACAAATACCTGTTAGAAAAGTAGATACATATAAAGATGTAACTATGGTTGAAACTATGAAACCACAAAATCTACCTAGTTTAGTATTTACAAATCTTGAGGGAACTGAAAGACATATCTATATAGAAGGTGTTGGTTTACAAGGAATTACTGTTGAAAAAGTAATGGATCAAGTTAAAGCTATAGATAGATATAATAGAGGGGAGAAAGTATAATGGGAAAGTTTCAATCAAGTAAAGTTTTTGATGGATTTTCTACAGTATTTCGTCAATGGAAAGCAAAAGAAACACACTGTAGGTTTGTACATGGTTATGGTATTTCATTTAAAGTTTATTTTGAAGGTGAATTAGATCATAGAAATTGGGTTTGGGATTTTGGAGGAATGAAACGTGCCAAAACTTTAATCGATGGTAAACAACCTAAAGCTTGGATGGATTATATGTTTGATCATACTATGATTATAGCAGAAGATGACCCTGAGGTTGAAGCTTTTAAGCAAATGGATCAAGCAGGTGTAGCTCAGGTAAGAATAATTCCAGCTACTGGCGCAGAGAAATTTGCTGAATATATTTATTGTAATATAAATGAATTTGTAAAGGCTGAAACTGACAATAGAGTTAGGGTTACCAAAGTTAAATTCATGGAACATGGAAAAAATGCCGCTTGTTATAGCGAGTAAATAAGTTATTAGTGAATGAAAAACCACTTAAAAAAATTAACAATATGCACAAACAATTAAAAAGGATAGAGGACTATAATAAAACTCTCCCAGTATTAGAAGTATACACAGCAGTACAATCAGAAGGTAGTCGCCAAGGTTATCCAACTATTGTGATTAGAACAACAGGCTGTACTCACAGATGTTTTTTTGGTGAAGGAGGATGGTGTGATAGTTGGTATACAAGTATCCACCCAGAAAAAGGAACATATTCATTCCAAGACATTATAGATGCTTATGATCAACATCCTCATATAAAAGAAATGATGTTAACTGGAGGATCCCCAACAATGCATCCTAAACTAGTAAACGAATTAACACACTTTGCACATGAGAATAATATATTTATTACTATTGAAACTGAGGGTAGTCATTTTTTACCCACAGATTATCCTATTAATCTTCTATCTATTAGCCCTAAGTTTTCTAATTCTGTTCCAGTAATAGGTGCAGTAACACCTCAAGGAAAAGATGTAGATGAAAGAATGATTAAAACACATAATAGATTAAGATTAAATTATGAGGCAATAAATAAATCTATTGAGTATCATTCTGATTACCATATTAAACCTGTATTAGATAAGAATTTATCTATGATAGAAGAGGTAGAAGAATTTTTAAAAGTATGTAATATACCAGATGATAAAGTTTGGGCTATGCCAGCAGGAGATACTAGAGTAAGTTTAATGGAGTCATACCCTGAAGTAATGAATTTTGTAAGAGATAGAGGTTGGAGATTTACAGGTAGATCTCATATTATGGCGTTTGATACTGAACGTTGTGTCTAAAGAAGAAGCATTGGAAATATTAGAAGAAATAGAAGAAAATGTGGGTACTTGTTGTGCAATAACAATGGACCCAGATGATGTATTAGTATTAATTGATAAATTAAAAGAATTTTTAGAAAATGTATAAATATAACGCAAAATTAGATAGAGTAGTTGATGGAGATACTATTGACGCACTCGTAGATTTAGGATTTGACACTTGGAAAAAAGTAAGAATCAGAATGATGGGTATGAATGCCCCAGAATCAAGAACAAGAGATTTAGAAGAAAAAAAATTAGGATTAGCTGCTAAAGCAAGACTAATAGAGATGTTAGGTGATGGAGAATTTACTCTTCAATCTCATGGTGTAGGAAAATATGGTAGATGTTTAGGAGAAGTTTTTAGAGAAAGTGATGTAAGTATAAATAGACAATTAATTAATGAAGGTCATGCAACAGAATATTTTGGAGGAAAAAGGTAAGTTATTTGTTAGTTGGACTGATATTGAAGATTTAGTCCAGGAATTATGGAAAAAAGTAGTAATAGGTTCAATGCCTGTTAATTCAATACATGGTTTAAAAAGAGGAGGTTATATTCCTGCAGTAATGTTATCTCATGAATTAGGTCTACCATACTCAGAAGTAGTTCATTCAGATACTTTAGTAGTAGATGATATTTGTGACTCAGGTGAAACATTAAAAAATGCACCTGGAGTATATCATGCTGTATTACATTATAAACCCCACACTTCTTGTGTAGCTCCTACTATATGGGCTAAAGAAATGGGTGATGAATGGATTGTATATCC
>CAJQJC010000053.1 GCA_905478565.1 uncultured Candidatus Pelagibacter sp. | reverse complement strand
TTAGATAAAATAATTCCAGCTTTTTGATAAAAATATCCATACTTATATATTTTTGTTAAACCATTTATAGCTAACTTTACTAGTTCTAAACTATTGTTTGTTGCTACTGGTAGATCAATAGTTATTGAGTTTGAATAGTATTTTCTATTTTTATCAAATGGACTAGTTCTTATGTAAATCGTAATTGATTTTGTTGTTTGTTCATCATTTCTAATTTTTTCAGCTGCATTTAAACAATGGGTGGTTATTGACTCTTTTAACTTATCTAAGCTTTCTACTTTTTTTCCAAATGATCTTGAAACACAGCAACTTTTTCTTTTAGCTTCTTCTATTTCAAAATCAACGCAAGGAATTCCTCTGAGCTCCATAACTGTTCTTGCTCCTAACACATTTGTGCTTTTTTTAACCCAGGTATTAGAAATGTTTTTTAATTGGTAAGCAGTCATTATTCCATTTTTTTCGTATAATTTTGATAATTGTTTTCCTACTCCCCAAATATCAGAAACATAAAAATTTTTTAAATAAGTATCTATATTTTTATTCAAATATATAACGCCTGTTTTATTTTTTTTTGCTATATTATTTGCAACCTTACTTAAAGTTTTAGTGCTTGCGATACCGACACTAGTTGGAATTCCTGTCCATTTTAAAATTCTTTCTCTTATTTCTTTTCCATAATTTTCTACTTCTTCTTCTTTTATATGAGATAGATCTACAAATGCTTCATCTATTGAATAAATTTCTATTTTATCTGAAAAAGATTTTAATGTTTTCATAACTCTTCTAGATAAATCTCCATACAATGCATAATTGGAAGAAAAAATATGGACTTTGTTTTTTTTTACAAGCTCTTTAACCTTAAAATAAGGTTCGCCCATTTTAATTCCGAGTTTTTTTGCTTCTGTTGATCTTGAAATTACGCATCCATCGTTATTAGATAGCACAACAACAGGTTTGTTATTTATTTTAGGATTAAATAATCTTTCACAAGAAACATAAAAAGAATTACAATCTATTAATGCAATTTTATTTTTTTTATTGCTGTTTATGGATGACATAAGTTACCACTCCCCAAATGATTATTTCTGGATTTTCTGTAAGATTAATTTTATCAGATATATTTTTTGATCCTGATGTAATGTAGCTATCTCCTTTTTCTTTTATCAAAGTTTTTACTACTAACTCTTCGTTTATATTTGCAATTACGGTTGAAAAATTTCTTGGGTCTTTACTTTTATCTACTATTAATAAATCACCATCATAAATACCGACATTAACCATGGATTTACCTTGCACTCTTATTATGAATGTAGCTGGCGCATTTGTTATTAGGTGTGAATTTAAATCTATGTCATCTTCTATGTAATCTGTTGCTGGAGAAGGAAAACCGGCCCCTACTTTGTGTAAATAAAATGGTATTGTAAGCTTCATAATGTTCCTGTTTTGTTCTTTATAGGACATGTTGCTGCCAACAGTCAAGTTATTAATTGGGTCAATTTGCGTTTAGATATAAAGGTTAATAATTAGTAAAAAAGCTAGATGAGAAAAATTTTTATACTAATTACCCTACTAATCATGTCGACCGCAGCTAATGCAGAGTCAAAACTTCAAACAATCAAAAAAAATGGAGAACTTAGAGTTGGTACTACTGGTGATTGGGACCCAATGTCAATGAAAGATCCAGCTACAAATAAGTATAAAGGATTTGATATTGATGTGATGAGAGAGTTAGCAAAAGATATGGGAGTTAAAGTAAAATTTGTTCCTGCTGAGTGGAAAACAATAGTTGCCGGGATTACAGCAGATAGATACGACATTTCTACAAGTGTAACCAAAACTCCTAAGAGAGCTGAAGTAGCTGGTTTCACAGAAACCTATTATAAATATGGTACGGTACCACTAGTATTAAAGAAAAATTCAAAAAAATTCCCAACATGGAAATCTTTAAATAACAAAGATGTAACAATTGCTACTACATTAGGAACGTCTCAAGAAGAGAAGGCAAAAGAATTTTTTCCAAAATCTACTTTAAAATCTGTTGAAGCACCTGCTAGAGACTTTCAAGAAGTTCTTGCCGGAAGAGCTGACGGAAATATAACAAGTTCTACAGAAGCAAATAAATTAGTAATCAAATATCCTCAGTTAACGATAGTTAACGATGGTGAAAAAAATCCAGCCTTTTTAGCAATGATGGTTCCTAAGAAAGACAAAGCTTGGAACAATTACGTTAGTAAGTGGATTAAAGAGAAAAAAGCATCAGGCTTTTTTGAGACATTGCTAGCCAAATATAATCTAAAAAGCTTATAATTTAAGTTTAAATAACTTCAATTAACAAATATGATTAATCTGTGAAGTTTATAAAATATTTCGCTTTATTTTTTTTATTACAAGGATGCAGCTCGGACTATGAATGGGGTTGGTACATATTAAGTCCTAACAATGTGGATGGTCTAACTAACTTAAAATTTTTAATCAGTGGAATAACTACTACAATTTATATTTCAGTGATCTCAATAATTCTTGCGATGATAATAGGTTTGGTTATTGCACTGCCTTCTCTTTCCAACAATAAATTCTTAAGTTACTTTAATATTGCTTATGTAGAAATCGTAAGAGCTGTTCCTTTGTTAGTTTTAATACTTTGGATTTATTATGGTTTACCAATAATGTTAGGAGTAAGTTTTTCACCTTTTGTCTCAGGTATAATCGCTTTAACAATTAGTGAAAGTGCTTTCCAAGCTGAAATATTTCGTGCTGGAATTAACTCAATTCATAAAGGACAACATGAAGTCGCTGGCTCACTTGGAATGGATTTTTGGAAAAAAATGAGATTTGTAATACTTCCTCAAGCAATTAAGGTGGTTCTACCTGCGCTGGGAAATCAATTTGTATATGTATTAAAGATGTCTTCGCTAGTTTCAATTATTGGAATAGCTGATTTAACAAGAAAAGCTAATGAGTTGGTTACAACAACTTATAGACCATTAGAAATCTATACTTTTTTAATTTTAGAATATTTAGTCTTAATATTAATAGTTTCTTATTACGTGAGGAAACTTGAAAATAAATTAAAATACAAATAATTTTTTAAAGCTCATTTTTAATTTTTTCCTTAAGAAAAAAGGAATAAAAAACAAAACAGCTAATCCCATTAACCAATTAGTGGCCATTATTGTATAAAAAATATCATTATAGTCGCCTCCCCTAATGTTAATCACGTACCATAAAGATAAGAACGGAAAAGCTGTTAATCTAAGAATACTTAAATATAAACTAAAAATAGGTTTTTTAAGTGCTTGAAATACAGCGGTAGTAATAAAAAAAACTGGATAAATTGGTCCTATTAAAGCAGCAATTTTAAGATAAATAGCGCCGTGATATATCGCTTCAGAATTATTAGTAAATTGAGAAACAAAAAATTCTGCACCAAAAAATAAAACTATACCTGCGGCAGCCATGAATGAACATCCAAATAGAAGTGCTTTAGAATACAGCTCTTTTATTCTATAAAATTCTTTAGCACCAAAGTTTTGACCTCCAATAGAAAGAACAGCTGTATTTAAACCAATCACTGGTAATAAAAAAACTTGTTCGACTCTTAATGCGGCCCCATAACCAGCGGTAGCCAGTTCACCAAATTGACCTATAAAATATAAGATATTGAAAATACCAACTCCTATAAATAACATGCTAAACATTATCGGCACCGCTTGAGAAAATAAGTCCTTTAGTAGATTTAATTTAGGGATAAAACACTCTAGGTATAAATATTTTCTTAATTTACAGGAGTTTACTTTGTAAGCTAAATAAATGGTTCCTATCAATTGTGAAATAACTGTAGCGATAGCAAGACCACCAATACCAAAAGCTGGAATAAAACCGTATCCCCAAATAAATAAAGGATTTAAAAATATATTTAAAAAGAAACTAAAAATTAAGACATTCCTATAACTTTTGGTGTCACCTTGAGCATTTAAAGTTCCATTCAAAGAAATTTGAATCATTACAATAAAAGTACCGTAAAAAATAATATCTAAATATTCTCTTGTTAAGATTATGCTTTGGAGATCAGAGCCCATTACAGTTAATAAAAAATTAGAGGCATTTAAGCCAAATAAAGTAACAATGATGGATATTACAATTGCAAAAACTATCGATTGAGCAACAAGCAAAGAAGCTTGATTTGTTTTTTTTGCTCCTAATAAATTACCAATACTTGCGTTCGTAGCTGCGCCAATACCGACACCAACAGCTATTATCACAAAATATATTGGAAAAGACTTAGCTATCGCTCCTATAGCTTCTGCAGAAATTCTTCCAGCAAACCAAGTGTCTACTAAATTATAAAAGGTTTGAAATAACGATCCTACACTAGCTGGAATAGTAACTTTTCCAAGTAAATACCAAATTGGATCTTTAGTTAAGTTTAATTTTTTAGACAATATTTTCCTATTTAAATTCTTTTTGGAATATATGCTTCCTTCCAGCTTTCTTAGCAAGCATAATCTGCTTCTGTCTCATTCTAAACCTACTTTTTTGTGTGTTAGTGAGTGTGTCAGAGCATCTGGGAC
>CAJQJC010000052.1 GCA_905478565.1 uncultured Candidatus Pelagibacter sp. | reverse complement strand
TGAAATTGGTAGACACAAAGGACTTAAAAAACCATGGGTAAGAATCTTGAAATTACTGAAAAACTTGAAAAGTATATAAATAATTTTAGTTTAAAGTTAAATCCCATTCAGCAAGAAATAATAGATTACAACAATACTCTTGGTGATGTTAAGAGAATGCAAGTAGCAACATCTCAATGTCATTTCTTACACCTAATTATAAAAACTTCTAATATTAAAAATGTACTTGAGATTGGAACTTTTACTGGATTAAGTGCACTTTCTATAGCATTAGCATTACCTGATGATGGAAAACTTATAGCGTTAGACAAAAATAATGAGACCAACAAAGTAGCAATAAATTTTTTTAAAAAAGCTAACCTAGAACATAAAATTCAAACAATAATAAAACCCGCATTAGATAGTTTTGATGAATTAAAAAATAAAAAATTTGATATGATTTTTATTGATGCAGATAAGATGAATTATAAAGAATATTATGATAAATCATTAAAGTTAATGAACAAAGGTGGCTTGATTATTGTTGATAATGTCTTATGGCATGGAGAAGTTGCTGATGAAAATAATTTAGATAAATTTACTGTAAATATTAAAGAATTTAATGAATATGTTGCAAATGACAAAAGAGTAGAGCAAATTATAGTCCCGTTAGGTGATGGAATGACAGTTTGTAGAATTTTATAATGTTCGAAGTATTGGGTTTTTATAAATTTACAAAGATTAAATCATTAAAAAAAAATAAAGTTTTACTTCAGGATTTTTTAATAAAGAAAGAGATTAGAGGAACCATTATTATAGCAAATGAAGGTTTAAACGGGACTATATCTGGTAAATCTAAGAATATTGAGGACATAATCAACAAATTAAAAAAGATATTTTCTTTTAAAAAATTTGACAATAGCAACAAATCAAAAAGTAATTTTCAGCCATTTCACAAACCTAAAGTTAAGATAAAAAAAGAAGTTGTACCCATGAATTTAAGTTTAAATTCTAAAGAAAGAAATTTAAAAACACATTTAGATCCAAAAGAATGGAATAAATTAATCAAAAACAAAGATACTCACATAATAGATACAAGAAAACCATTCGAATTTGATGTTGGCACGTTTAAAGGATCTGTTAATCCAAATGTAAGTAATTTTAGAGATTTTCCAAAATACCTAAATAAATTAAAAAAAGGAAAACCTGTTGCAATGTTTTGTACTGGTGGAATTAGATGTGAAAAAACCTCTGTGTACTTAAAAAAGAAAGGATTTAACAATATCTATCAGTTAAATGGAGGTATTCTTAATTATCTAAAAAAAATTAATACAAAAGAGAGTTTATGGAAAGGAGAGTGTTTTGTTTTTGATAATAGGATTAGTCTCAAACATGGTTTGAAAGTTGGAACTTATTTCATGTGTAGTGGATGTAGAAAACCAATTTCACCAAAAGATAAGAAATCTAAAAAATATGAAGAAGGTGTTTCTTGCCCAAATTGCTATAATAGTTTAACAGAAACTCAAAAATCGAGATTTAGAATGAGGCAAAAACAAATAAATCTTGCTAAAAAGAGTGGATCAAAGCATATATTCCAAAAAGAATTTAAATAGAAAATATAAATTGATTAAAAAAATAAATTTAACAAAAGATCCTATTTGGGAACTTTTAAGAAAAGTAACAATACCAGCCAGTGTTGGATCATTGTTTCAAACTTTTTATAATCTTGTAGATACATGGTTTGCTGGTAAAATTTCGGCTGAAGCAATAGGAGCTATTGCTAAATCATTTCCAATATATTTTACTATAATAGCTGTTGGTGTTGGTATAGGAGCGGCTACTAACTCAATGATCGGTAATTCACTAGGTGAAAAAAAAGAGCGTGTTGCATCCATGTACATAGCTCAATCATTAATTTTTGCTTTAGCTATTTCTGTACTTGTTACACTTTTTGGTTTAAATGCTTCCAATTTTCTCTTAGGTGTCATGGGCTCTGATGCTGCTGGAATAGCACTTACACGTGAATACCTAGACATTATATTTTATGGAACATTTATTGTTATGATTCAAATTTCCTTAAACGGAGCATTGAATGCTCAAGGTGATACAAGGAGCTATAGAAATGTTTTAATATTTAGTTTTTTCTTAAATATTTTTTTAAATCCTTTATTTATATGGGGCTATGGAATTGTCCCAGCGTTTGGGATAGCGGGTCTAGCGATTGCAACTGTGATTTCTCAATCAATCGGGACTGTCTATTTAGCTTACAAAGTAAATCAATGCAAAATAAGAGAATATTTAAAATTAAAATGCTTTATTCCAAAATTTGAATATTTAAATCCATTAACTAAACAATCTGTACCAGTTATGTTTAGCATGTTGTTTATTGGAGTTGGGATCTTTAATATTTTATATTTTATTGGTCAATTTGGTGATCTTGCAACAGCTGGTTATGGTGCTGCTTTAAGAGTAGAGCAAGTTTTTTTACTACCTGTAATTGGATTAAATACTGCCGTACTTTCAATTGGTGGACAAAATTTTGGCGCAAAAGAGTACGATAGGATTAGAGAACTTTATACTAAAGCTTTGTTATTTGGATCTTCATTTATGGCCATGACAGGCTTAATATTATTTTTCGGTGCAGAGTTTTTTGTTTCTCAATTTACAGACAACCAAGAAGCAATTATTCATGGTACAATTTATTTGAAAGTTGCTGCATTAATTAGTCCAGTTTATCCGGTGTTTTTTATAACAACTGCTGTGTTTCAAGCTGTTAAAAAACCATTGTACAGTTTATATCTAAGCATAATAAGGTTAACAGCATTTCCTTTTTTAAGTTTATGGTATGTAATTAATATTAGAGGTGGTGATTATAATGATATTTTTTACACAATTATGGCTACCAATTGGTTTATTGGAGTTGTTGTTTTAATTTTCATAGGTTATTTTTTAAATAATGTTTTTAAACAAAATAAAAGTCTTTTTACTTATTAGCATCAGTCTAATTTTTTTTTTCTTAACTTATAATGATGTAAAATCTGAAGAGATTAAAATTATCGAAGGAAAAGCTATAGTTGTTGATGGTGATACAATTAAGATTGACAGTTTAAAGATACGATTTTCTGGAATTGATGCTCCAGAAAGTTACTATAAAGGTAAAGAACAATTTTGTTTTAAAGGCGAGGAAAAAATATCTTGTGGAAAACTTTCAAAAATTTTTCTAATTGAAAAAATAGGAAACGAAAAAGTGAAATGTGAAATTGAAGCTAAAACTGACAGATATAAACGTAAACTAGGCGAATGCTTTGTTAATGATAAAAGCTTGTCACGTATTCTAGTTAAAAATGGTTATGCCTTCGATTATCCCAGATATTCAAAAAAGAAATACTCAATTGAGCAAGAATACGCGAAAAAAAATAGTTTAGGTCTTTGGAGTATGAAATTTGAATTTCCATGGGATTTTAGAAAAAATAATTAAAATTATTATGATACAATTAAAAAATTGGGACAATAAAACCTGGTTATCATCAGACTCTTATATTAATGCTTTCAATTCTTTTTTATTAAAAAAAAAGAAACTTAACAAAAACTCAAAAATATTAGACATAGGTTGTGGTAGAGGAAAAATTATTGGATCCCTATCTAGAAAATTTAAATTATTAGATAAACCAATTGGAATAGATCCTATAGTACACAAAGATGTAGATAAATCTATTGATTTTAGGGACCAGGATATTTTTAAATTTTTTAAGATTAATAATCATAAGTTTGATTTGATTATGATTAAACAAACTCTCCATTTTTTTAATAAGAGTAAAAGAAAAGAATTAATAAAAACTTGTAAAAATAATCTTAAAAAGAATGGAGTTTTGATAATTCTTTCTTTGAATACTTCAAAAAATGAAATCCCTTGTTTTCAACTGATGAAACGGAAACTTAATAGAGGATTAGTAAGAGACTCAATAATGCTTAACTCAGCTAATAAAATGTTAAAGAATACTAAAATTGATAAATTTAAGTATGAAGTTTCAATAACTAAAGACAAATATATTAAAATGTTAAAGCAAAGATATATTTCATGTCTAATTAATCTTACAAAGAATCAAATTAACAAAGGTATTAATGAGATAAAAAGAAACTATCCAAATAGAATAATATTTAATGATATTTTAATTTGTATTAAATATAAATATTCCTGAATAAAAACTAAATTAATTACTAATATTAAATAATTTTTCACCTAGTGGGCTAATAGGATCTTGAGGTGTTGGTTTTATTTTTGTTTTTTCTTCGACTATCTCAAGTAATTTCTTTGCAAGTCCATTACGTCTAAACATCGGGTTTACAAAAATATACTCAACCTCAGCACCCTCATTATACCTAACAAAACCTAATGTGGTATTAGAATTTTTAAATGTAATGACTCCATCTGTTAAGTCAATATCGTAATTTATATTATTTAGTTTGTTCATTTATTATTTTAATCCTGTTTAAGTTTTTTTTCTAATTTTCTAACAAAATAAGAAACAATTAATATTAAGACTAAATATTCTAAAATTAAAAATGTGTAAATTTCTAAAGGTCTATAAGTCGAAACAACTAACTCATTGGCTTTTCTTGTTAAATCACCAATTCCAATTATTGAAACAAGTGATGACATTTTCAAAACGTAAACAAATTGATTTCCTAAAGCGGGTAAGATATTTTTAATTGCTTGAGGAAGGATTACCAATCTTAATCTCTTAAAAAAATTTAAACCTAGAGAGCTACCAGCTTCCCATTGTGCTTTTTTAATAGAGTTGATCCCCGCTCTAAAAATTTCTGCTTGAAAAGCACTTTCACTAATGGATAGAGCTATTATTCCAGATACAAATGGACTAAAACTTATTCCTGTCATTATAGGCAAGCCATAGTAGATCCATAAAATTAAAACAAGCAAAGGTATTGATCTTACAATTTCAACATATCCAATGTTTATATAAGTTAAGAATTTATTTTTAGCCAAGGATGGAATAGCAACAATAAATCCTATGACTGCTGATATAATTATAGATACAACTGAAATGTAAATAGTTGTAGTTAAACCACTTAGTAAAAATTTAAGATTAGTTAATCCTTCAACGTTATTAGGTGAAAGAATAAACCAACCTAGTTCTTGTTCCGTACAAGAAGTGAATGGTAAAATTAAAAGTAATAAGAGTAAAATTTTCACTCTTAAAGTTATAATGAATTAAAAATTAATATCTAATTTTTTATAAGCTTTTTAAATTATATTTGGCTAATAGATTATCAAAGAAACCAGAGGCTTTTTTGTTTTTAATCCATTCATTAACATAATCATTCCAAACTTTATCGCCTTTACTAACCATCATAGCTAAAAAAGCAGGATTTTTTTCTCCATCCGGAACTATTGCGAGTTGAGGATAAGTAATTACTAATTTATTAGCTTCAGTTGAACTGGTAATATTTCCATCAGCTCTTCCAGCTAAAACTTCTTGAAAATCTCTTGCAGGGGCTTCAACTGATCTGAGTGTAGATTTTGGAAAAAATTCCTTAGCTTTTTCTTCTTGAGATGTTCCAAGAGTTGTCGCAATTGTTACTTTTTTATTATTTAATGAGTCCCACGTAGAATATTTTTTTAAATTCTTTTTAAGAACTAATGGAACTGTTCCATATTTATAGTAGGAGCTGGTGAAACCTGCTACTTCAGCTCTCTTAGGAGTTTTGGTTACACTTGTAGAAATATCATATCTTCCAGCTGTAATACCTGACACAATAGTTTTCCATTCAGTTGGAACAAAAGTAACTTTTACACCCATATCTTTGGCGAGCTCATTCATTACATCTATATCAAAACCCTTATATTTGTTGGTAGCAGGATCTTTCATTGTCATTGGATCCCAATCACCAGTAGTTCCAACTTTTAACTCACCAGATGATAATATCTGATTTAGTTTAGACTCAGCATTAAGAGAAAAGGGCAAAAGTGCTAATAGCACTACTAAAATTATTTTTTTCATGAGAAACTTATAACAAATATTGAAAAATATTTAAGCTTATAACCTTGACGCAGCGTCATTAATCCAAGACATCAAATGCTCTGAAAAAGACCTTCTAACAAACAAATTAATGTTATTAATCTCCTTATGGTGAATTATTATATCTACTTGCGCTAATAATGTTTGTGTAACAGCACCTTTTTTTTGCATAAATTCATTAAAGTTAAAAGCACAACCTGAAGATAGTATGTCAAAAACACTTTCACCCTCTAGATTAATTAAAACAAATTGATCACTAACATCTGTTACTGAACCTAAATTTGTTTTGGAGATTTTGTTAAATAATAATTCCTCAATTTCATAATTATTGTTTTCTTTATCAATGATGTTATTTGATATTATCATCCATTCATCTGGAGATAACCACATAGATGTATATTTATCACTTGAAGAAGAAGTATTTGCCTCTATGGGTAAAATCATATTAATATTCTTTCCAATAGTTGATAAAAAATCTCTACTTTTTCCTCTAAGATTTAATTTCATGATTGGGGAAATTTCTTTAATTGATAGCCCTGAATATTTTTTATCTTCTATAATTGATGATTTGTAATTAAGCATTTAATCTTTGATTCTCCTTATCTAAAAAAACAGGATCAACAATAGTGACATTTATTGTTCTATCCTCCATTGGTATAAATAATTTTTGACCCATCATTTTTTTTCCACCTCTTACGACAGCAAGTGCAATTGATTTTTTCAGGTTTGGACTATAATAGCTTGATGTAACATGACCTAACATTTCAACTGGTTTTTTATTTAAATCCAAAACTATTTGTGCGCCTTCTTCCAATACTTCTTTTGGATTTTCAGTTATTAGTCCTACTAGCTGTTTCCTATCTTCTCTTATAGTATCTGATCTATATAAAGATCTTTTGCCAATAAAGTCATATTTTTTCTTACTAACTATCCAATCCATTTGAAGATCTATGGGTGTCATAGTTCCATCTGTATCTTGTCCTACAATTATAAATCCTTTTTCAGCTCTCAGTAAATGCATAGTTTCTGTTCCATATGGAGTAATGTTAAATTCTTTTCCTGCTTCCATACATTGCTCCCATAATGACTCACCGTAATTTGCTTGGACATTGATTTCATAACTATGCTCACCTGTGAAACTGATACGCATTACCCGACATTTAATCTTACCAATACTTGTTTCTTTAAAAGACATATGAGGAAAATTTTCATCTGATAAATCTAGTTCTGGGATTAATTTATTCAAAATTTTCTTGCTATTTGGACCACAAATACTTGCCGTTGCAAAATGATCTGTTACAGAAGTTAAATAAACATCCAGCTCAGGCCATTCTGTTTGCAGATAATCTTCTAGTTTTCCTAATACATTAGCTGCACCGCCTGTAGTAGTTGTCATAATATAATGATTTTCACTTAATCGAGTTGTAACTCCATCATCATAAACCATTCCATCTTCGTTAAGCATTAATCCGTATCTACATTTACCAATTCCAAGTTTTGACCAAGCATTTGTGTAAACTCTATTTAAAAATTCTGATGCATCACTTCCTTGTATGTCAATTTTACCAAGAGTAGAGGCATCTAATATTCCAGCACTTGTTCTTGCAGCTAAACTTTCTCTTTGGACAGCCTCATCCATTGTTTCGTTATTTATAGGGTAGTACCAAGCTCTTTTCCATTGTCCCACATTTTCAAACTCAGCATTATTATTTACATGCCAATTATTCATAGGCGTTCTTCTAAAGATATCAAAATATTCACCAACATTTCTACCAACAATAGTTCCAAATGTTAAAGGAGTGTAGGGAGGTCTAAAAGTGGTCGTACCCAGTTCTCCCATCTTTACACCTGCAGTATCAGCAATAATTCCTAAAGCATGCATATTACCAAGTTTACCTTGGTCCGTACCCATGCCAGTGGTTGTATATCTTTTTACATGTTCAATAGATCTAAAGCCTTCTCTAAGTGCCAATTTAATATCTTTTGCGGTTGCATCATTTTGATAATCAACAAAAGGTTTGGTTTTTCCAATAACTTTATCTGAAGGTAGCAACCATATATTTCTTTTGTCAGTTTCTATTGAGTTAACTATATTCAAATTTTCATACTCTGTATTTTCAATTTCAAGAAATTCTTTTAAACTATTAGAAGAATTTTTTATTATCTCATTTAAAGTAAAATCTCCATTACAAGAACCTATACTGATTTGTTTTGATGGATATATATTTGGAATAAATACCTCATCTTCATCTCTAAATTTAAGTTTTCCACCAGACTGTGTGAACAAATGAACTGCAGGAGTCCATCCACCAGAAACACCAAGACAATCACAATCAATATTGATTTTAGAACCAATAGTAGATTGACCGTCATTAGATAATTCCATTAATGAAATTTTATGTAATTTTTTGTAACCATAGGTATCAACAACTGTATGAGACCAGTAAATTTTTATACCAAGGTTAATAGCCTCATTAACTATAGCAGATTTTGAATTTTCTCTGATGTCGATAATAGCTTGAACTTGAATTCCTTTTTTATGAAGTGAAATCGCACTCTCATAAGCCGAGTCATTATTTGTAAAGAAAACATTTTTTTTTCCACAAATTACCCCATAATGATCAGCATATTTTTTTACTGCTGATGAAAGCATTATTCCAGGTCTGTCATTATTATTAAAAATAAGAGGTCTTTCTAAAGATCCTGTTGCAACTATTACTTTTTTAGCTCTAATTTTTAAAAGTCTTTGTCTAATTTTATCTTTCTTTTCAGATGGGCTTAAATGATCAGTTAAATTTTCTCTTGCTAAAAGATAATTATAACCGTGATAAGCGGCAACACTTGTTCTAGTTTTAATTTCTAAATTATCTAATTTTTTTAGTTCATTGATTTCATTAGCTAACCATTCTGAGGAATTTTTGTTATCAATTTTAAAGTTTTCTGAGTTTTGATATATTGTAGATCCACCAATCTGAGTTTTTTCTTCTAATAAAAGAGTTTTTAAATTATTTTTAGCAGCTGTCTTTGCAGCAATAATTCCAGATATTCCAGCACCGATTACCAATACATCACAATGTATGTGCTTATGATCATAAATGTCAGTATCTGGTTTTGTCGGTGATTTTCCTAGTCCTGCTGAGTGTCTTATAAAATATTCATATTTCTCCCAAAAACTTGCTGGCCACATAAAAGTTTTGTAATAAAATCCAGCAGGCAAAAATGGTGATAATAAATTATTAATTCCTCCAATATCAAAATCAACACTTGGCCAACAGTTTTGACTAGTAGCCTCTAATCCATCATAAATTTCGATTTCTGTAGCTCTTACATTTGGTTCAGTCATAGCAGAGTCAGTACCTACTTGAACAATTGCATTTGGTTCTTCTGATCCAGATGTCATTATCCCTCTTGGTCTATGGTATTTAAAGCTTCTACCAACTAAATGAACATTATTAGCTAATAAAGCAGAGGCTAGGGTGTCACCTTTGTAACCATGATAGGTTTTTCCATTAAATTTAAAAGAAACACTTGTTGTTTCATCAATGTATTCACTGCTCTTAACTCTAAGATTATTAGACATTTTATTCGGTAGGTGGTTTCTCACCCATTTTATAAATTAATTTAATTTCATCATTAGACGTATCTCTTACCATGTTGAACCATTTTCTACATCCATGAGCATGGTTCCATCTTTCAAATTGAACACCTTTTATGTTTTTTCGCATAAATAAGTATTCTGCCCATTGATCATCACTTAGTTCTGTAGGTTGTTTGGGTCTTTCGATATGAGCTTCACCACCAGCTTTAAATTCACTTTGATCTCTTTCACCACAAAAAGGACAATTAATTAAAAACATTTAATGCGCTACTGCTGCTGCACCGTGTTCATCTACAAGATCACCACTAATAAATCTATTTAAATTAAACGCTGCATTAAGTTTATGCGGTTCATCATTAGCTACTGTATGAGCAAATAGATCTCCTGATCCAGGAGTTGCTTTAAATCCACCAGTGCCCCAACCACAATTAAAATATAAACCTTTAATGGAAGTTTTACTTATTATAGGGCTAGCATCAGGACAGATATCAACTATGCCTCCCCATTGACGCAACATTCTCATTCTACTAAAAATTGGATAAAGTTCCAAAATTGCATTTAAAGTACCTTCAACTATTTGATGGCTGCCTTTTTGTGAATAAGATACATAGTCATCTGTACCAGCACCAATTACAAGCTCACCCTTGTCTGATTGACTAACATAAGCATGAACCGCATTAGACATTACAACAGTATCAATAATAGGTTTTACTGGTTCAGACACTAATGCTTGCAAAGGTTTACTTTCCAAAGGTAGTCTCAGACCTGCCATGTTTGCAATAACACTAGAATGTCCAGCAGCGACAACACCAATCTTCTTTGTCGCTATAAAACCTTTTGTAGTTTCAATACCTTCAACTTGATCACCATTACGTTTTATTCCCTTAACTTCACAATTTTGAATTATATCTACACCCATTTCATCAGCACCACGAGCATAACCCCAGGCAACTGCATCATGTCGTGCAGTACCGGCTCTCTTTTGCAGAGTTCCACCTAATACAGGGTATCTAATATCTGGTGAAGTATTTATAATAGGACAGAATTTTTTAACCTCTTCAGTACTAAGATAATATGCATCTATACCATTTAACCTATTTGCGTGAGTTCTTCTTTTTAAATCTCTAACGTCTTGAAGATTATGTGCAAGATTCATAACACCTCTTTGACTGAACATTACATTATAATTTAATTCCTGAGATAAACCTTCCCAAATTTTTAAAGCATGATCATAAAGACCTGCACTCGCATCCCATAAATAATTTGATCTTATAATTGTTGTATTTCTTCCAGTATTTCCACCACCAATCCAACCCTTTTCTACAACTGCAATATTTTTCATATTGTGTTTTTTTGCTAAATAGTAGGCAGTCGCTAAGCCATGACCACCACCACCAACAATTACAGCATCATATTCTTTTTTTGGTTGAGGGTCCTTCCATGCTTTTTGCCAGTTTTCGTGATAACTGAAAGCATTTTTAATTAGTGAAAATATCGAGTATTTATTTTTCATTATATTAATCAATAATTACTTTATAAATATTGAATATTCAATACAATCGGATATATCAATGTCGCAGTGGAAGAGTGGGTGAGAGGCTGAAACCAGTCGTTTGCTAAATGACCGTGCGGGGAAACTTGTACCGAGGGTTC
>CAJQJC010000051.1 GCA_905478565.1 uncultured Candidatus Pelagibacter sp. | reverse complement strand
ATTACAACAACTGACTTAAAGCCTAAACTTGCAATGGAAGAATGCAACATTGGAAATTCAAAAGTCAAGATATATGGAATAGCAAAAGGTTCAGGAATGATTTTTCCAAATATGGCAACAACGTTAGGTTATATTTTTACAGATGCTGAGCTTTCAAACGAAGTATTAAGTAAGTTGCTCAAAAAAAACATCGAAACCACTTTTAATGCAATAAGTTGTGATGGTGATACAAGCACTAATGATATGGTTTCAATTTTTTCTACCGGAAAAGTAAAAAATACAAATGTTAAAAATATTAATGATGAAAAAATAAAAGAATTTGATAAAGCATTACATTCGGTGTTATTAAATTTATCAAAAAGAATAGCTTCAGATGGAGAGGGTGCCTCGAAATTTGTCACAGTCCAAGTAAAAAATTGCAAAACGCAAGATGATGCAAAAAAAATTGCTTTTTCGATTGCAAATTCACCATTAGTTAAAACAGCTATTGCAGGCTGTGATCCTAATTGGGGAAGAATTGTAATGGCAATAGGTAAAACAGATGTAGATATTGATGTTAATAAACTTAACATAAAATTGGGACATATAAAAATAATTGAAAAAGGACAATTACTAAAAACCTATGTGGAAGATGATGCTACAGTTTATATGAAAGAAGAAAAAAAAATTGATATAATAGTTGATATTAATTTAGGAAAAAAAGAATTTACAGCATTCACAATGGATTTAACAAAAAAATATATAGAAATTAACGCTAGTTACAGAACTTAAGTTTTTATAAAAATAGCTATATAATTTACAGATGTATCGTTACTAATTTTCCAAGTATTATTTAATATATTGAATTGCATACCTTCTAATTTCTCTAAAGATAATTTATTTTTTTTTGAGATATTGATTAATTCATCTGGTTTTACAAATTTATCCCAATCATGAGTTCCTATTGGCAACCATTTTAAAATATACTCAGCACCTAAAATTGCAAAGGCATAAGACTTTAATGTTTTATTCAACGTCGCCACAAACATTAAGCCATTTTTTTTTAATAACCTGGAACTTTCTTGAATAAAAAAATTTATATCCTCTACATGCTCTACAATCTCCATATTCAAAACTACATCAAATTTTTTATTTGTCTTAAATTTTTCAGGTGATGTTGCTTTATATTCTATTTTAAGTTTATTTTTTTTTGCATGAAATTTAGCAACCTCAATATTTTTTTTAGAAGCGTCAATTCCGACTACTTCTGCCCCCATTCTAAACATAGGCTCACAAAGCAGTCCACCGCCACATCCAATATCTAATACTTGAATATTTTTTAATGGTTTGCTTGAATGTTTTAAATCAAATTTCCTAGTTATATTTTCTTTTATATACTTAACTCTTATAGGGTTAAAGTTATGCAAGGGCTTAAATTTCCCATTAGGATTCCACCATTCTTCGGCAATTTTAGAAAATTTTTCTATTTCTTTTTTATTAATTGTGTTATTTTTCATTAGTAAGTTGACTTTATATTCAACATGTATTTATTCAATATTTTTTAAATTTAAGATAATAGTTTATCATGAAAATTGTAGTATTAAAATTTGGAGGCACTTCAGTCGGTACAATCAAAAAGATTAAAAGAGTTGCCGAGATAATTGTAGGCTACAAGAAGAAAAATTATAAAGTAATTGTTGTTTCATCAGCGATGAGTGGTGCGACAAATGAGTTAATAAAAAAATCTTTTGAAATAAGTGATAATTTTTCTGACTCTGAGCATGATGTTTTAGTTTCTTCAGGAGAACAAGTATCCTGCTCTTTGATAGCTGGAAGATTAATTCATAGAGGCTATAAATCTAGGTCTTGGTTATCCTGGCAAGTTCCACTTCTTACGGTAGGCGCACATAAGAATTCAAGAATTAATCTAATTAATAAAAATAAAATAATAAAGTATTTGAAAGAAGGTGGCATACCAATTGTTACTGGGTTTCAAGGGATTAATAGTCAAAATAGAGTTACCACTATTGGAAGAGGAGGATCTGATGCAACTGCGATAATGCTCGCAAAATTTTTCAAAGCTGAAAGATGTATAATTTATACTGATGTAGAAGGTGTGTTCACTACAGATCCAAACAAATTAAAAAAAGCGAAAAAAATTAAAGTAATTTCATATGAGGAAATGCTGGAAATGGCTTCCCTTGGTGCTAAGGTGATGCAACCAGTTTCAATTCAAGATGCAAGATTAAATAGAATTGATATTGAAGTTAAGTCCTCTTTTATAAAAAAATCAGGAACATTAATCACTAAAAAATCCAATATAATTAACAATAAAATTATTACAGGAATCACATCCACTCAAAATGACTCAAAGGTTTCGCTTATTGGTGTAAAAGATAAACCAGGTGTTGCTGCATCTATTTTTAAACCATTATCTAAAAATTTAATAAACGTTGATATGGTTGTACAAAACATTTCTGCAAATGGTAAAGAAACAGATTTAACATTTACGATTAAAACAGATGCTTTGAATAAAACAAAAAAAATAATTCAAGAAAATAAAACTATAAATTATAGAAAATTATTATTTGAAAAAGGTGTTTCAAAAATTTCAATAATTGGAGTTGGAATGATTACAACACCTGGTGTTACTTTTAGAATGTTTCAAACACTTGCAAATAAAAAAATTAACATACAAGTTATCTCAACTTCAGAGATTAAAATTTCAGTTTTAATTGATAAAAAGAATACTAAAAAAGCATTAATTGCATTACACAAAGAATTTAAATTAGATAACTAAAAATGAGCATAAGACCTTTTAGAGATATTAAGCGAAGAAAAACTAAAGTAATAAGTGTAGGTGATGTTAAAATTGGCGGAGATAATCCTATATCAGTTCAATCAATGACCAATACTTTAACATCCGATGTTGAGAAAACAGTTAGACAAATAAATGATATTCATCAAGAGGGTGCTGATATAGTAAGAGTTTCATGTCCCGATCAAGAGTCCACAATAGCTCTTAAAGAGATTACAAAAAGAGTTTCTGTACCTATCGTAGCCGATATTCATTTTCATTATAAGAGAGCTATTGAGGCGGCTGAAAATGGAGCTAGTTGTTTAAGATTTAATCCAGGTAATATTGGCGACAAATCAAAAGTTCATGAAATACTGAGTGCAGCAAAAAACAATGGATGCTCTATAAGAGTTGGGGTTAATGCAGGATCTCTTGAGGAAGATATTTTAGAAAAATATAAAGAACCATGCCCTGAAGCTTTAGTTGAAAGTGCACAAAGAAATATTAAAATCTTAGAGGACAAAGATTTTTTTAATTTTAAATTGAGTGTTAAATCATCAGATGTCTTCCTCTCGATAGCTGCATATAGAAAGCTATCAAAAGTTACAGATTATCCATTACATTTAGGTGTAACTGAAGCTGGTAGCTTTATTTCTGGGAGTATTAAATCATCAATTGGACTGGGTTCACTTTTAATGGATGGAATAGGAGATACTATTAGAATATCATTATCAGATGACCCTGTAAAAGAAGTAAAAATTGGAAATGAAATTTTAAAATCTCTCAATCTAAGAAATAGAGGTGTAAAGATTATATCTTGCCCATCATGTGCTAGACAGGCCTTTCAAGTAATCGATACAGTTAAAAAATTAGAAGAAAAACTTTCACATATAAAAACCCCATTAACTTTGTCAATCATTGGGTGTGTTGTGAATGGCCCAGGAGAGGCTGCATTAACGGATATAGGGATAACAGGAGGTGGTAAAGGTAATAATATGCTCTATTTATCTGGAATTCAAACAGAAAAGGTTTTATCAGAAGATATAATATCAAGAGTAGTAAGCGAAGTTGAAAAAAAAGCTACAGAACTAGATAAAAAAGATGATTCCTAAAAAAACAATAGAAGATCTAATTTCTAAACATTTATTATTGGAAAAAGAATTATCCTCAGGAGAAGTAGATAAAAAACTATTTGCCGAAAAATCAAAAGAATATTCAGATTTAAATGAAATAGTAGAAGATGCAAAAAAATATTTTTCTTATGATAGTGAAAAACAGGATTTAGAAAAGATTCTAGAAGATTCAAGCAGTGATGATGATTTTAAATCGATGGCTCAGAATGAATTAGTAAGTTTAAAATCTGAAAATGAATTAAGGGAAAAAAAATTAAAATTATTTTTGTTACCTAAAGATGAAGCTGATAAAAAAAATGCAATCATAGAAATTAGGGCAGGAACAGGAGGATTAGAGGCAAGCTTGTTTGCTTCAGATCTTTTTAAAATGTATGAAAAAGTAAGTCACAAAAAAAAATGGGACTTAGAGTTAATAAGCATGTCTCAAAGTGAAGCAGGTGGATTAAAAGAAGTTATTGCAACCATTAAAGGAAAAAATATTTATTCAACTTTAAAGTATGAAAGTGGTGTTCATCGCGTTCAAAGAGTTCCTGATACAGAAACACAAGGAAGAGTACATACTTCAGCAGCAACAGTGGCAGTTTTACCTGAAGCAGAAGAAGTTGATTTAAAAATAAATGACTCTGATTTACGTATAGATGTTTTCAGAGCTGGTGGTCCAGGAGGGCAGTCAGTTAACACAACAGATAGTGCAGTTAGAATTACACATATTCCAACTGGATTATCGGTCTCTCAACAAGATGAAAAATCACAACATAAAAATAAAGCAAAAGGAATGAAAATATTAAGATCAAGATTATACGACTTGGAAAGATCCAGAATTGATCAAGAGAGATCTCAAGATAGAAAAAGTAAAATTGGAACTGGCGATAGATCAGAAAGAATTAGAACTTATAACTTTCCTCAGGGAAGAGTTACAGACCATAGAATTAATTTAACACTTCATAAGCTTGAAGAATTTTTAGAAGGAGAAGCATTTGATGAGATGATAGAAACTTTAACATTGCAAGCACAAGAAGAAAAATTAAGTAATCTAGATTAATATGAATATAAGCAAAACCATAAGTGAAGGAATAAATATTTTGAAAGAAAATGAAATAAGGAATCCACAATTAGATGT
>CAJQJC010000050.1 GCA_905478565.1 uncultured Candidatus Pelagibacter sp. | reverse complement strand
CAGCACCACCATCAATGTAATGAAAAATCGGAGAAGGTAATCTTTTTTTTGCTAATTTTCTAAAATCATCAAAATTATAACAATTTTTTAAATTCATTAAAAAAATTTAAAATCTTTTTAAAAAATTGAGCATATAACTATTAGCACCTGGATTATTATCTCCTAGGTCAGCATTAGAAATATGATTATACTTTAGCCCAAACTCACTATTTTCAAACAAGTCTACCGTAAGCTGCAGCTCAGTTTTAAACTCTACAACACTTCCAAGATCCTTACCATTTCCCTGTCCATAAAGACCGGGTGTGAAACTTGGATTAAAATTTAATTTTCCAAGCTTATACTGAGCTTGAACTCCAGTATAAATATAAGATGCACTATTTTGCATAAACATTGCACCTGTGATTGGTGATAAATTTCCTAAAAAAGTATCTCGATTTAATTCCTCATTTTGATGTTGAATTCCAATTACTGATGTAACTTTGCCTTCATCACTAAAATCAAATTTACCGCTATAAAAACTATACTCAGTATTTTTTTCTTCTGAGTTAGCAGGTAAAATAAAAGCCCCTAAAGCGACAGCTAAAATTACTTTTTTTAATAAATTATTAATTTTCATTTTTATTTCAATTTTTTCCTTATTATTGCACCACCAAGCAAAAATAACAATAACGGTAATATCCAAAGAATATATGTGTTTTTATTTAATTCTGGCTCAAAGATTACCCAATCACCATACCTTTTTCTTAAAAATTCATAAATTTGTTTCTCAGATTTACCTTCATTAATTTTCTTTTTAACAAGAAGTTTAATAGTAGAAGAAAATTCAGACTCCGAGTCGTAAACAGACTGACCTTGACAAACTAAACAACGGATATTTTTTAAAATTTTGTTATTAAGATTTTTATCTTTTATATCAGTATTCGCATTAGCGATATTTATAAATAAAACCACTAATAAAAATGTTTTTAATATTCTCATTTTATAATTTGCATAATTTGATTTAATGTTTTTTTATTAATTGGACCAATAAATTTTTTAACAATAGTCTTATTTTTATTAATAATAAAAGTCTCTGGTACTCCATATGCGCCAAATTCAATACTTAAAAATCCATTTTTGTCAGTTAAATTTTTTGAATAAGGATTTCCAAGTTCATTAATAAATTTTTTTGCATTATTCAAATTATCTTTATAATTTAATCCAATTATTTTAACATTTTCACTTTTACTTAATTCCATTAAAAACTTATGTTCTTTTCTACAGGGCACACACCATGACGCCCAAATATTTACTATGTAAAAGATATCCTCTTTAAAAAGTTCTTCTGAACTAATACTTTTATTAGAATAAAAATCCTTAGCCTCAAATATAGGAAGTTTTTGTTTTGTATTTATTTTAGGTGTATAGATATTTGAACTATTTAACCCATTATAAAAAATAACAAAACAGAAAATTAAGAATATTATTATAACTGATAAATAAATCTTATTTTTCATTTTTTGCTCTTAAAAAACTAATCATTCCACCAAGACTTATTAATAATACAGAAATCCATATCCAAAGCATAAATGGTTTTACTTGGTATCTAATATTAAAATATTCATTACCCTTAACAGTATTCATTACTAAAAAATTATCTTTTAACAATGTTGTTTTAATGTCTGCTTCACTTGTTATAATTATTGGTTGATTATAAACTCTAAGTTCTGGCTTTAAATTGAATATATCTCCTCGATTATCAGTTATTTTAAAATGTCCAACAATGGAGTTAAAATTTTTTTCTTTTTTTTCTTCTATTTTTTTAAAGAAAATTTCTCCTCCTTCATAGTTATATCTTTCTCCTACTTTCATATTGGTGCTAACTTCTGATGATGTAATGCTATTTAACAAGATACTAAGTATAAACAAACTAAAACCAAAATGGGCAACTGTTTGTGATAAAATTTTTTTTTTATTAAAAAATTCTACGGTTGTTGTAAAAAACAAGAATAAAGATGTCCCGATTAAAATTGTATATAAAAATAAATCAACTTGAAAATTTTTAGTTACAAGAAAGGATATTGTTATTGAAATTGTAAAAAATATAATTAATAAATTTTTATTACTAATTTCTGATTTGATCCATTTAAGTCTAGATCCAAAAACCATAAATATTAAAAAAGGAACAAGAAAAGGAATTATAAGTTTATGATAGAATGGAGGTCCAACTGAGATTTTATCAGATGAAATCACATCTAAAAATATTGGGTATACTGTGCCAATTAATACCACGGATAAAAAATACATCATAAACCAATTATTTAATAAGATTGAAGTTTCTTTACTTAGCCAAAAAAAATTTTTGTTGTCTTTATATTGTTCTTTGTGAAATATAAAAAATATTCCTAAAGATAAAAAAATCAAAATAAATAAAAAAATCAAAATAAAAATACCTCTTGCTGGATCATTTGCAAAAGTATGTACCGAATTTAATATTCCAGATCTCACTAAAAAAGTTCCACACATGCTAAGTGTAAAAGATGCAATACTTAATATAACTACCCACGACGTTAAAAGTAACCTTCTCTCTAAAACTAAAATACAATGTAACAAAGCTGTTAAGGTTAGCCATGGCATTAAAGAAACATTCTCAACAGGGTCCCAGAACCAAAAACCTCCCCATCCTAATTCATAATAAGCCCAGATAGATCCAAGCATTATTCCTATGCTTAAAAAGATCCAAGATATTAAGACCCATTTTTTAATATGTTTGGCCCATTCACTATTTATGTAGTTTTGAATAACTGCTGCCAAAGCAGCAGAAAAAATAATCGAGGATCCTACATAACCAAGATATAAAATTGGAGGATGTATAGCTAATGCTGGATCTTGTAAAATTGGATTAAGACCAAGCCCTTCATTTGGAACTGGGAATACATAAATAAAAGGATTAGATGTAACTAGTACAAATAAAAAAAATCCAATTATTATTATTTGTTGAAATAATAAAGTGGAAATTCTATATTTTTTTGGTTGGTTGATTGATTTGATTATAAATAAGAAAATAAATAAAGTTAATACCAATAACCATAATAATAAACTTCCCTCATGATTTCCCCATGTGCCAGAAATTTTATAGAACAAAGGTTTGGTCGTATGTGAATTATTAAATACTGTTTCATTACTAAAATCTGAATTCACAAATGAAAATATCAAACACAAAAAACTAACTACAACAAAGAAAAATTGTAAAAAAGATAAGACAATTATGTTTTGGTCAATTTTTTTGCTGGGACTTGTCAGATCTTTGGTTGCAAAAAAACTTAATGTGAAAGAAAAAATTAAACCTAAGATTAATGAATAATATCCTATTTGACTAGCTAGCAATTTACTTCTCTCCTATGGCTTTTTTAACTTCAGGGGGCATGTAGTTTTCATCATGTTTTGCCAAAATTTTTGTTGCCATAAAATAATTTCTATCTTTTAAAAAACCTTCTGCAACAACTCCTTTACCCTCTTCAAATAAATTTGGAACAGCACCAGAATAACGAACGTTAATTTCATTTTTAAAATCAGTTATGATAAAATTAATTTCTTTAGAATTTACTGAAACAGACTGCATTTTTACCATTCCACCAACTCTTATTTTATTTTTATCTAACTCTACTAATGATTTTATTTCTGATGGCGACTGAAAGTAAACAACATTTTCTTTCAAAGATTGTAAAATTAGGAAGACTGACAAAATTACTGTCAAAAGAATTAAAACTAAAAATAAAAAACGAAGTTTAACTTTTTTACCATACATGGTTTATAAGTTAAATATTCGAAGTATTTGACAATATTTCTTTATTGATTCTATGTGATTTTGCAATTTCTGCTTTCTTTGAACTTAAAGAACCAAACTTAGCTCTAAATTTCTTCTGTTCTTTTAAAAGTTGTAACTTGGTTACAAGATATAAAGATGCAAAACTTATTAATGTAAATGCAAAAGCAGACCAAACGTATGCTCCGTATCCATTCATTGAAATTATTTCATAAATCATAATCTATCTAATCCTTTATTTTTAACTTTTACCAGTTCCGTATTATATTTCATCAAAAAAATAAGCAATGAAAAAAGAGTAAATGCCGCAGTCATAATGCTTAATGGGATCAGCATAGCAACATCAATTGACGTATTAGACAAAATATTAATTGATGCAGGCTGATGAAGTGTGTTCCACCAATCAACTGAAAATTTAATTATTGGAACATTTATAACTCCTAAAATTATAATCATAGAAGTGATCTTGATTACTTTATCTTGGTCCTCATAAACTCTCCAGGCCAATAAATACATTCCATAAAATAAAGCTAAGATTAACATAGAAGTAATTCTAGCATCCCAAGCCCACCAAGTACCCCATGTTGGTTTACCCCAAATTGATCCTGTTACTAATGCAATAATATTAAAAATAAATCCTGAGGGAGCTAAACTTTTTGAAATTAATGCAAAATTTTTATTTTTAAAGACAAAACTTCCAACTGACAACAGAGCTAAACTTGAAAATATACCAAGTGCTATCCAAGCAGCTGGTACATGAACATACATAATTCTTACCGCATCACTTTGTTTATAATCCTCAGGTGAGAGAAAAAGTGCTTCAGTTAAACCAATAGTTAAAACAATAATAAATAAAAATAAAACGTATTTTGGTGCCTTAGAAGTAAGGGAAAAAATTTTATTAGGTTCAAAAGAATTAAACATATAAAAATTATATATCAAAAAAAAATAGTTTAATTAATTTATTTTGGATTTTTCTACTGACCAAGAGTGTAAAGGGAGATAATAATTTGAGGGTAAATTAAATGCACTCTTGATCAGAATAAAAATACATTAACTGGGATCTGTGTCTAAGTTTTGAACTAATTGTGTTTGAAAAATGAATTAATTTGAGGGCTTAAAATAGCTAGACCCTTTTCGTCCTGAGAAAATTTCCTCTATTAAAGGGTGTTTTATAGGCTCCTCTGAGTCATCCATAAGTAGATTTTGCTCAGAAACATATGCCTCATATGTGATTTCATCATTTTCAGCTAATAAATGATAAAAAGGTTGATCTTTTCTTGGTCTCACATTTTTTGGGATAGACTGATACCACTCTTCAGAATTATTAAACTCAAAGTCCACATCATAAATCACACCCCTAAACTCGAAGTGTTTATGTTTAACTATGTCACCTATCGAAAATTTAGCTTTTTGAATTGCCATTACCTTTAATATGGGGTTTTAAAAGTAAAAATCAATAAAAAAAATATAAAAGTTTTGTGGATATGTTAATATGTCTCAAATGAATAAATCATTTCTTAAATTTGCAACTGACTTCGGGCCTTTAGCGATATTTTTTTTTTATTATTATAATAGCGATAAAAATTTATCTGTCGCTATACCTCCACTTATAGTTGCAACTATAGCTTCATTATTTATTGTTTGGTTTTTTGAAAAGAAAATACCGATGATGCCATTGATTAGTGGAATATTAATTACTTTTTTTGGTGGCCTTACAATATACTTTAACGACCCAACTTTTATTTATGTAAAACCTACAATTATAAATCTTTTGTTTGCTATTGGGTTAATTTTTGGAAAATACTTTACTAAAGAACCTGTTTTAAAAAAAATAATGGGTAAATCAATCTCACTTACAGATATTGGGTGGGAGTTACTAAATAAAAGGTGGGCAATTTTTTTTATCGGGCTTGCTGTTTTAAATGAATGTATTTGGCGAACACAAAGTGAGGAATTTTGGGTAAATTTTAAAGTTTGGGGCATGTTACCGATCACTCTCATTTTTACTATCTTTCAAGTTTCTTTAATAAGCAAACATAAGATTAATGAATAAAAACCTTAAACTTGTGATTAATAATTCACAGAGCAAAATTGAAGAAAAACAAATTTTTTTTGAAAAAAATGAACTCAAGATTATTTTAGACCTGTATGCCAAAATGGTTTCTCAAGGATCTTGGAAGGATTATGGTTTAAACATTTCTGCTAAACAAGTCAGCTTCAGTGTCTTTAAAAATGCAGCAGAAAATGCTTTATATAAAATCTGTAAAAATTTTAAGCCTAATAATAAAAATCTTAAGTATTTAATTACAGATACTAATGGAAAAATATTAAAAAATTCGTTTGATCTTGATGTGTTACTTAAAAATACTAATTGGAAAAAACTTAAAAAATAAAATTATCTTCTTTGACCAAATAATCTTAGCAACATTATAAATAAATTAATAAAGTCTAAGTAAAGTGTAAGTGCGCCCATGACAGCTTTTTTGCCCATGATTTCACCTGTATCACTTACTGCATACATGTTTTTAATTTTCTGAGTATCATAAGCTGTTAAGCCCACAAAAATTAAAACACCTAAGATTGAGATTATAAAATACATCATTGATGATTTCATAAAAATATTAACAATTGAAGCTATGATAATTCCAATTAATCCCATGATTAAAAATGAGCCCAACTTTGTTAAATCTCTTTTAGTTGTATAACCATATATGCTCATTGCACCAAATGTTGCAGAGCAGATAAAGAAAACTCTAGTTACACTCATACCTGTGTAAACTAATAAAATTGAAGATAATGATAAACCCATTAATCCAGCAAAAACCCAAAAAGTTGTTTGAGCCTTTGATGCGCTCATTTTGTTAATTCCAAAACTCATATAGAAAACGATTCCTAAAGGAGCCAACATAACAAGCCATTTTAGTCCTGACATATAAATTGCATTACCCATTGAAGTCAGTGCCACAATCGATCCTGCATCATTAGTTACTACTGACATTTTAAAAGTCAAAAGCGCAACTATTCCTGTTAGTAAAATACCAGTTGCCATGTAATTATAAACTTTAAGCATGTAGGCTCTTAAGCCTTCATCCATCACTACAGTTGACTGTTGAGCTTCTTTTGCTTTATTTAATATATTTTGTTTATTGAATTCCATGGCATATATATAATATCCTTTTACTAATAATTCAAGATGTCTTAGAACCCTTAAAATAAATACTTATGAATTATAAAAAACTAGGAAATACCGATATTGATGTAAGTACAATTTGTCTTGGAACTATGACTTGGGGAGAGCAAAATAGTCAAGAGGAAGGGTTTGAGCAAATGGATTATGCTTTGGAACAAGGAGTGAATTTTTGGGATACTGCAGAAATCTACTCTATACCACCTAAACAAGAAACATTTGGAGACACAGAAGTAATCATCGGAAATTGGTTTGAAAAAACAGGTAAAAGGGACAAAGTAATTTTAGCATCAAAAGTTTGTGGGCCCATGCGAGAGTATGTTAGAGGCGGTGGCAATCAATTTGGAACAAAAAATATAACTGAAGCTCTTGAAGGGAGCCTTAAAAGATTAAAAACTGATTATATTGATTTGTATCAGTTACATTGGCCAGAAAGAAAAACAAACTTTTTTGGGAAATTAGGTTATGAACATGATGATAGTAACGAGTGGACTCAATTTGAGAATATTTTGGAAGATTTAAAAAAATTTCAAAAAGAGGGAAAAATAAGACATATAGGACTATCGAATGAAACTCCTTGGGGATTATCCAAATTTTTAGAACTGTCTAAAAGTAAAAACTTGCCAAGAATGCTTTCTGTTCAAAATCCATATAATTTACTAAACAGAACTTATGAAGTTGGTCTTGCAGAGATGTCAGTTAGAGAAAAAGCTGGATTATTAGCTTATTCTCCATTGGCCTGTGGATACTTATCAGGAAAATATAGAAACAATCAAATGCCAAAAGGCACAAGAATAGAGCGCGATGGTGATTTTTGGTCTAGATATAATAAGCCTAATGCCGGCAAAGCAATTGATGCTTATTATGAAGTGGCACAAAAATATGAACTGGATTTAGCTCAAATGTCTCTGAAATTTTTAGAGATACAGCCATTTGTAACATCAGTTATTATTGGTGCTACGACAATGGAGCAGTTGAAAACTAATATAGAAAGTGTAAATGTTGATCTTAAAAATGAAATTATAAAAGAAATTAATGATGTACAAACAATATATCCTAATCCATGCCCATAATTAAAAAATTAATAATAATAATTTTCTTTGTTACTTTTTCAAATTTTCTTAATGCTGAAGAAGTAAAAAAATTAGGCAAACACAAAGATTGGGAAACCTATGTGATAAATGGTGCTTCTGGAAAAATTTGCTTTGCTCAATCTAAACCAGTTTTACAAGCTCCAAAAAACAATCCAAGAGAAGCAAGGCTATTCATTAGTTTTAGACCCGGTGAAAATATAGATAACGAGATTAGCATCACTAGTGGTTATGACTATAATAATAAAAATTCAGTAACAGCAGTGTCTGGAAAAAATAAATATAACTTTGATATCATCCAAGAAAATTTTGCTTGGATGGCAGATAATAAGTTTGAAAACAAGATGATCAAAACAATGAAAAAAGGTTCTCGTATAATGGTAAAAGCACACAACCAAAAAGGTTCACAAACTATAGATCACTATTCTTTGCTTGGTTTTACAAAAGCATACAAGGCTACAAAAGCAAACTGTAGCTAAATAAATGAAATTAAAAAAAAAAATTGTACTCGCTTATTCGGGTGGGTTGGACACATCTATTATATTAAAATGGTTACAAGAAAACTATAACGCTGACATAATTTGTTTCACTGCTGATGTAGGTCAAGAAATTGATAGAAAAAAAATTATAAAAAATGCAAAAAGACTAGGTGTCAAAAACGTTATCATTGAAAACTTAAAAGATACTTTTGTAAAAGATTATGTTTTTCCAATGCTAAGAGGTCACGCTATTTATGAGGGAGTTTACTTGTTGGGCACTTCAATTGCGAGACCTTTAATTGCTAAAAGACAAATTGCTGTTGCAAAAAAATATGGTGCTTATGCAGTTTCACATGGTTCAACTGGAAAAGGAAATGATCAAGTAAGGTTTGAGTTGGGTTATCATTATTTTGGCCCTAATATCAAAATTATAGCACCTTGGAGAATTTGGAAATTAAACTCAAGAACTGATTTAATTAAATATGCAAAAAAAAATAATATTCCTATACCTTCGGATAAAAAAGGAGCTCCACCCTTTTCTATTGATGATAATTTATACCATACCTCAACAGAAGGAAAAGTTTTAGAAAATCCTAAAAATGCAGCACCAGAATTTCTTTTTCAAAGAACTGTGTCACCTGAAAAAGCTCCAAACAAATCTACATTTATAACGATAGGGTTTAAAAGTAGTGATCCAATATCTGTTAACGGTAAAAAGTTATCACCAGGAAATTTATTACAAAAGCTTAATGAGATTGCTGGGAAAAATGGAATAGGTAGAGTTGATTTAGTAGAAAATAGATTTATTGGAATTAAATCAAGAGGTGTTTATGAAACACCCGGTGGAACCTTATTAATGACCGCACATAGAGCAATCGAGTCGGTAACGCTTGATAAAGAAACAATGCATAAAAAAGATGAGATAATGCCAAAGTATGCTGAGCTTATTTACAATGGTTATTGGTATTCAAAAGCAAGATTTAAGCTTCAAAAAATTGTAGATCTAAAAAAACATAAAGTTAATGGGGAAATAAAACTAAAATTATATAAAGGAAATATAACTATCGTATCTAGACAAACAAAAAGCGGTGCTTACTCCATGAAAAAAGTTTCATTTGAAGAAAACAAAACTTTTAATAAATCTAATATTGAAAGATTTATTAATTCTCATAAAAAAAAACTAAGATCTAATTAATTTTTAAGTTCAAAAATGCCATTTGGGCCAATAATTTTTATCAAATTATAATTATACTTTGTTAAATAATGTTGAAATTTTTTTTCATTTATTTTATTTTCAAAATCTAACATCTCAATACAAATAAGCTTTGCTTTATAAATATTTAAATCTATTCCTTCTAAAACTTCAAAATCGTGAGCCTCAGCATCAATATTAATAAAGTCTATTTGTGTATCTTTAATATTTTGTGCTTCAGTAATTTGACTAAATTTGTATGTATGAATTTTTCTCTCTAAGTGGCTATTGAAAGAAATTTCTTTAGAAACTGTATCTGAAAATTTTTTTTCTAAACTGTTAACTGGACTAAAATCATGATCTAGATATTGTGTGGCTTCTTTACTCTCATTTGAAATGGCAGCGCATATATTTTTATCTCCTTTTCTCAATACATTAAACATATCAATTGAAGTTTGATTCATATCAATATTTATTCCTTTCCATCCTCTATTAAAAAGTAATGCTGTATTGCTATATTTAATTGGATGATAACAACCTATATCTAAATAAAATCCATTCTTCGTATCTTTAAAATAATTATCAATAAATAAGTCCTCTCGATGTTGGGAGTATGTCTTTCTTTTTTTTAAAGCTTTATTTTTATAATAAAGATTAAAATACAAATAAGGTTTATAAAAAATACCAGTTTTAAAAATTTTGCTCATTATGTCTTATTTAAGAAGTCTTTTTATCACATATTAAATAATTTAATTAAAGCTTAGAACTATTAAATACCATAGAATTTATTAAGATTATTTACTATAAAAAGAGAAGACAATTTGACGTTTGCCTTTAATTCATAAATATCTATTCTATCATAATGGAATCATTAAAAAATTGGATGGTAGATGCAGCAAATATTTTATTTGATGATAGCAAAAATGATTTAAGATCATTACCAAGGTCTGTAAGATTACAAATTCTTTTAGTTTTGAGTTTTGTTTGG
>CAJQJC010000049.1 GCA_905478565.1 uncultured Candidatus Pelagibacter sp. | reverse complement strand
GGTGAAGGTAAAACCTTAACCATCACTCTTGCAGCATATCTTAATGCATTAAATGGTAATGGAGTACATGTCGTAACAGTAAATGATTACTTGGCTAAACGTGACTCAATTGAAATGGGAGAAATTTATAAATTTTTAGGTTTATCATGTGGTTATATTAATAATGAGCAAGATGATTATGAGAGAAAGAAAAACTATTCTCGAGATATCACTTACGCAACTAATAGTGAATTAGGCTTTGACTATCTAAGAGATAACATGAAATTTTCTAAAGAGGAAATGGTTCAAAGAGGACATTTTTTTACTATCGTAGACGAAATTGACTCCTGTTTAATTGATGAGGCTAGAACTCCACTTATTATTTCAGGTGCAGCAGAAAACAAAACTGAGCAGTATAATGCAATTGATAAATTGGTAAGAACATTAAAGCCTGAACACTATGAAATTGATGAAAAAGATAGAAATATACTATTAACAAATGAAGGAATAGATAATATAGAAAAAATATTTAATGACGCTGGTATTTTAAAAAATAATAATTTTTATGATCCACAAAACTTAAATCTAGTTCATCACGTGAATCAATCTTTAAGGGCAAATCAATTATTTGAAAAAGGGAAAGATTATATTGTTAAAGATGGTTCTTTAAAGATTATTGATGAACTCACTGGTAGAATTTTGGAAGGTAGAAGGTTTGGTGATGGACTTCATCAAGCCCTAGAAGCCAAAGAAAAGATAGATGTTCAAGCAGAAAACCAGACACTTGCATCTATTACATATCAAAACTACTTTAAGTTATACAACAAAATCTCAGGCTGTACAGGTACAGCATCAACTGAAGCAGAAGAATTTTTTGAAATTTATAATCTTATTGTTGTGATAATTCCAACTAACAAAGAAATGGTAAGAAAAGATTGGAATGATAAAATTTTTAGAACTGAATTAGAAAAAAATGAAGCAATAACTAAAAAGATTTGTGAACTTCATAAAGTTGGTCAACCAATATTAGTCTTCACTTCAAGCATAAATAAATCTGAAATTTATTCACAATTCTTAAAAAAAGAAAATATAAAACATACTGTTCTCAATGCTAAAAATCACGAAAATGAAGCCGAAATCATAGCTAACGCTGGTAAGTTAAACTCAGTCATAATAACAACTAGTATATCTGGAAGAGGTGTGGATATCCAATTAGGTGGAAAAAAGGGAAGTGAACCAAATGAGCAACTAACTTTAAATAAAAATAAAATTAAGTCACTAGGTGGTTTATTTGTAATAGGTACCGAGAGAATGGAGTCTAGAAGGGTAGATAATCAAGCCAGAGGGAGAGCAGGTCGGCAAGGTGATGAGGGGAGTTCTATTTTTTATGTAAGTCTGGAAGATGATTTAATGAGAATTTTTGGCTCTGAGTCCATGAATAATATTCTTCAAAAACTTGGTTTAAAAGATGGTGAAAGTATTGACCATCCCTGGATAAATAAAGCACTGGAAAGAGCACAACAAAAAGTTGAAGCTAGAAATTTTGACATAAGAAAAACTCTATTAAAGTTTGATAATGTATTAAATGACCAAAGACATGTCATTTTTTCTCAAAGAGAAAAAGTCTTAAATAACCAAGATATATTTGATTATTCAAATGAATTTTTATCAGAAATATTAGAAGACTTAATAAAATTAAAGAATGAGGGTCTGTCAAAAAGTAAGAATAGTGAGTTTTACAATCAATTAAAAATTTTGCTCGGAAAAAGTGTTAATGATGAAGAATTTGAAAATTTGGTAAATTCAAAAGAAGATGATGTTAAAGAAAAAATCAACTCAATATTTTTGTCTTCAAGAAATGAGAGAATTAAACTTTTAGATATTGATAAAGCTAAAGAAATTGAAAAAAGAATATTTCTCCAATGTATTGATCTAAATTGGAAATCTCATATTCAATATCTAGAACAACTTAGACAAGTCATTGGTTTAAGATCTTATGGACAAAGAGACCCTCTGGTAGAATACAAAAAAGAAGCTTTTAATCTTTTTGAAAATTTATTAAATAAATTGAAAATTGATTTAGTGACAATTTTAATAAATTTAAAAGTAGTACAAGAAAATAATAGCAAAGATAATAATTTTAAAAAAAATACAATCAAGGCCTCAGATAATCCTAAATGCCTAATTCTTTTAAAAAAAGGCAAAAAAATTTCAAGAAATGAAAAATGTGAAGCTACTGGTAAAAAGTTTAAACAATGTTGTGGTGCTCTATAAATAAAATATTAGGCATCCAATCAAAATTACCACTAAAAATATAACACCAATATTTATTTTTGATGTAAAAAAGTTTTCAATCAAAATGTTAATTTTGTTTTTTTTCATACTTAGTGAGCTCAAATCATCTAGTTGACTTACAAAACCTTTATTTCTTCCGATTGTTAGAAATTTATTTTTTCTATGATTTAAAACTTGTTCACCTGTCATATTAAGAAACTCATTGAGATTATTTTCAATTGAACTTCTGACATTTTCTAAGATTAAATCTCTATCTCTATGAGCGCCTCCAACTGGTTCAGGAATTATTTCATCTATCACTTTTAAATTTAAAAGATCCTTAGATGATAATTTCATGGCTTCTGCAGCGTCTAAAGTTTTCTTTGGATCTCTCCACAGAATTGTGGCACATCCCTCAGGTGAAATTACAGAATAAATTGAATTTTCTAACATAATAACTTTATTGGATGAGGCTAATGCTATTGCTCCACCTGATCCTCCTTCCCCAATGATTATTGAAAATGTTGGCACACTCAGCTCCATGCAACATTCAATTGATTTTGCAATTGCCTCAGCTTGCCCTCTTTCTTCAGCTCCAACACCTGGATAAGCTCCTGGTGTATCTATAAAAGATATAATAGGAATATTAAATTTATTTGCTAGCCTCATTAATCTAATTGTCTTTCTATATCCCTCAGGTCTCATCATTCCAAAATTTCTATCAATTCTTGTTTCAAGGCTGTCTCCTTTTTCTTGGCCAATAACTAGAACAGAATTTTCATTAAATTTTGCAAAACCTGCTAAAACAGATTTATCCTCACCATAAAATCTATCCCCTGAAAGAGGAATAAAGTCTTGGAATAAATTATCTATGAAAAACTTAGCTTTAGGTCTGTCCTCATGTCTTGCAACTAAAGTTGTTTGCCATGGATCAAGATTAGAATAAATATCTTTTAATTTTTTATCTATTTCTTGCTGGGTATCAGAAATCTTTTTTGTATCAACCTCAGAAAGTCCATCTTCATTGTATGGGTCTTTTAGTTTATCAATTTCTGACTCTAAATTTTTAATGTCTGTTTCAAAATTTAAATAATTTTTCATTTATTTTTTTATTATTAATTAATTATCAAAAAAGGCAATAAAATGATTTAAATGTATAAAATTGAAAGCTAAATAATCATTCATTTATTTATTATTTGACTTAGTAAAGTTTACGTTTTAATCTATTACTATCGGGAGAGACTATTATTTAGCGCCGAAGGAGCAACAGCCCCGGAAACTCTCAGGCAAAAGGACCGATTGTGCATAACACTCTGGAAAGAGATTTTATCTCGCCGACGGAGCAAAACTCTCAGGCAAAAATACAGATGGGGTTAAAAGAGTGCTATGAAAAAAAAATACATTAAAATTAATAATCTTTCAGTATCAAGTGATCTTTTAAATTTTATTAATAATGAGCTTCTCAAAGATACAACAATATCTCCAGAAAATTTTTGGAAGGGTTTCGATAAAATTGTTCATGAGTTATCTCCAATAAATAGAGAATTAATTAAAACTAGAGATGAATTACAAAAAAAAATAGATGCCTGGCATATTAAGAATAAAGGTAATGAAATTAATATAGAAGAGTACAAGAAATTTTTAAGAGAAATTGGTTATTTAAAAGAAGTAGGTCCAGATTTTAAAATTAAAACTAAAAACATCGATGAAGAAATATCTAGTATTGCAGGGCCACAATTAGTGGTTCCAATAATGAACGAAAGATATGCGCTTAATGCAGCAAATGCTAGATGGATGAGTTTGTATGATAGTTTATATGGAACTGATGTAATTGAACAATCTGAGGATAGTGTATCTGAAAGATATGATCCACAACGTGGGCAAGATGTTATAAAATATGTTAGAGAGTTCTTAGATAAACATATACCAATTGAGAATACTAGCTGGAAAAATATATCAGGCTTAAATATTAAAGACGGAAATCTTATAATTAAAAAAGATGATAATGATTATAAATTAAAAAATACAGAAAAATTTATTGGTCATAGGGGGGATATTACAAAGCCATCTGGAATAATATTAAAAAATAACAACTTACATTTAGAAATAATAATTAATCCAAGAGCATTTAGTGCGGCTCATGATATCGCAGGTATAAGTGATGTTATCGTTGAAGCTGCTGTCACAACTATATGTGATAATGAAGATAGTGTTGCTGCTGTAGATGCGGAAGACAAAGTTATTTGCTATCGAAATTGGTTAGGGTTAATGAAAGGTGATTTGAAAACAACTTTTGTTAAAAATGGAAAAAAATTAGAACGTAAATTAAATCCTGACAGAAGTTATATATCCAAAGATGGTCAAGGGTTAAAACTACATGGAAGAAGCTTGTTGCTAGTAAGAAATGTTGGTCATCTTATGACAAACCCTGCAATTACTTTAAAAGATGGTTCAGAAATACCAGAGGGGATTATGGATGCCTTTATAACTACGGCAGCATGTTTGCATGATTTAAAAAAAAGAAGTAACTCAAGAACAGGTTCTATTTATATTGTAAAACCAAAAATGCATGGTCCAGATGAAACTTCATTTACAAATTTAATTTTTACCAAGGTTGAGGAGCTTTTAGGGTTGGAAAAATATACATGTAAAATTGGCATAATGGATGAAGAAAGACGAACTTCTTCAAACTTAAAAGAATGTATTAGAACTCTAGAAAATAGAGTATTTTTTATCAATACTGGTTTTCTTGATAGAACTGGTGATGAAATGCATACATCTATGGAAGCTGGTCCTATGATTAAAAAAGGTGATATGAAAACCTCTAAATGGATTGGTGCTTATGAAAATAACAATGTTGATATTGGTCTTGAATGTGGTTTCTCTGGTAAAGCACAAATTGGAAAAGGCATGTGGGCTATGCCAGATAAAATGGCTGACATGATGCAGCAAAAAACTGGACATCTAGAAGCTGGTGCAAATTGCGCTTGGGTTCCTTCACCTACTGCAGCAGCACTTCATGCTCTTCATTATCATGAGATAAATATTTTTGATAAACAAAAAGAAATACAAAAGAGAAAAAATGCAAAATTAGACGATCTTTTAACTATACCTGTTGCTGATAGGCCAAATTGGTCTATTGAAGAAATCAACTCAGAAATTTCCAATTCTGCACAAACACTTTTAGGTTATGTTGTTAGATGGGTTGATCAAGGTGTGGGTTGTTCTAAGGTACCAGATATTAATAATATTGGATTAATGGAGGATAGAGCTACTTTAAGAATTTCATCACAACACATTGCAAATTGGATTCATCACGGCATTTGTACAAGCAAACAAGTTTTAGAAATAATGAAAAAAATGGCTAAGATTGTCGATGGACAAAATATGAATGACAAATCGTATCAAAAAATGTCTCCTAACTTTGATAAGTCTGTTGCTTTTAAAGCTGCTTGTGATTTAGTATTTCACGGCCGAACACAACCCTCTGGTTATACAGAGCCACTATTACATTTAAATAGATTAATTAAAAAAAATTAATCTGAGCTACTCTTTATTCCAGTTCTATTTTTAAATGCTGAATATAATGTTCCATCATCAAGACTTTCTATTTCTCCACCAACAGGCAAGCCTTGGGCTAATTTTGTAATTTTTGCTTTAGTTTTTTTAAGACTATCTTGAATATAGTAAGCTGTAGTTTGGCCTTCAACTGTTGCACTAGTGGCAATTATAACTTCTTCAATCTTATCTTTTACAACTCTTTCAACTAAAGAATTAATTAAAAGATCCTCTTTTCTTTGTCCTGGTGACGATATTGTTCCTCCCAATATGTGAAAATAACCTTTAAAAATATTTGAATTTTCAATTGACCACTGGTCTGCCAAATCCTCTACTACACAAATTTTATTATATTTATCATTAACATTTTCACAATTATTACATCCTGAAGAGTTTGATTTCAACGTGCCACATGATTGACACCTAACTACATTTTTGTAAACTTGAGCCAATGTATTTGCCATAGGTTTAACTAGCTCATTTTTATTATTAATTAACTTTAATACAATTCTTTTCGCAGATTTTGGTCCAAGGCCTGGCAGTTTTGCTATAAGTTTAATTAAATCTTCTATTTCATCTATATTTTGCATTTTTTATAATGGCCATTTAAAACCAGGGATGCCCATTCCACTTGTGGATTTTGCTATTTCTTCAGATGTTTTTGTTTTTAATTCAGCTCTCGCATTATTATGAGCTGCTAAAATAAGGTCCTCTACAATTACTTTATCTTCTTTCATAATTTCATCTGATAGGGATACCTGGACCATTTCATTTTCACCATTGAGTATAACTTTTACTGAATTAGATCCCGCCTTACCCTCTGCTGTAATATTTTTTATTTTTTGTTGGCTTTCTTTCATTTTAGATTCAAGCTCTTTGGCTTTGTCTAATATTTTTGTTAAATCAGTCATCTAATTCTTCCTTTTCAATATTTTTAACATCAATTAATTCTGCATCAGTAAATTTTGATAGTACATCTTTATAAATTGAAGTGTCTTTGAGTTCTTTAATCAAATCATTTTTTAAATTTATTTCTTTTTCTTTTTTTGATGGTTGCCCCTTAATTTTACTAAGAGTGATTATCCACCTTAAATTAGTCCAATCGTAGAGTTTTGATGACAAATTTTTTATAAAATCTTTATCGAGATTTTCATTAAAGGAGATTTCGATTCTTTGTTTTTCAAAACTTACTAGGTTGACATTTTTTTCCAGTTCATACTTAAGTTTCATCTCTTTTTTTAAGGAGCAAAATTCAATTAATTGTTCAAAAGAATTAATAATATTTTTTTTATTATCTATATCTTCATTTTTTTCTTCTTCTATATTTTTTTCCTGTATAATACTTTTCATTTGTCCAATAGAACTAGCCTTATCTTTTAAATCAAATAAATCATCTCTTTCATTTTTGTTTTGAATTAATTTTGATTTAATATTTGTTTTAGTTATATTTTCATTTTTTATGTTTTCACTATTTATATTTTTGACGTCTTTTAAATGGATCAATCTTATTAAGAGCATTTCAATTGATAAATGCTGATTAGACACAATTTCAAGTTCACTTAATGATTTTACACAAAACTGCCAAAATAAAATTAAAATTTCATTTTTGACATTTTGAGAAATTTCTTTAATTTTATCAAATTCATCATCATTCAATTCAAAATTTGTACTATCCATGCTTAAAGAATTTGCATTTTTAAAATAGTATAAAATTTCAAGAAAATCATTTAGAAAAACTTTGGGTTCAACTCCTTGATTGTAGATTTCTCTATAAATACTTAAGACTTCTTTTTCATTTCCTTTCAATATAAATTCAAATAAACTAATCAATTGTGATTTATCGAAGTAACCAAATATTTTTTGTGCTGACTTAAGATCCAACTCCTTATCTTTGCTTAAAGTAAGTAATGCTCTATCCAATAAAGAAAGTGCATCCCTAACAGAACCTTCTGAAATTTTAACTATTAATTTAAGAGCTTCATCTGATACATTTCCATTTTCTTTATCTTTAATCTTTTTAATAAAATCGAATAACTCTAAAGATTTAATCCTTGATAAATCAAATCTTTGACAGCGTGATACTACTGTAATTGGAATTTTTTTGATTTCTGTAGTTGCAAAAATAAATTTTAAATATTCTGGTGGTTCTTCCAAAGTTTTTAATAATGCATTAAATGCTTGCTTACTAAGCATATGAACTTCATCAATTATAAATATTTTGTACTTTGCTGTAGTGGGTCCATACCTTGAAAACTCTATTAAATCTCTAACATCATCAACACCTGTTTTGCTTGCTGCATCCATCTCTAAAACATCAATATGATTTGAATTGGAAATAGATTTACAATTTTCACACAAATCTTCTTTGCAGATTTTACCTATCCCATTTGAGCAATTTAAAGATTTAGCAACTATTCTTGCGATTGTCGTTTTGCCTATTCCTCTAATCCCTGTAAAAAGATAAGCATTAGGCACTTTATTTGCTTCGATTGAATTTAAAATTGTTTCAGCAACAACATTTTGACCAATTAAGTCTGCAAATGTTTGCGGTCTATATTTTAATGCTAAAACTTTTGTATTTTTATTCATTTTAAAAAGGAGACTAGAACCTGAAAAACTGTCTCTACGACTGCTTCTGTTAAGATCTGGTCGGGTTCAAGCAGCTTTCACCTCTAGCCTCCAGAAAACTATTATAACAGTAATGTTTTCTATTCTACAAGAAAAGTTTCTTATTTATTTTGTCTAAACTTATCAGCTTCAAAAACACCTAGTACGTGAAAATCTTGACAATGAAGTCCTAATTCTTCAAGAGATTTTTGAACTTTGGGATCTTCTATATGGCCATCTAAATCACATAGAAAAAAATATGTTTCAAAAGAATTTTGTTCTGGATAACTCTGCAGCTTTGTAAGATTAACCCCATTAATAGCAAAGCCACCTAAAGACTGGTAAAGTGCAGCCGGCTTACTTTTTAATTTAAACAAAAAAGAAGTTATATATTTCTTTTTTTCAAAATTGGGTTGAAAAACTTCCTTTCCCATCATTAAAAATCGAGTTGTATTACCACTTTCATTTTCAATATTAGGTGCAAGTATTTTTAGATTATAAATTTTTGCACTCAGTGATGAGGCAATTGCTGCCTCACTTTTAATTTTATTTTTTGAAATGGCCTCTGCAGATCCTGCAGTGTCAGCTCTTATATGTTCAACAAAATTATTCTTCTTAATAAAATTTGAACATTGTGATAACCCTTGCGAATGTGAAAAAACATCTTTGATATCACTTAGTTTGCTTTCAGGCTGTCCTAATAAGTTGTGTTCAATTTTTTGAAAATGTTCTGAATATATGTTCAGTCTGTATTTAAAAATTAAATATTCAATTCCTATATTTCCTGTAATACGATTAGACTCTGGTACTATCATTCTTGAACTTTTATCTGATGAAGCTTTTAAGAAACACTCATCAAATGTTTTGCAAGGTATAATTTCTGCTTTGGGGTCAATTTCACTAGCTGCTAAATGAGAATAAGCTCCAAATGTTCCTTGAAAATAAATTTTTTTCATTTTATCTTTTATATTCCATAATTTTTTTTATAGCTAGGTAATCTTCTTCTGTATCAACACCAATAGATGAGGACTCAGCTAAAGCTACGCTAATCTTCAAGTCATTATCTAGTGCTCTAAGCTGTTCTAATTTATTTTGAATTTCATTTTTTGTTTGATTAAGTCTTACAAATTTTTCTAACACATTTACCTGATATAAATATATGCCAATATGATGATAAATATTATTGTTTAGATTTGATAAATTCTCCCTACTAAAATTGATTGCTTTTGAAAAATTACCTTTTTCTAAATTTTTTTCAGTCTGAACTTTTACAACATTTTTATCGATTAGCATTTGGTTATCCTTAATTTTTGCTGCCAGTGTTCCTATTTCAGAATTATTTTTGACTGCTAAATTATTAAGATTTATTATATCTTTTTTATCTATATTTGGCTCATCTCCCTGTAAATTTAATATGTAATCAATGTTTTTTAAATCAAGTTTCTTATAGGCTTCATAAATTCTATCAGTTCCTGTTTTATGATTTTTATTTGTTAGAATTCCGTGTCCTCCATTTTTCTTTACATCGTCCAAAATTTCTTGATCTTCTGCAGCAACTACAACTTTGCCGATTTTTGTTTCTTCTGCCTTTTTAAAAACATGAGATATAATAGATAAATCATTAATTTTTAAGAGAGGTTTTCCTGGCAATCTAGTAGCTGCCATTCTTGATGGGATTAATATTAGTGTATTTGTCATTATAAATTTATCCACTTTATGCGTCTAACAGACGCAAAAATTAAAATTAAAAATTAAGTAATTTTTAAATTATCATGTTATATGTCCAAAATAATATATTTAAAATGGATTCGTTTGAACTAAATAAAATAATTGCAGCAATCCTAATGGTTGCACTACTTGTAATTGGTCTAGGAAAAATTACAGACTTGGTTTTTCATGTAAAAAAGCCGGAAAATCCAGGTTATAAAATAGAAGTAGAGAGTTCTTCTATTTCTTCTGGTGAGTCTCAAGCAACAAAGATTGTTGAAGAAATAGATATAGCAGCAATCATGGCTCAAGGTGACATTGCAAGTGGTGAAAAAATTTTTAAAAAATGTGTTGCTTGCCACTCAATAAATAGTGGTGGTGCAAATAAAATTGGGCCTGCACTATATAATGTTGTTGGAAGAAAAGTTGGTAGTGTTGCTGATTATAAATACTCTAAAGCTTTAGCCTCATATGATAAAGATTGGACATTTGAGGAATTAAATGGTTTTTTAAAAAAACCCGCGTCCTATATAAAAGGTACAAAAATGTCTTATGCTGGTTTACGTAAAGAAAAAGATAGAGCTTCCATAATCAAATACCTAAATCAAAACAGCGACAGTCCCAAACCTTTACCTTAATTTACCAAAACAATATAATAAAATACTTTTTTGAACATGAACTCTGTTAAGAGCTTGTTGCCAAACCCGAGATTGTTTACCCAGAAATACTTTATCAGAAACCTCGGACCCTCTTGGAAGACAATGTAAAAAAATAGCATTCTTTTTGGCATAACTCATTAATTTAGAGTTTATTTGAAAGTTTTTAAAATCTTTAATTTTTTTTAACTTATTTACTTTATCATTTAAAGAAACAACTTTATCTGAAAAAACAATATCAGCATTCTTTATTGCTTTTATAGGATTATTATAAATATTAATTTTTTTATTATTTTTTTTTGCCCAATCAATCACAAATTTTTTAGGCTCATAATTTTTTGGACAACCAATAGTTAGATTAAAAGAAAACTTAACTGATGTAGCAATTAAACTATTAAGGACATTATTTGAATCTCCTATCCAACAAATATTTAATTTTGAAATAGGTTTATTTGTAATTTCTTCAACAGTAAAAATATCTGACAAGACTTGTGTGGGGTGTGATGATGGACTTAACCCATTAATAATTGGGATACTCAAATATTTACTAAATTCTTCAATCTTTTTATCACTATCTGTTCTCAACATAAAACCATCACCATAAGTTGATAAAATTTTTGCAGTATCTGCTAAACTTTCTCCACCCTTGCCCAGGTGTAATTCATTAGCTTTAATGGTTATGGTTCCTCCACCTAATTGTTTTATTGCCAGATAAAAACTTAGTCTTGTTCTTGAGCTTGCTTTTTCGAACATTTGAATTAGTAATTTTCCTTTAAGTGGATTATCTTTATCTACATCAAGCGTGTTTAAGTTTTTTCTTTTTATTTTTCTTTTTTTTGCATCCAAAATTATTTTTCTTAAGTCTGAGGCAGGAATATCTTTTAGATTTATAAAATGTTTAATCATTACTTGTATTCTTTACAGACTTTTCTAATAATCTTTATAGATAAATCTATTTCTTTTTTTTTTACATTAAGTGGTGGCAAAATTCTTATTACATTTTCTGCAGCTCTAATTGTTAACAATTTATTGTCCATTAATTTTTGTATAAAATTTGTTTGATCTTTAAATAGTTGCAAGCCTATTAATAAGCCAACACCTCTTACTTCTTTAATAATGTGGGGGTATTCATTTCTAATCTTATTTAATTCATAGTGAAAGTATTTTGAAATTTTTTTAACATTAGTCAAAAATCCTTTTTTAAATATTTGATCCATTACTGCTAAAGCAACGCTACAGGCATTAGGGTTTCCTCCAAAAGTTGATCCATGAACTCCAGGGACTATTCCAGACGCTGTTTTTTTATTCATCAAAACTGCCCCAATTGGAAAACCACCTCCAATTCCTTTTGCTATTGGCACAATATCAGGTTTAACCTTTGATTTTTCAAAAGCGAAAAAGTTTCCAGATCTTCCTATTCCACACTGAACTTCGTCTAAAATTAAAAGAATTTTTTTTTGATTACATATTTTTCTAAGTCCTTTCAAACACCAATCTGGGATGACCTTAATTCCACCCTCACCCATAATAGTTTCAACCATAATAGCAGCAGTTTTATTGGTAATAGCTTTCTTGAGTCCCTTATGATCACCAAAAGTAAAATGATCAAAACCGTCTACTTTTGGACCAAATCCTTCGGTCATTTTTTTGTTACCACTTGCATAAATTGCAGCAATTGTTCTTCCATGAAAAGAATTTTTAACACAAAGAATTCTATTTTTTTTTGGTTGTCCGATTGAATAAAAATATCTTCTTGCGACTTTAATCGCTGCTTCCGTTGCTTCTGTTCCTGAATTTTGAAATATTACATAGTCCGCAAAAGTTTTTTGGGTTAATCTTTTTGCTAGTCTTTCACCTTCAGGTATTTGAAAAGCATTAGACACGTGCCAAACTTTTTTTGCTTGATTCGTTAGAGCTTTTATTAAATATGGATTGGCATGTCCAAGGGAGTTTACTGCGATGCCCTGAACAAAATCTAAATATTTTTTCCCATTTATCGAATATAGAAAACTGCCTTTACCTTTTGTAAATGCGATTTTTTTCCTATTATAATTTTTTGCTAATGAGCTCATTATTATGACTTAATTTTATAACCCTTTTTGTAAAGATAATAAGCTATAAACCACATTATAAAACTTAATGATATTAAATATATTAATCCTAATTTGATAGAGCCATCAGACTGTCCAAGAAAACCAAATCTAAATCCATCAATCATATAAAAAAAAGGATTTATATGACTTATAATTTGAAAAATATTAGGTAATTTATCTATCGAATAAAAAACTCCAGATAAAAAACTTAACGGCGTAATAATAAAATTGGTAACAGTGGCTGTATGATCAAATTTTTCTGCCCAAAGACCAGCAATAAAACCTAAACTTCCTAAAATAAATGAACTTAGAAATCCAAATATTATAATATAAAAAATATTATTTATATGCATCTCAACTATAAAAGAAAATACAACTATCGAAATGATTGCAATTAAAAAACTTCTTGCTATTGCCGCTAAAATAATTGCCATTGAAACTTCAACAGCTGATAAGGGTGCATAAAGCATATCAACTATATTGCCTTGTATTTTTCCAATCATTAATGATGAAACAGAGTGACTAAATGACTGTGTAAGCAAGCTCATTGCAATTAGTCCTGGTGCTAAAAAATTTATGAAAGAATGCCCAAGAACATCTCCTCTATTATTTCCTAAAGCCAAAGACAAAACAGACAAAAATAATAAGCTTGATACAAGCGGAGATAGTAATGTTTGTTGCCATACAGCTATAAATCTGTTGCACTCTTTCAACCAAAGGCTTTTAAAACCAACCCAATTTACGACACCAAATTTTCTTCTTTTAATTAAGTATTTTTTATTTAATTCAACCATAAGTAATCATATATAAAAAATTTTAAATATTTGTGTAAAAAAGCAAAATTTAAGTTGTTTTTTTTAATATACTATGTGATCTGTATATAGTGATTAAATTAAACAGACACACAAAATATAGTTTATGAGTTGGAACGAAGAAAAAATACAGAAATTAAAAGATCTTTGGGGAAAAGGAAGTACAGCAAGTCAAATTGCAGAAATAATTGGTGGAATTAGTAGAAATGCAGTAATTGGAAAAGCTCATAGATTACAACTCTCCTCTAAGATCAAAACTAGAACTGCTCCAATAAGGCAAAAGCACGATAAAGATTTTGAAGATGAAAATAGTGTAAAAGTAAAACGTGGCAGAAAAAGCAAATTTAAATCACTGATTATTGAAAAAGATTTTGAACCTGAAAACCCAAAAAAATTAGAAGATCTAGATGACAATTCTTGCAAATGGCCAATTGGACATCCGGAAGAAGAGTCATTCTATTTTTGTGGGAGATCTTCATTAAAGGATTTTTCCTACTGTAAACTGCATCTTCTCTACGCATACCAACCAAAAGGTAAAAAAGAAGATGTGAATGATAAAGATAATGAAGTGCCACAATACAATGTAAATAAAAAGACTGGCACAGCTTAATAATTACTTAAAAGTTTCTTTAATTCCTTAAATAAGCTGTTTTTATTTTGGATTAAATTTAGGTGAACCTATTATAGCGTTTTTGTAGTTTTAACGATAATTTAATCTTAATAATTATTATTAAAATTTTAATCAACTGAATTATATTTTTCAGTAGAAAATTTTCCACCTTCTCTCCACATATAAGAATATTTTTCAACTTCTTTATCAAAAAATCTTACACTGGGAACTCCAATGTCAAAATTTGTTTTATAGTTTCCAGATGAAATATTATCATATTTAAGAAGCTTAAGTTGGTCAACTGTTAATAATGGTTTTGGAAATATCTGAAATATATGTGCAGAAATTTTCGCAAAAAACAAAGGCATTGGTACCAGTAATCTTTTTTTATTAATTAATTTTAATAATTTTTTTAAAATTTCTTTTAAAGAAATAATTTCAGGTCCAATACAATCAATAATTTTAGACTGTATATTATTTGAAATAATATAAAAAATTATGTCTGTTAAATCTGAGCAATGAATCGGAGTGAACTTCGTTTTGCCATTATAATAGAGAGGAAAAATTGGCAATCTATTTAAAAGAGTCATAAAATTTGTTGTAAAATTATCATCAACTGAATAAACTACAGATGGTCTTAATATTGTTGCCAAAGGAAAATTTTCTTGGATGTTTATTTCACTTTTTAATTTACTTTTTGCGTACTTAGAATCTATCGCATTATCAATACCAAGTGCTGATATATGAATAAATTGTTCAACCTTATACTCCTTACATAATTTTGATAAAATATTTACAAAATTAGAATGAATGTTTTCAAAGGTGTTTCCTTTGCCACTTTCGTATAAAATTCCAATTAGATTAATACAAATATCTGCTTTACTAAAAAGTTTTCTAATTTTTTTCTCTTCATAAATTTCAGCTTCAACTACATCTATGTAGCCTGCATTAGCTTGCGTCTTAATTAAGTAACCTTTTTGATGAAGATTTCTAGTAATTACAGTCACTTTGTAATTATTTTTTGTTAATTTTCTTATTAAATATCTACCAATTTGTCCACTACCTCCGAAAATTAGACAATTTTTTTGTTTCATATATATATAATTAAAAATGAATATTGATATTAAACTTCACAAGGATGATCTACCAGAAGATTTAGATTTAGGCAATATTATAGCAGTGGATGGAGAATTCATGGGCCTCAATGTTAAACGAGACCCCTTATGTCTCATTCAAGTTTCAAGTGGAAATTCAGATGCACATATCATTCAATTGGATAGGAAAAATTATAAAGCACCAAATTTAAGTAAAATGCTTGAAGATAAAAAAATTACTAAAATATTTCATTATGGTAGAGCCGATATGGCACATATCAAACATTATCTCAAAATAACTACAGAAAATATTCTTGATACTAAAATAGCCTCAAAATTAGCGAGATCTTATTCTGACAGTCACTCTTTAAAGGTTTTAATAAAAGAATTTATAAATATAGACATAAGCAAACAGTTTCAAAGTTCTGATTTTGGAGGCAAATTAACCGAGGCTCAACTTAAATATTGTGCTAATGACGTAATTTATTTACATCGAATTCATGAGGAACTTAATAAAATTCTTGTTAGAGAAAATAGAATACACTTATATAATGATTGTTTGAAATTTCTTAAAACTAGAGTAGATCTTGATTTGGCCTCATTTAACGATGATATTTGGTCCCACTAAATGCAAAAGAAAGACGTAAAAAAAATTGCGAAGGACGTAATAGATCTTGAAATAATTGCTCTTAAAAAATTAAAAAAATCTATAAATAACTCCTTTGACGAAGCTGTAAACGTAATTTCAAAATGTCAGTCAAAAGTTATCATATGTGGTGTAGGTAAAAGTGGATTAATAGGGGCTAAAATTGCAGCAACTCTTTCTTCAGTTGGGACCCCATCATTTTCTCTTTCAGCAAATGACTGTTCTCATGGTGATTTAGGAAGTATTTCTAAAAAAGATATATTAATTTTGATTAGTTATTCAGGATCTACTGAAGAATTAAAAAATATAATTAAATATGCAAATAGAAATAAAATTACTTTAATCGGTATAATGTCGAAAAAAAATTCATTACTATATAAAGCCTCAGACATAAAAATATTAACACCAGAAGTTACTGAGGCTGGACTAGGAATTGTTCCCACATCAAGTACTATTAATCAACTTAGCATTGGTGATGCTCTAGCAGTTGCAACTTTAAAAAAGAAAAAAATAAGTAAAAAAGACTTTAAAAAATTTCACCCTTCTGGAAACCTGGGTGCCAAACTTAAAACTGTTGAAGATTTGATGTTAACAAAAAATAATATTCCTTTTATAAATGAAAATTCCAATATGAAAAAAGCCTTAAAAATTATAACTAATAAAAAGTTAGGAACATTAATAGTAACAAATAAAAAAGGAATAACTAAAGGAATAATTACTGACGGTCAGATCAGAAGAATGTCTCAAAAAAACGAAAATTTGCACAAACTTAAAGTTAAGGAAATAATGACAAGAAACCCACTGAAAGTTGATAAAGAAACACTTGGAGTTAAGGCTCTTTCAATAATGAACGAGAATAAAATTACGAGCTTATGTGTATATGATAATTTAAAAAAGAATAAAACTATTGGAATAGTTCACATACA
>CAJQJC010000048.1 GCA_905478565.1 uncultured Candidatus Pelagibacter sp. | reverse complement strand
GATATAGCAATTGAGCCGATCAAGTCAGTTGAATTTATTTACATACCGTTGAGAATCAAAAACACAGGAGAAATTGCAAAGTTAGGGAACTAATTTTGAATAAATAGGAGAAACAGATGGCAATATCAACTTTATCAAAATTTACAGTACCACTAGCAAACGATCAGAGTTCAGCATCACAGGGTTTATTGATGCCAAAACTACAGTATCGTTTCAGAGCAATACTTGAAAATTTTGGAGTATCAACACCAAGATCAGAACTAACAAAACAAGTTATTGATATAACAAGACCTAACTTGACTTTTGACAACGTGACACTGGATGTGTACAACTCAAAAGTTTATGTTGCAGGTAAACACACTTGGGATCCAATCACAATCACTTTAAGAGACGACGTTAACAACTCAGTTACTAAACTGGTTGGCGAACAGATCCAGAAACAGTTTGATTTCTTTGAACAGAGTTCAGCGGCATCTGGTATTGATTACAAATTCACAACTAGGATTGAAATGCTTGACGGTGGTAACGGAGCGAGTGCACCGAATGTGTTAGAAACATTTGAATTATATGGTGCATACGTTGAAAACGTAAACTACAACTCACTAGCATACGCAACTTCAGATCCAGCAACTATCACGATGTCAGTTAGATATGACAACGCAATCCAGACACCAACAGGCACAGGTATTGGAACAGCAGTTGCAAGAACTATTGGTACTTTGAGTACAGGTGGTGGACAGTAATACAAAAAATTAAGTTAGCAATTATAAGCAAAAAAGCGTCTTTATAGGCGCTTTTTTTGTGACTATAAATAACACTATGCCAAGCATAAACAATTTCCTAAAAGGTTTCCAGGACGGACTACCGGGTATGAAAGACTACCAACACGCATCGAGATTGTACATAGACGACAATTTCAAGTTGATGCCAAAACAGAAGTTCCTGTTTCATGTTGTTTTCAACACAGATGAAACCCTGTTCGTTGACGGCTTTAATGCCAATGAGAGGTACCAACTGAACATGTTGGTCAAGCAGTGTGAACTACCCAAGTACAACTTGAGTTACGAAGAAAAAACACAGTACAACAAGAAGATGTATGCGGGTACAAGGATAGCGTACGAACCCGTGAACATCACATTCCATGATGACCACGCAGACACGGTCAACGCATTCTGGAAGAAGTATTACGAGTACAACATAGCAGATTCCATAGGCATGAACAACGACCTAACAATTTCAAACACCAAGGATGATTACTATAATTTTGGCGATGCGAGACAAACGACCAAGTTTGGTATGGACACACCGAGGCAGAGACAGAAACCATACCTCAAAGGCATTGAGATATTCGTGCTACACAAAAAACGTTTCACATCAATGACTCTTGTCAATCCCGTTATAGGATCATTCTCACACGACAACCTAGACCAAGCAGACGGTCAAGGTATAATGAACAACACCATGCAGATACTGTATGAGACAGTGATATACAAATCAGGTATAATCAACAAGAACAACGTTCCTGGTTTTGCAACAATCAACTATGACAATTCACCTAGCCCACTCACAGTGTTGGGAGGAGGCACTAATAGCATTTTTGGTCCTGGAGGCGTGGTGGACGGCGTAGGTTCGGTAATCAGGAATGTGCAATCAGGAAACATATTGGGTGCAATACTTGGTGCTTCGAACACATATAACAACGCTAAAAAAATTAAAAAATCGGCCGTGAAGGAAGAACTGAAAGGCATTGCCAAGGACGGTATCCTCGAAGTTGGAAAACAGGCGGGCTCGATAACCAACCCAGTTGCACAGTTCTCAGTTGGTGCGGCGGCCATAGTGGGTGCTTCAGCATTGGCATCAGCAAGGGGCACTGCGGATAATAATAATCAGGCCAACAACACAGTTATAACAAATTCAACCACGGACACAGTGAACTTCCTGGGTGCCGACGAGTCGTTTAATCTTGTATCCAATGACGCGAATGTCAGAGATGAGATAGCGGCCGCAATATATTTCAGAGACATTGGTTCTCGTAAGGGACTCACAATAGCACAATCCAATCTTGAATATGAAGCATCTGCTGACAACATAAAGAATGTGTACACCAGCAAGGCTATCACAGATGTAAGGAAGTTGGTCACAGAGGGATTTATAAAAATTGAAAGACAGACGCAGGATGTCGAGATAGCAACAGAGAAGGCGACGATATAATGACTGAATTTTACACAAACTTACCACCAAAGGACAAGGACGAATTGCAGAAGACCGTGGACAAACTGACCACCACTGCCTATGAGACCGACTACCAATTTAACGTGGGTGAATATGACAGCACCATAGCGTTCTTCGTCAAACGTGACTTCTCTAGATCGGCGGCGGAGTCAACAGCGTATGCAATACTGGCCCAGGCCAAGATAGACAATATCAAACCACAACAGATACTGGATCAGTTGACGTATGCCACACCGGCACTGTTGTCTGAACTGATGACCATAATATTAAACGCCAACAGATACAAGTCAAGTAGGCTGGGTGTGAGGAAAACACTGGCCACTAAAGAGACGGTATCTAGAAACATCATAGACTAATGTTACCAAGATTTGCTAGGGGCAAGTTCTCTCCCAAGAACGCGGAGAAATACGTGGGCACTAAAACACCGACATACAGATCAAGTTGGGAACATTCTTTCATGAGACTGTGTGATGAACATCCAAACGTGTATCAATGGGCTTCAGAGTCAATCAAGATACCGTACAGGCATCCATTTACGGGCAAGTACACTGTGTACGTGCCTGACTTCTTCATAGTGTACCAAGACAAGGAAGGTCGTAAACACGCTGAGATGGTTGAAGTTAAACCCATGAGCCAGACCACAATGGAGGCCGCGGGTAAGAGTATGGCCAAGAAGAAACAGGTCGTGATCAACATGGCCAAGTGGGAGGCCGCAAACGCATACGCCAAACAGAGAAAAATTAGATTCAGGGTTGTTTCAGAAGAACAGTTGTTCCACAACGGCAAACGTAAGTAAATACGACGATGACAAAAAAATTAGAGGACATTCTTAATTTACCAAATGTCAAAGAGGCATTCAAAGAGGTGGACAAGAAGGAAAAAGACAAGAAGATCAAGGAGGCAAATGGACAACACGCTTCTGCCAAGAATCTAGATCCACAGACACAGAAGAATCTACAGAAAAGTTATGCGGAATTTGACAAGGTTGCGGCCGCACTGCCACAGGTAAAAGGTCTAGGCGAATTGAGTGATCTTGAACTGGACAAACTGGCCATAGAAGCGGAAGAAAGTTACAAGAACCTGATGGATTTGGGCATGAACGTTGACTCCAGATATTCAGGTCGTATATTCGAAGTTGCGGGCAATTTCCTAAGGAACGCCATAGACGCCAAAAGCGGCAAAATCGACAAGAAACTTAAAATGATCGAATTACAACTTAAAAAGCAGAAGTTAGATCAGGGCAACAAAGACGGTGGTCCAGTGGAAGAAAGCGACGGATTCGTCATATCTGATCGTAACGAATTAATGAAGAAACTACTTAAAAAAGACTAAATATTGCATATGAGCACGTT
>CAJQJC010000047.1 GCA_905478565.1 uncultured Candidatus Pelagibacter sp. | reverse complement strand
AGCCTATTGTTCATATTTTTTAAACTAACTATATTTAAAAAAGTAAAAGTAACTTTAATATTCTTTAATAAAAATTTATTAATTAAATTTATAATCTTAATATCAACACCAAATCCATAATGTTGATATGCAATAGTTGAGTCCACAAATCTATCAATCAATATTATCTTTTTTTTATAATTTTTTTTAATTAAGTTAATGTTTTCACTTCTTGCAGACATGTATAATAACAAATCTGTATTTACATTAAATGATGATTTGTTGTCTAAGATTAACTTTCTAATTTTTTCTGAATTTTTACTTCCTCCTGGTTCCCTAATTCTAATAAACTTTCTATTAATCTTTTTTAAATAGTTGGCAACATTGTTTATATGAAGGGATTTACCACTTCCTTCTATGCCTTCGAAAACGATTATTGGATTTTTAGACATCACCCCAAATCAAAAAATTAATAGATTTTAATAGTCTAGAAAAAACATTTAATTTTTTAACATTATTAAAGGCTAAAATTTCATATTCATCAATTAATTCTCCATCGTAAACGATTTTAAGGGCTCCAAGAACATCATCTTTTTTAATGGGTGCTTGAACTGGACCATTATAATTTAAAGATACCTTTAAGAGTCTTTTTCGAGCTTTTGGTATTGTTTTGTAAATATCGTTTTTTACATAAACATCAATTTGTTCTTGTTTCCCAAGCCAAACATCAATTTTATCTATGGGTTCATTTGACTTAGCAATTTGAATCAAATCAAAATTTGTTATCCCCCAAGTTAGAAGTTTTTTACTTTCTTTTGATCTTGCATTTTTATTTTCAAAACCACTACCCACAGCTATTAATCTCCTTCCATTTCTGATCATAGATGAAGCTAATGAATATTTTTCAACTGCTAAATACCCGGTTTTAATGCCATCTACTCCAAAATTTTTATATAAAAGCGGATTTCTATTTCCTTGCGTTATAGGGTCGCCACCAGTTCTATCCCAGGTAAATTCTTTTTCAGAAAAGTATCGATATTCTTCAGGAAATTCTTTTATAAGATAATTTGACATTATTAAAATATCTTTGACAGTTGAAACATTGTTAGGATTGTTAATGCCTGATGAATTGGCAAAGTTAGTATTGACCATTCCTATTTCAGCAGCTTTAGCCGTCATCATTAAAGCAAATTCTTCTTCAGTACCAGCTATGCCTTCTGCTAATGCTATGCACGCGTCATTCCCTGATGCTACGATTATCCCTCTTAATAAGTTTTCAACACTAATTTCATCACCAACCATAATAAACATGGAAGAGTACCCAGCCTGAGAAAGACGCCAAGCTTTCTCAGAAATTATAAATTTATCATCTAAATTTAAATCTCCTGATTTAATTAAATCAAAAGCTACTATAGCAGTCATTATTTTTGTCATCGAAGCAGGATAAATTGATTTATCTGGTTCTTTTTCATATAAAATTTCTCCTGATAAAAAATCCTGAAGAATTGCTGTTCTAGCCTGTATATTAAAAGAAGCATTTGTGCTTGTTGTTATTAAGCAAAAAACAAAAAAAGTTAATAATTTATTTCTAATCATTTTTTATAATTTCTATATTATCAAATTCTAATATGTTTATACTATTATACGATTTTTGTAGAGAATTAATGTTGGTATAAGGTCCTAAATATACCCTATATTTTTTATCAGAAATCTTTTTTATTTTTCCACTTTGATTTGTTTCAGATTTTATTCTTTTAATCATCGAAACGGCTGTGTCTTCAAAAAAAAAATCAGCAATTTTGATGGTGTATGAAAACTTTGTTTTTGGAGTTGATTTTATAGAAACTTTTTGTGTATCATTAAGATTATCTATACTTATGTCATTAACTGGAACTTTATTAGCAACATTTTTCTCTTCATCAAATGTTTTTGCCTTTTTTGCAATAAAAAGAGAGTTTTCAGGTATAGCAATAATTTCAACATAGGGTTCATCTAAATTAATATCTAATTCTTTAGCAATTCTGGCACTAATTACAGAATTGTTGAATAAAGGATATTTAGTTTTTTTTCCAACTTTTACAATTAAAGATTTATTATTTAGAATATTTGAAATTTTAACTTGCGTATTTTTTTTTAAATTACGCTGAAATATTATTAATTCTCTTTCTTGTAATTTGTTTGAAACTATTTTTTCATCATATAAGATATTTGAATAAACCAAGGTAAAACCTTTGTTTGAAAAAGTTTCTTTCTCAATAATTCTTATATCATTATTTACACTTACAGATGTACAGCTAGAATAAACTATAAAAAAAAATAATATTAAGAGTTTTTTATAATGCATTTGTAAACTTATCTTTTAAAACACAAACAGCTAAACCAAACCTAAGAGACCTGTTCCATTTTAATATTTTTTCATAATTATTAAAAACTATATAAGCAGGTTCTAGATTTTTTGAATCTGGGATTATATCTTTATCAGGAGTGATTATCGCACCAATCAAATTTTTATCTATATTATAATCATCTTTATTATCTATAAATTTCATTAAATAAGAAAACTTTTTTTTATTATGTAATTTCTTTGCAGAGGTATTTAATAGTTTTTTTGGAACATCTTCAGTTAAAGAAACTCTTATAAAACAAGGTTCATTTTTTTTCCATCCAATTTTATTTATATAATTTGCAGCAGAAGCAAATGAGTCTGCCGTAGATTTAAGCTCAATTATATTATTTTTGTCATAGTCTAAAGCATAGTTTTTTATTGTAGTCGGCATAAATTGAAAATTACCAAATGCGCCTGCCCAAGAACCGTATAAAATTTTATGATCAATTACACCCTTCTCTACCAATTGAAGTATCACTATAAGCTCATTAGTAAAAAAATCCCTTCTTCTTTTATCATAACTTAAGGTTGCTAAAGATGATAAAATATCCATTTTTCCTACATAGGTTCCAAAATTTGTTTCGATACCCATCAGTGAAAGCAGCAAACTACTCTCAACAGAAAATTTTTTTTCAACAGATTCTATAAAATTCTTATTTTTTTTAAAAAGTTCTAATCCTTTTTCTACTTTTTTTTTAGATGTTCTTTTTGATATATAAGTTTTGGTATCTTCATAAAATTCAGGCTGAAATCTATCGTACTTTATAACGTTAGGAAGAAAAGTTACATTTTTCATAGTTTTGTTAAAAGTAACCTCTGAAATATTATTTTCTAAAGCATAAACCTTGAATTCTTTTAACCATGTTTCGAAAGTGTCTTCTTCTGAAAATACAGGTGAAAACATGATTGTAGTTAAAAAAATAATAAAAATTTTAATCATTGTCATATAAATCTTTTAAATAAATAATTACAGCAATCCAGATTAAAATGAAGCTTGCTAACTTTGTAGGTGAAAATGCTTCATCATAATAGAAAAAACCCAGTAAAAACTGAAAAGTAGGTGTTATATAAAAAATCATACCTGTGGGGCCTAAACCACAAAGTTCAACTCCTCGTACGTAAAGGAATAAAGGGATAACTGTCATTGGACCAGCCAACATTAAAAGTAACATTAATGGAGGATTTGAAAAACTGAAATCATTGAGACCTTCTTTTGAAATCAGGTAAAAAACAAATAAAGAAAAAGGTAGTATAAACAAACTCTCAATTAATAAACCTAAATCTGTATCAACATTAATTTTTTTTCTTAAAAGATTATAAAATCCCCAGCTCAAAGCAACAATTAAACCAACCCAAGGTATTGATTTAAGACTAAAGAATAATAAAAAAAATATAGAAATTATAACTAAACATATTGATATTTTTCTATTTTTATTAAGTTTTTCTTTAAAAAAAATATTACCTAAAAAAACACTTAATATGGGCATAATAAAATAGCCAAAGCTAGCATCAATAATTTGATCATTAGAAACTGCATATATCCACACAGCCCAATTAATAAAAATTAATAAACCAGAAAAAAAAAGTGTTATTAAAAATTTATAATTTCCAATGATAGTTAAAAATTTACCCCATTTAGAAAAATAGAAAGTAGATAATATTAAGACAATAGAAGTCCAAACTGTTCGGTGGACAACAACCTCAATATGTCCTGCAAAAGAAATATATTTAAAGTATATAACACCAATAACACCCCACCAAAAGGATCCAAAAGCAGTTAAAAGTATACCCTTATTAAACTCATTATTTTTCATATAATCAATAATTTCTTATAATTCATTAAACGGAATTTTACATGTTTTATAGTTGAAATGAATCATTCCATCGAATAAAAGCTTGCTAACGGAGAGATGGCTGAGCGGTTGAAAGCACCGGTCTTGAAAACCGGCATGGGGGCAACTCCATCCTGGGTTCGAATCCCAGTCTCTCCGCCATTATTCTTTAAATACAAAATTTTTAAATAAATTAGTAATAATATTTGGTTTTATTTTTATAGTTGTTTCTTTATTTTGTTTAAATTTATATAAATTTTCGTCATCTAAATCTAAAAAATCACATAAAAGTTTTAGCTCAGATTCGTTAAAGGTATCGATATGTTTTTTTACAAAAGAACTTAATAATTTATCCATTTCTTTAGTTCCTCTATAATTAGATCGATAAATAATTTTTTTTTTTAAATCCATTATATTAATAATAAGAAAATTAAATATATTATATCTTATATGAAAAATATAAATAATTCTGATTATTTATTGTCTGATTTAACCCAATTAAATGGTGTTGGTAAAAAAACCATGAACATATTAAGAAAAAAAAAAGTTAATAATATTTTTGATTTATTGTGGAAGTTGCCAAAATCTCACACAGATAGAAGTTTAACAATTAAGATTGAAGATCTTCAAGTAGGAAAAATACAAACAATAAAAATTATTCCTATAAAATATCAATTCCCAAGAATTCGAAACTTGCCAAAAAAAGTTATTTGCCAAGATGAGACAGGAAAAATTGATTGTGTTTTTTTTAACAGTAATGAAGGTTATATTAGAAAAATATTACCATTAAATGAAGAAATTACAGTAAGTGGTAAGGTAAATTTATTTAGAGATAAATATCAAATAACAAATCCAACATATGTTTCTAAGGATAGTTCTCTAATTGAGTCAAAGCATAATAAATATTCACTTACTGAAGGTATCACCGAAAAAATATATAATAAAATTATTGCACAAATTTTAAAAAATTTACCCAAACTAAAGGAGTGGCATTCAAAAGAAATACTTTCACTTTTTGACAATGAAACATGGAATGATGCAATCATTAAATTACATGATCCTAATAATATAGGCAATTTTAGAGCCAAATTTTATGAAAGACTTGCTTATGATGAGATTTTAGCATCTTTTTTAGTAAATTCCGAAATAAGAAAAAAAATTAAAAAAATAAAGAAAGATAAAAAAAAATTTGATCTAAAAAATTCTGACAAAGTCATAAAAAAATTAAACTTTAAACTTACCAATGATCAAAAAAAAACTTTAATAGAAATAAATAATGATCTCACATCAAAAAGCAAAATGTTTCGACTTTTACAAGGAGATGTTGGGAGTGGAAAAACAATTGTTTCGTTAATCTCTGCGTTAAATGTAGTTAATTCTGGTTATCAAGTTGCTCTAATGGCACCAACCGAAATTCTTGCTCGACAACACTTTGTATTAGCTAAAAAAATTTTTCCTACTCAAATTAATCTTGCATTACTCTCAAGTAAAAGTGAAAACAAAATAAAAAAAGAAATTATTGATAATTTAAAAACAAAAAAAATTGATATGGTATTTGGTACCCATGCTATTTTTCAAAAAAAAATCACTTTTTCCAATCTGGGATTTATTATAATTGATGAACAACATAAGTTTGGTGTCAGACAAAGAAAACTTCTATCTGATAAAGGTGGTAAAAATTGTGATGTTTTATTGATGTCAGCAACACCAATACCTCGGACTCTAACAATGTCAATATATGGCGATATGGATATATCGATAATTAGGGAAAAACCTAATAACCGTAAAGAGGTCAAAACATATAGTAAACTTGAGAGTAAAATTGAAGATGTTATTAATTTTGTTAAAAAAGAAATTTATGAAGGAAACCAAATTTTTTGGGTTTGTCCTTTAATAGAAGTGTCAAAAAAGCTAGATCATGAGTCTGCTGTTAAAAAATTTGAATATCTTAATAAAATATTTCCAAATAAAGTAGCATTATTACATGGAAAAATTGAAAATGATGAAAAAGAAAAAATATTAAATAAATTTTTGGAAAAAAAATTCTTAATATTAGTTTCAACAACAATAATTGAAGTTGGGATAGATTTCCCTAATGCTAATGTAATAATTATAGAAAATTCAAATAAGTTTGGTTTATCTCAATTACATCAACTAAGAGGACGTGTAGGAAGAGGTAATAAGCAAGCCTCATGTATTTTGATGTTTAAATCTAATTTAACAGAAAATGCAAAAAAAAGAATTAATATCTTAAAAAACTCAAATGATGGTTTTGATATTTCTGAAGAAGATATGAAATTACGTGGATTTGGGGATATACTTGGTTTTAAACAAAGTGGTTTGAAAAATTTTAAATTAGCTGACCCAGTTCATAATGAAAATCTTTTTAAATTAGCTGAAACAGAGATAAAAAATATAGAAAATAATAATTTAGATATTGATAAATACAAAACTTTACTAAAATTATATGATCAGGCTGATATCATTAATGATATAGTTTAACTTTTAGGATTAGATGTTCCAGCTGAGACAATAAATTTAGATGCCTCTTCAAAGCTCATATCTAGATAAATTACATCTTCTTTAGGAAACATTAATAAAAAACCACTTGTAGGATTAGGTGTAGTTGGAACAAAAACATTAATCAATTCTTTATTGGTCTTATCTTTTAGTTCACCTTTATTTTCTTTTGTAGCAAATCCGACTGCCCATGAACCTTTTCGTGGATATTCTACTAAAACTACACTTTTTTTTGAACCTTCTTGATTTCTAAAAGAATCTGTCAATTGAACTATTGCTGAATATATAGTTCTTAAAATAGGTATACGTTTGAATAAATTATCAACAATCTGTAAAATTTTTTTACCCAAGAATGACAAAGACAAGCCTCCAACTATTGTGATAAAAATTATAGTCAGAAGTATCTCAATTCCAGGAATAGCATAAGGGATATAATTATTAGGATTTAATCCAGCCGGAACTAATTTTGTTGAAATATTAATTAAAAATCTACTCAAGTATAAAGTAAAGCCAATTGGTATTAGTACTACTATGCCCGTAATAAAATAGTTTCTGAGTTTAAGTGCTAAAGATTTTTTTTTTGCCATGTAAATTGTTAATTATAGCTTGAATATATTACAAAAGAAACCGCTACTAAAAAAAGGAAAGCTAAAATTTTATTGTTTAAATTCATAAATGTTAGTATTTATATTTAACAAAATTTTTATAAAATGAATAGAAGAAAATTTCTAAATTATGTTGGTTGTGGCTGTTGTGGTTTTGTAATGAATGCTTGTTCTACTGCTCCTATAACAGATAGAAAACAACTTAAAATTATCCCAGAGGCGAAATTAAATGCCCAGGCAGCTCAAATTTACGAAAAAGTAAAAGAAAAAGAAAAGTTAAGCAAAGATACTAAAACACTCGATCAAATCAAAAATATTGGAAGTAAAATGGAGAGTGCAATTTCATTGTACTTTGAGAAATCCAATTTACAAGATCCCACTAGAAATTTTAGTTGGGAATATATATTAATTGAGAATGATAAATTACGAAATGCCTGGTGTATGCCTGGAGGAAAAATTGCTGTCTACACAGGAATTTTAGATGTAACAAAAAACAAGAATGGTCTAGCTGCTGTCATGGGACATGAGATTGCTCATGCCGTTGCCAAACATTCTGTAGAAAGAGCTAGTAGATCAGTTCTTCTTAATACAGGATCACAACTAATTGATATTTTTACAGGTGGTAAGCTTTCACAGGTAAACAGAGTTACAGGTATGAATACAGTAGGACTTTTATCCCAAATAGGAATTATGAATCCATTTACAAGAAAACAGGAAACAGAAGCTGATTATTTAGGTATGATTTTTTCATCTTTGTCTGGGTATGATATTAGAGAAACAAAAGAACTTTGGAAACGAATGAAAAAAGCAAACAAGGGTAATGAACCGCCTCAATTTATGAGTACCCATCCATCTTCAACTAATCGTATAAAAAATTTAAAAGAATGGGAAAATTCAGTAATTCTTGATTATCCGCCAATTTCAATTAGTTAGATAATTTGGTGAGCCCTGATGGACTCGAACCATCGACCCATTCCTTAAAAGGGAATTGCTCTACCAACTGAGCTAAGGGCCCACATATAAATTATTAAAGTTAAGAATATAAGTTTTTTTTTATTAAATTTTAAAAAAAAACTTTTGGTGAAGTCTTCTTTAAAATTTTTAAATTTCTTTACACTTAAAAATTTAAATAATAAAAAATATCTAACTTAAATAAATTTTATAACCAAAAACAGTTATTTATTGCATAAGTTGTCAAATTGCAAATATTAAAATTACAACTTATTAATGTATTTATCATGAAACTCATCAAAAGTTCCTGATCTAATATTTTTTCTAATTGCAGCCATTAATTCTTGATAAAAATTAATATTATGAAGTGTTAACAATGTTGATCCGAGAATTTCATTTGTATTAAATAAATGATTCAAGTAGTTTTTTGAGTACTTGTTTAAATCTAGATTTTTACAATCTTTATCTAATGGTTCATTATCATTTTGATATTTGTGGTTCTTTATATTAATTCTTCCATTCCAAGTAAAAGCTAAACCAGTTCTTCCAGATCTAGTAGGCATTACACAATCAAACATATCCACGCCTCTTTTTACAGCACCAAGTATATCTGATGGTGTTCCTACACCCATTAAATACCTTGGTTTGTCTTCAGGCATAATATTTTTAAGGTCATCTAGAACTTCAAACATTTCTTTTTGACTCTCACCAACAGCTAATCCTCCTATAGCATAACCATCAAAACCTATCTTGGTTAATTCATTGATTGATTTAATTCTTAAATCTTTAAATAAACCACCTTGAACTATTCCAAATAAAGCTTTGTGAGGATTTATGCCAAATGAAGATTTGGATCTTTGTGCCCAATGAACTGATAAATCCATAGACTCTTTAATAATCTTATAATCATTAGTTTTTTTTGGACATTCATCCATGATCATTACTATATCGGAGTCTAAACCTTTTTGAATTCTAATACTTTCTTCTGGGCTTAATATAAATTTTTTTCCATCAACGTGGGAATTGAATATTGCTCCTTTTTCTCTATCAACTTTGTTTAATTTTGACAGTGACATAACTTGGAAACCACCAGAATCTGTAAGTATTGGTAATTTACAATTCATAAACTTATGTAGGCCACCAGCTGATATAATTCTATCAACTCCAGGTCTTATCATTAAGTGATAAGTATTTGATAAAATAATTTCAGATCCAGTTAGTATTATATCGTCTATTAAACAAGCTTTGACAGTTGCTTGAGTTCCAACAGGCATAAAAGCAGGTGTTTGAATGTTGCCCCTATGAGTTTCAATAAGTCCTACTCTAGAAAAATTTTTTTTTTCAATAACATTAAAATTAAATTTTTTTAATGCCATAGAAAAAATTAAAATTATTTAAAACTAATAATTTTATCAGGATCAGATACTGATCCATTGTTATTTTCGTCACCTCTTTTAATTTTGTCAACAAATTCCATTCCCTCAATAACTTTGCCAAATACTGTGTATTGTCTGTCTAAAAATGGAGCAGGTTTAAAGCAAATAAAGAATTGACTATTGGCACTATTTGGATCTTGTGATCTAGCCATTGAAAGTGTTCCTCTGTCATGTGGCAATTCACTAAATTCTTCTTTAAGATCGGGAAGTTCTGAACCACCAGTACCTGCTCTACTTAAATTAAAATTATCATTAGAAGAATTTCCAAACTGAACATCTCCAGTTTGAGCCATAAAGCCATCGATTACTCTGTGAAATACAACACCATTATATTTTCCTTCAGCTGCTAATTGTTGAATTCTTTTTACATGATTTGGTGCTGTATCTTCAAACAATTCAATTTTAACATCTCCATCTTTTAATTTTAAAATCATTATATTCTCCTCTGCTATTATGTTGTTAATTGTCATTAAAAAAAAAATTAAAATTTTAATTAAAAATCTATTCATATTTTTTTTTTAAAGATTTAATTGTACTTTTTGTAGTAAATTTTTCTATGTCACCATTAAGCCTAGCAATTTCTTTAACAAATCTTGATGATATAATCTGATTTTCAACATCAGACATTAAAAAAATTGTTTCAATATTGTTATTGAGTTTTCTATTCATTCCAGCAAGTTGAAATTCATATTCGAAGTCAGATACAGCTCTTAATCCTCGTAAAATTATATTAGAATTATATTTTTTACATAAATCTGTAGTCAATGAGCTAAAAACTACTATTTCAATTTTACTTTCATCAATCTTTAGATCTGTAAAAAGTGCATTTGAAACTATTTCCTTTCTTTCATCAGCACTAAAAAGATAATTCTTGTTGTTTCCATCTGATAAAGCAACAATAACTTTATCAAATAATTTTAATGATTTTTTTATAAGATCTATATGACCAAAAGTAATTGGATCAAAAGTTCCTGGGTAGACGACAACTTTACTCATTATTGTAAGTTATCATCAATTTTTATCGCTGAAACAACTTTTTCGTCCCCAGACAATTTAATTATTCTTACACCTTGGGTGTTTCTACTTGCTGTTCTTATTTCTTTAACTGCAACTCTTATAACTCTACCTTTGTTAGTTGAAATCATTATTTCATCCCCTTCAAAGACAGGGAACGATGAACAAATACTTCCGTTCCTAGGTGAGTTAATTATCCCAATGATCCCTTTGCCCCCTCGATTAGTTACTCGGTAATCAAAATGTGTAGTTTTTTTACCAAAACCATTTTCTGTAATTGATAGAATAAATTTTTCGCTAGCTTTAATTTCTGATTTAGTATCTGTATCTTTTTTGGCATTTTTTTTAATCTTATCTTGATTAATAATTGACAAAGAAACTATTTCATCATTTTGAGCTAAGTTAATACCTTTAATACCTTTTGATGATCTTCCTTTAAAAACTCTTAATTTTTTTGACTCAAATCTTATACATTTACCATACTTTGTACTTAACATTATATCTTGGTCATCTTTGCAAATTTCGACGCCTACAATTTTATCATTAGTATCAAGTTTCATTGCAATTTTTCCAGCGGCGTTAATTGACGAAAAATCTTCGAGACTATTTTTTCTAACTTTACCTTTTGCTGTTGCAAAAACTATTTGTAAATTTTTCCAGTCACTTTCATCTTCTGGAAAGGGCATAATTGAACTAATAGATTGATGACTTTTTAAAGGTAATATATTAAATAACGATTTACCCTTGGATGTTGTTGATCCTTCTGGAATTTTCCATGCTTTAATTTTATAAACAAGACCTTCTGTAGAGAAGAATAAAACAGAAGTATGAGTACTGACAGAGAGTGTTTGAACAACAGAATCGGCATCTCTAGTAGTTATGCCTGATTTACCCTTTCCACCTCTTTTTTGTTGTTTAACATTGCTAAGGGCTCCTCTTTTAATATAGCCCTGGAGTGTAACAGTGATAATTACTGACTCTTTTTGAATTGTTTCTTCTATATCATAATTTAATACAGCATCTATAATCTTAGTTCTTCTAGGTACAGAAAATTTATCTTTAATTAACTTAAGTTCTTCACTAATAACTTTTAATAATTCTTTTTTTGAATTAATAATTTTCTTAAATCCCTTAATAAGTTCAGCAAGTTTTTTGATTTCTATTTCAATTTCATTTATCCCTAGTGCAGTTAATTTTTGAAGTCTTAATTCTAAAATTGCAGTGACCTGTTCACTTGATAAAGAATATAAATTTTTAGTTTTTTTATCATTAATTAATGAAATTAATTTTAAAACTTTATTTATTTTCCATTTTGTTCCTAGTAATGCTTTTTTTGCATCATCGGGTGTTTTTGAAGATCTTATAATTTTAATAATTTTATCTAAATTTTCTACAGATACAGAGAGACCAATTAAAATATGTGCTCTATCTTCAGCTTTTTTTAAGTCAAACTTTGTTTTTTTTATTACTACATCTTCACGAAATGTTAAAAAATTTGTTAAGAAATCTTTTAAGTTACACGTTTTAGGTTTACCGTCTACAATAGCTAAAGTATTAAAACCAAAAGAACTTTCAATTGAAGTATTTTTATAGAGTTGTCTTTTAATTGTTTCTGGTTCAACGCCATTCCTTAAATCTATAGCTACTCTGATACCTTCTCTGTTTGATTCATCTCTTATATCTTTAATTCCTTCAATTTTTTTTTCTCTAACTAATTGAACTATTCTTTCATTAAGAACTGATTTATTAACTTGGTAAGGGACCGATGATATAATTAATCTATCTCGACCATTTTTTAATGGTTCAATATTAATTTCACCTCTTATTTTAAATGATCCTCGACCTATATTGTAACCATCTTTTATAATACTTTTGCCTATTATAACTCCACCAGTTGGAAAATCTGGTCCAGGTATATGTTTCATTAATTCTTTAATTTTTATATCTTTGTTATCTATAAGAGCCAGTGTCCCATCAATAATTTCACCTAAATTATGGGGGGGAATACTTGTTGCCATCCCGACTGCAATACCACCTGCTCCATTGACTAGTAAATTTGGATATTGAGCGGGTAATACAGTTGGTTCTTTTTCTGTTTCATCATAATTACTTTTATATTCAATCGTATTTTTTTCTATATCATCTATTAAAAATTGTGAAACTTTAGATAGTCTTGTTTCTGTATATCTCATTGCTGCGGCTGGATCACCATCTATTGAACCAAAGTTACCTTGACCATCAACAAGAGGTAAGCTCATTGAAAAATCTTGGACCATTCTAACTAAAGCATCATAAACAGACTGATCACCATGAGGGTGGTATTTACCAATCACATCCCCAACTATCCTTGCAGATTTTCGAAATTGTTTAGACCAATCATATCCACCTTTGTACATTGCAAATAAAATTCTCCTATGCACAGGTTTTAATCCATCCCTAATGTCTGGCAGTGCTCTACTAACTATAACACTCATAGCATATGATAAATAAGACGAGCTCATCTCGTCATGCATCGAGATATTCTTTATATTTTTATCTTTAGGAATTTCAGTCTTTTGCATAAAAACTAAAAGGGAATTTCATCATCCATGTCGTTTGACACTTGAGGGGCATCCTCAAAATTATTTGTAGGAGCTTGAGAAGTATCATTTTGAATTCCTCCACCACTATTACCACCACCAAGCATTGTTAAAGAAGAATTGTATCCTTGTATTACAATTTCTGTTGAGTATTTATCTTGACCAGATTGTTCATCTTTCCATTTTCTTGTCGTGATTTGACCTTCTACATAAATTTGAGCACCTTTTTTAAGATACTGTTGAACCACATTAACTAAGCCTTCATTAAAAACTACTATACGGTGCCATTCTGTTTTCTCTTTTTTTTCGCCAGAAGTTTTATCTTTCCAAGACTGACTTGTTGCTAGGCTTAATCTAGCTACACTTTTGCCATTAACCATCTGCTTAATTTCAGGATCTGCGCCTAAACGTCCAATTAATAATACTTTATTTAAACTTCCAGCCATAATATTTTAAAATTGTTAATTAATTTATTTAGTTTTATATCACAATTTAACCTGAATATTAATTTTATTAATTTAAAGCAACAAAAATTATGATCAAAAAGATAGTTATCAAGGGGGCAAAAGAACACAATTTAAAGAATGTGTCAGTAGAAATTCCAAAAGATCAATTTGTTGTGATTACTGGTCTGTCAGGATCTGGTAAATCATCTTTAGCATTTGATACGATATACGCAGAAGGTCAAAGACGGTATGTTGAAAGTCTTTCAGCCTATGCACGTCAATTTTTAGACAAAATGAAAAAACCTAATGTTGATTTAATAGAAGGTTTGAGTCCAGCAATAGCTATAGAGCAAAAAAATACATCAAAAAATCCAAGATCAACTGTAGCAACAGTTACAGAAATATATGATTATATGAGAGTACTTTATGCAAGAGCTGGGGTTCCCTTTTCACCTTTTACTGGTAAACCTATAACCTCTCAAACAATCACTCAAATTGTAGATTTAATAAAAAAATTACCAAAAAAATCTACGATATATATTTATGCTCCAGTCGTAAGAGGTCGTAAGGGTGAATATAAAAAAGAAATATTAAGTTACAAAAGAAGAGGTTTTAGAAAAATAAAGATCGATGAAGTAATATATGACATTGAAAAATCGCCTAATCTCGATAAAAAGTTAAAACATGATATCTCTGTTTTAGTAGATAGAATTGTTTTAAATTCAAATCTTGGAAATAGACTAGCTGAAAGTATTGAAACAGCAATTAACTTATCAAACGGCTTGGTTTTTGTAGAATATGAAGATGAAACTTTACCTCAAAAATATAGAAAAATTGAAAAACTAATTTACTCAACAAAATTTGCATGTCCTGAAAGTGGTTTTACAATTGAAGAAATAGAACCAAGACTTTTTTCTTTTAATAGTCCTTATGGTGCTTGTGCTGAATGTGAGGGCATAGGTGTAAAATTAAATGTAGATCCAAATTTAGTAGTTCCAGATGAAAAAAAAAGTATTGCAGATGGAGCTATTGAACCATGGGCTAAATCTACAACACTTTATTATGCGCAAACTCTTGCGTCTATTGCCAAACATTATGGGTTTTCGTTAGATGAAAAATGGAGAAAACTACCAAAAAAATTTAAAGATGTAATATTATTTGGATCTGATGATGAAGAAATTAAATTTAATTATGACGATGGTTATGAAAAATATTCACATAAAAAAACTTTTGAGGGGGTTATTAATAATCTTGAAAGACGTTTTTTAGAGTCTGATAGTGAGTGGAAAAGAGAAGCTATAGCAGAGTATCAATCAGATTCTGCTTGTGAAGGATGTAATGGTAATAGACTTAAGGAAGAAGCTCTATGTGTAAAAATTGACAATTTAAATATTAGTGATGTTACAAAAAAATCAATCTTAGATGCTGCTGATTGGTTTAAAAACCTTGAAAAAAATTTGGATAAAAGACAGTTTAAAATTGCTGAGCATATATTAAAAGAAATAAATGAAAGATTGAATTTTTTACTTAATGTTGGTTTGGATTATTTAACATTATCAAGAGAGTCTGGGACTCTCTCGGGTGGTGAGGCTCAAAGAATTAGGCTTGCATCACAAATTGGATCAGGTTTAACAGGTGTCTTATATGTACTTGATGAACCATCAATTGGTCTTCACCAAAAAGATAATGTTAAATTAATAAATGCTTTAAAAAGATTAAGAGATTTAGGCAATACAGTTATTGTTGTAGAGCATGATACTGAAACAATGGAAAATGCAGATCACATAATTGATCTTGGTCCTGAAGCTGGATCTAACGGGGGTCAAGTTACTGCTCAAGGTACTTATGAACAAATATTAAAAAATAAAGATAGTATAACCGGACAATATTTGTCTCATAAAAAATTTATTGAAATCCCAAAAAAAAGAAGACTTGCTAAAAATGGAAGATTTGTAGAAATAAATGGAGCGAGCGGCAATAATTTAAACAATGTAGATCTTAAGATACCAACAGGAAGCTTTACTTGTGTAACAGGTGTATCTGGTAGCGGTAAATCAACTTTAATTTTACAAACTTTATATCATGCCTTAAATTTAACTTTAAATAATAAAGCAAGAAAAGTTCCAAAAGCATTTAAGGGTTACAAAGGTGTTGAGCTTATAGATAAAATTATTGATATTGATCAATCACCTATAGGAAGAACACCAAGGTCAAACCCAGCGACTTATACAGGTGCATTCGGACCAATTAGAGACTGGTTTACTTCACTACCTGAGTCCAAGACTAGAGGATATAAACCTGGAAGGTTTTCTTTCAATGTTAAAGGAGGAAGGTGTGAGGCTTGTGAGGGTGATGGTGTAATTACCTACGAAATGCATTTCTTACCTGATGTTTATATACAGTGTGATGAGTGCAAAGGCACAAGATATAATCGAGAAACTTTAGAAATAAAATTTAAAGATAAAAGTATTGCTGATGTTTTAAATATGTCTGTTGATGAAGGATGTGAATACTTTGAAAATATTTCAAATATTAAAACAAAATTATTAACTTTAAAAAAAGTTGGTCTTGGTTACATCAAAATTGGCCAGCAAGCCACAACACTTTCCGGTGGTGAGGCCCAAAGAATTAAGCTTGCAAAAGAATTATCGAAGAGATCAACTGGTAGAACTATGTATATTTTAGATGAGCCAACTACAGGACTACATCAACATGATATAAAAAAACTTTTAGAAATTTTACATACATTTGTTGCTTTAGGTAACACTGTAGTGGTTATTGAGCACAATTTAGACGTGATTAAAACGGCTGATTATATAGTTGATATGGGTCCTGAAGGAGGAGTTAAGGGTGGACATATTATAGCAGAAGGGAAACCTGAGGAGATAATTAATATAAAAGCTAGTTATACTGGGCAATTTTTAAAACCTATGCTAAGGGATAAGTTTAAAAAATAGCTTATAAATTTTCACTTTTGGTGTATAAGTCAATTAATGAGTTCATTACTTTCATCATTACCAAAAACAATCCATGCATCTCTAGGATTAGCAATCCTGCTATTTTTAGGGCTATTTTTTGGAAATGGTGGTTTCGATTTTGATTTATTATTTTGGAGCTGGCTAACAAGATTTATTCATGTGGTTGTAGCTATAATGTGGATAGGATTACTATGGTACTTCAACTTTGTTCAAATTCCAAATATGCCAAATATACCTGATGACCAAAAGCCTGCTATAGGAAAAGTTATTGCACCAGCAGCACTATTTTATTTCAGATGGGCTGCATTATTAACTATAATTTCTGGCTTAATCTTGGGTTACCTAAATGGTTATCTTCACGAGGCAATGACATTAGGCATAACTTCTGGGGGTGGAAAAAATACAGCTATAGGAATTGGTATGTGGCTTGGCTTATACATGGCATTTAATGTTTGGTTTATAATTTGGCCAAACCAAAAAAGAGCCCTAGGAATTGTTGACTGTGACCCCGATTTAAAAGCTAAATCAGCAAAAACAGCTATGCTTTTTTCTAGAACAAACACACTACTCTCTCTACCAATGTTACTTTCAATGGTAGCGGCTCAAAATTTATACTAATCTATATCTTCTTTTATAATTGTTTTTTGAGAAACTCTTAGTCTCACTAAAACTGGATTAGCAATATATATAGAAGAATAAGTTCCAAAAATTACTCCTAATATCATTGCCAAAGAGAAACCTTTTAGAATTTCTCCACCAAAAATATAAATGGATAATAAAGCAAGTAAGGTTGTGACAGAAGTAATTATGGTTCTAGATAAAGTTTCATTTATTGAAATGTTAGTTAATTCATAAATCTTAATATCTGAAAATTTACGTAAATTTTCTCTTACTCTATCAAATATTACAACCGTATCGTTCATAGAATAACCGACAATAGTTAAAACTGCCGCTACTATAGATAAGTTTATTTCAAGACTAAAAAGTGAAAAAAAACCTAGTGTTATAATTACATCATGAAATAAAGCTAAAATAGCACCAAGACTAAATTGCCACTCAAATCTAATCCATATATAAAAAAGCATTGCGGCAAGAGACACTATTATTGCAATCATACCAGATTTTAAAAGTTCAGAGCTGACTTTCGGTCCAACATTTTCAACTCTCCTAAAATCAAAAGTATCTCCAATTAGATTTTTTAAGTCAACTTTAATTTTTTCAATTGTATTAGGTTCAATATCTTTTTTTTCAAACTTGATTAAATAATCATTTTCTTTTCCAAATTTTTTAACATTTACATCACCCAAACTCATTTCATTAAAAGACTTTCTTAATGTAGTAACACTAATATTATTATCTGTAGTTCTTAACTCAATCAAAGTTCCACCTTTAAAATCAACACCAAAATTGAGACCTTTTACTGATAAAAGCAAAATTGAACTTAACATTAAAATAAATGAGATTATGTTAAAAAGCTTATAAAATTTATTAAAATTAATCATTGCTATATTAAATTTTCTTTTTCTTTATTTTTAATCACATATAGAGCAGTGAGTAACCTTGATATGAAATAAACTGAAAACAGAGTTGTTAATATACCAACCGCCAGTGTAATTGAAAAACCTTTTATAGGTCCAGAGCCCATAAAAAATAATATAATCGCAGAAATCAAAGTCGTTATATTAGCATCAATAATTGCAGTTTTTGATTTAATATAGCCTGAGTCAAAAGCTATTATGTTATTTTTTTCTTTTAAAAGCTCTTCTTTAATTCTTTCAAAAATTAGTACATTTGCATCTACAGCCATACCAACAGTTAGTATTATGCCTGCTATTCCAGGAAGTGTTAAAGTTGCTTCAAAAATTGTAAGTATAGCAACTAAAAAAAATAGATTTAAAACTAGAGTTATATTTGCAATTAAACCAAACATTTTATATTTATAGAACATAAATATAATTACCAATACAAAACCAATTATTAATGCAATCACACCAGCATTGATAGAGTCTTGACCAAGATCTGGTCCGACAGTTCTTTCCTCTATTATTTTTAGTGGTGCTGGTAAGGCACCAGATCTTAATAATAAAGCTAGGTCTGTAGCAGATTGGAATGTAAAGTTTCCAGTAA
>CAJQJC010000046.1 GCA_905478565.1 uncultured Candidatus Pelagibacter sp. | reverse complement strand
AATCTAAAGCTTCTAATTTATCTAATTTTTCTTCCATATTTTTATAGTTACTATAATGGTTTATATGGTCGGTTATTTTATTAAAACCAATTCCAATAATTTTTTCTGGTCCTGAAACTATAAATGAAGATCTATATACAACTTCTTTAATAGATATTTTTACTAAGTCAACTACCTTAAAGTTGTAACTACCTAATATTAAAAATATTATAGAAAAAAAAATTAACCCAAGTAACGAAAATCTTTGTTGAGTTCCTTTTTTTAAAAAAGCAGATCGTATTGCTATTACAAAATCATCTCTACTTTGTTCCATCTTTTTTAATACTCAGATAACATAGTAGAAAATATTTCTTCTTGCTCTAAAGCTTTTCCCGTTCCAATAGCAACACATGCTAATGGATCGTCTGCGATATACACAGGTAAACCTGTTTCTTTAGAAAATCTTTTATCAATATTTTTTAACAATGCTCCACCACCTGTTAATGTAAGTCCCATGTCTACCAAGTCTGCTGATAGTTCTGGAGGGGTATTTTCTAATGCATCTTTAATACCATTTACCATTTCTCTTAAAATACCATTAAGTGCTTCAGCGGTATCCTCCTCTGTAATATTAACTTCTTTAGGTGTTCCTGACCTAAGATCTCTACCTTTAACAGCATAAGTGTTATTGTTTGAGGGTATTGCAGTACCAATTTCTTTTTTAATTTTCTCTGCTGTACTATCTCCAATCATTAAATTATATTCTTTTCTCATGTAATTAATCATTGCTGAGTCCATTGCATCACCTGCAACTCTCAACGATTTAGAATAAACTAACCCTCCCAGAGACATTACTGCTATTTCAGTTGTACCACCACCGATATCAACAACCATTGAACCAGTTGCTTCTGAAATTGGAAGGCCAGCACCAATCGCTGCTGCTATTGGTTCTTCAATAAGTTGAACTCTTCTAGCACCTGCAGCAAGTGCACTATCTTGAATTGCTTTTCTTTCAACTGGAGTTGATCCTGTTGGAACACAAATTAAAATTCTTGGATTTGCAAATGTACTGTTCTTATGAACTTTTTTAATAAAATGTTTAATCATCTCTTCAGTGACTATGAAGTCTGCAATCACTCCATCACGCAAAGGTCTGATTGCTGCTATGTTTCCTGGAGTTCTTCCAAGCATTGTTTTTGCTTCATCACCAACGGCTAAAACTGTTTTTTTTCCAAGGTTTTCAACAATTGCAACAACTGATGGCTCATTTAAAACTACTCCTTGTCCTTTTAAAACAACAAGTGTATTTGCTGTTCCAAGGTCAATTGCCATATCTTGACTCCAAATATTTGTTAAGTTTTTAAACCATTTAGCCATCTTATATACCTTTCACTTTCTTTGTTTCATGCTCTATTGGAGCATCAGTTCTATTTCTTTTAATTATCATTTTATTTAAAGCACTTAGATAGGCATTTGCTGAGGCAACTAATGTATCAGTGTCTGCAGCTTGTCCAACTGTAGTTTTTCCTTTTTCCTCAATACGGACACTTACTGTTGCTTGGGCGTCTGTTCCTTCTGTAACTGCATGTACTTGGTATAATTGTAGCTTTACATCATGTGGGTATAAAACTTTTATACATTTAAAAATTGCATCAACTGGTCCATCTCCTGTCTCTGAGGTTTCCTTAATCTCCCCATAAACATCAAGAGTCATTTCTGCTCTTTGTGGTTCTCCTGTACCTGCAAAAACTTTTAAAGACTTAAGATTGATAACACTTTTATCTAAAATCATACTGTCATCGACTAAAGCTGCGATGTCATCATCATAAACGTGTTTTTTCTTATCTGCTAAGATTTTAAATTTTCCAAATGCTGTTTGAATGACATCATCAGTCACATCAACATAACCCAAATCATTTAATTTTTCTTTAAAAGCATGCCTTCCAGAATGTTTTCCCATTACTAAAGAGGTTTTTTTAACCCCTACACTTTCTGGTGTCATAATTTCATAAGTTTCTCTATTTTTAAGCATTCCATCCTGGTGGATGCCTGCTTCATGGGCAAAAGCATTTTTTCCAACTATTGCTTTATTAAATTGAACTGGAAAAGTTGCATTAGAAACAATTTTTGAAGCTTTACTCAATAGTTCGGTTTTAATTCCTGTAGTGTAAGGCATTAAATCATTTCTAGTTCTAATTGCCATTACGATTTCTTCAAGTGCAGCATTACCTGCTCTTTCACCAATTCCATTTATTGTACATTCTACTTGTCTTGCTCCTGCGGAAACTCCAGCTAAAGAATTTGCAACAGCTAATCCTAAATCATTATGACAATGAACTGATAAAATAGCTTTATCAATATTTGGAACTTTATTTTTTAATGTTGATATAATTTTAGTAAACTCAGATGGAATTGTATATCCAACTGTATCTGGAATATTTATTGTTTTTGCCCCACTACTAATTGCAAGTTCAACAATTTTACACATAAAATCCATGTCAGTTCTTGTTCCATCTTCACAAGACCATTCAACATCATCTGTAAGATTTCTTGCATAAGAAACACTTTCTTTAATTGCATCCAACACCTGTTCTGGTGATTTGTTTAACTTATGTTTCATATGAAGGGGACTTGTTGATATAAAGGTATGTATTCTAAATCTTGGTGCTGCTTTTAAAGCTTCATGACAAGCATCAATATCTTTTTTACTAGCTCTTGACAATCCGCATGGAATAGAATTTTTTAAAATTTTACTAATGGCTGTAACAGCTTCAAAGTCGCCCGGAGAAGCAATTGGAAATCCAGCTTCGATAATGTCAATTCCAAGTTCATCAAAAATTCTTGAGATTTGAATTTTTTCTTCAAGACTCATAGATGCACCAGGTGATTGCTCACCATCACGCATTGTTGTATCGAATATAAAAACTTTATCTTTATCGCTCATAACCAAAATTTTTTGAAAATATATAATACAATCTATAAGAGAGATTGCAAAATAATTATGAAATTATAGGCTCTATAGCTTGGTTAATTTAGGTTAGAGAAAAGCTAACTTTTGTCACTATCAATTAGTTTGTTTTTTCCTATCCAAGGCATCATATCCCTTAATTTTGAACCAACTTTTTCAATGGAATGATCTGCTAAATCTTTTCTTGTTTTTAAGAAGTTCTTTTGACCGCCCTCGCACTCTTTCATCCAGTCTTTAGTAAATTTTCCAGATTGTATGTCGGCTAACACTTCCTTCATTCTTTTTTTCGTCTCATCTTTTTTTATAATTCTTGGTCCAGAAACATATTCACCATATTCTGCTGTGTTCGAAATTGAATAATTCATATTGGCGATTCCACCTTCATAAATTAAATCAACAATCAATTTAACCTCGTGCAGACATTCAAAATAAGCCATCTCAGGTTCATAGCCTGCTTCAACTAAAGTTTCATAACCATTTTTAATTAATTCAACTAATCCACCACAAAGAACTGTTTGCTCTCCAAATAAATCTGTCTCACATTCATCTTTAAAAGTAGTTTCAATTATTCCTGATTTTCCCCCACCTATTGCAGACGCATAAGACAATGCAAGATCTCTTGCTTTACCTGTTCCATCTTGATGAACAGCCATTAGGCATGGCACTCCTCCACCTTTTTCATATTCGCTTCTAACTAGATGACCAGGTCCTTTTGGTGCAACCATAAATACATCCAGATCTTTTCTTGCATCTATAAGCTTATAATGAATATTTAACCCATGAGCAAAAGCCAAACTTGTTCCCTGCTTTATTCTCTGTTCAATATGATTTTTGTAGATAGAAGCTTGCAATTCATCTGGTGTTAATATCATTGCCACTTCTGCCCACTCTGCTGCATCAGATAAGTTCATAACTTTCAAACCTTTAGACTCAGCTTTTGCTTTACTTGCAGATCCATCTCTAAGAGCAACAACAACTTCTTTGGCACCACTATCTTTTAAATTTAGTGCATGTGCATGACCTTGGCTTCCATATCCAAAAATTGCAATCTTTTTACTCTTAATAAGATCTACATTTGCATCTTTTTCATAAAACATTTTCATTTTTTTTCTCCTGTTAATAATTAGTTAAATATTTCTGCGCCTCTTGTCATTGCAACCGCACCAGTTCTTGAGACACTGACAAGACCAAGGGGTTTTAAATTTTTACTCATTTTATCTATTTCTCTTCTTAAAGCAGTAATTTGGATTACTACTGATTTATTTGTTTTATCTAATATAACCGGATTATATTTTTTACAAGCATTTAAAGCTTTCTTTATTTTAGCAGAATTAGCTACCAATTTAACTAAAGCCATTTCTTTAAATATTACATTTTTATCTTCTCTTTTAAAATTAGCAACTTTATGAACTGGTACTAGTTTTTTTAGTTGTAATACAATTTGTTCAATTACTTGTGGTGTTCCTGTGGTTACAATCGTAATTCTTGATAGATTTTTTTTATGATCTACTTCAGCAACTGCTAGAGATTCAATATTATATCCTCTTCCAGAAAATAATCCAACTACTCTTGATAAAACACTCGCTTCATTGTCTACCCAAACGACAATAATATGTGTATCCAGCTTTCCAAGTTTAGTAGGTGTGCTATATGCTGATTTAGATTTAGACATTTTATACTAAAGCTTTTCCTTTTCCTGTTATTTTATTTTCTTCTTGATCTTTTGGACCTAACAACATTTGATTATGTGGTTTACCTGATGGTATCATTGGAAAACAATTCTCATCTTGGTCAACGTGACAGTCAAAAATTACTGGTTTATCTACATTTATCATCTCTCTTATCTTTTCATCTAATTCATTTGGATTTTTAGCTCTTATTCCAACACAACCATAAGCTTCTGCTAATTTTACAAAATCTGGTAGTGCTTCAGAATAACTCTCTGAATAATTTTTTTCATGCAGTAGCTCCTGCCATTGTCTAACCATTCCCATATACTGGTTATTTAAAATAAAAATTTTGATGGGTAAGTTATATTGAACTGCGGTTGAAATTTCCTGCATAGTCATTAAAATTGAAGCTTCACCGGCAATATCTACTACTAATTTTTTAGGTTGTGCAACTTGCACACCAATTGCGGCTGGTAGTCCATAACCCATAGTACCAAGTCCACCTGAAGTCATCCATCTGTTGGGTTTATCAAATTTATAGTGTTGTGCGGCCCACATTTGATGTTGGCCAACTTCTGTTGTTATAAAAGTATCTTGATCTTTAGTTAATTCATAAAGTCTTTGTACTGCATGTTGAGGTTTTATAATTTCATCACTATTGATAAAACTTAAAGACTGTTTTGTTCTCCACTTTTCAATTTGTTGCCACCATTTTGAAATTTTTTGTTTGTTTGATTTTTCTAAGTTTAAATTTTTCTTCTTTAAAGTTTTTGATGTAGAGCTTATTACATCACTTACATCCCCAACTATAGCCAGATCCACTTTTACAATTTTATTAATTGAAGACGGATCTATATCAATATGTACTTTTTTAGATTTTGGTGAGAACTCATCTATTTTACCTGTGATACGATCATCAAATCTAGCTCCAATATTAATCAATAAATCACAATCATGCATTGCATTATTTGCCTCGTATGTACCATGCATTCCTAGCATTCCTAAAAATTGATTGTCGTTACCCGGATACGCTCCTAAACCTTGAAGTGTTGAGGTAATGGGAAACCCTGTAAGAGAAACTAGTTCTCTTAAAAGTTCACTTGCTTTAGGACCTGAGTTTATTACACCTCCTCCAGTGTAGAAAACTGGCTTAGATGCTTTGCTCATTAAGTTTATTAACTGATCAATATCTTTTTGAGTAAATCTATTTTGAAATCTTTCTTTTATTTTTTTTTCTTTCTTAGGTTTTGAATAATCTGTTTTAGCAAACTGAATATCTTTTGGAATATCAACTAACACAGGTCCCGGTCTACCAGTTGTTGCAACTTCAAACGCTTCATGCATTATTCTTGGAAGATCTTTAATATCTTTTACTAACCAGTTATGTTTGGTGCATGGTCTAGTAATTCCAGTTGTATCACATTCCTGAAAAGCATCAGTTCCTATTAAGTGAGTTGGTACTTGTCCAGAAATACAAACTAACGGAACTGAGTCCATGTAGGCATCAGTTAGTGCTGTCACAACATTTGTTGCACCTGGACCAGATGTAACTAAAACAACACCAGGTTTACCTGATGACCTTGCATAACCTTCAGCTGCATGACCTGCGCCTTGTTCATGCCTAACTAAAATATGTTTTATAGATGGGTGATTTTTTAATTCATCATATATTGGAAGGACAGCTCCTCCAGGATAACCAAAAATATGATCCACATTTTGGTCTTCCAAACACTTAAATACAATTTCAGCTCCTGAATATAATTTACCCATTCAGGCAATCTATTCGACTTTATGTTAATTGGTCAAGTTTAAGAGATGTTTTTTTTAAATTTTTTAAATAAGTTTCGATCATTGATGGATTAATTTTTTTCCAAGATGCCATTCTACTTCTTGCCCACGTTGCTTGTCTTTTAGCGTATTGTCTAGTTTTAATGGATATAAGCTCTTCAGATTCCTGTAAATCAATTTTTTTACTCAAGTACTGTGTCAATTCGTCAATTCCTATTACTTTATTGATACTTTTATCTTTTTTAATTTTTAATTTAAGAAAGCTTTTAACTTCATTTACAGCACCATTTTTAATCATTTTTTTTGTTCTTAATGAAATTTTTTTAATCAAATCTTCTCTTTTATAATCAATATATATTCTTAAGAATTCTTTATCTTCAAATTCTGGTACCGTTTTTTCCAACCAATCGTACATTGAAATCTTGGTGAATGATTTTACTTCAAATGCTCTAATAGATCTTTGAATGTCATTTGAGTCAATTTTATTAGAAACCTTTGGATCTAATTTTAAAAGGTTTTTATAAAATTTTTTTTGACCTTCTTTTTTTTGTTTAGATCTAATTTTATTTCTAAAATTTAAAGGAATTTCTGGAATTTTAACAAGTCCATCAATTAAAGATTGAAAGTATAGTCCTGTGCCACCTACTAAAATGGGAACTTTTTTTCTTTTTCTAATATTATTAATTAAATTAATTGTCAACTTAAGCCATTGCCCAGTAGAAAAGTTTTTATTTAAATCAATAACTCCATATAAATGGTGTTTAATATTTTTTTGTTCTTCTTTATTTGGTCTTGCAGTCAAAATTTTTATTTTTTTGTAAACCTGCATACTATCTGCGTTGATGATTTCACCGTTAACCTTTTTAGCAACTTTAATTGCAAAATTAGATTTACCTGATGCAGTGGGGCCTGAAATTAAAATTATTTTGGACTTGATGTCCATTTTTAATCTAACTTAACACCAATATATCTTTTTTGGTTTTGATTATTATAAATTACGATTAAAATAGTTTTTTGATTAGATTTTAAAGCTTTTTCTACTGTATCCTCAAGGTCTTTTATGGACTTAATTTTTTTCTTTTGGGCTTCAATTATCACATCTCCAACATTTAAATAATTTACTGGACTATTTTTCCCAATATTCGTTATAACCAATCCTGTTGTTTGATTTGGAAGTTTTCTTTCTTCGATATCTTTTTTATTTAATAATCTTGCAATTATTTTTAAAGATTTAATTTCTGAAATTTCTGGGTCCTCTGTTTTAGTTTCTTTTTTTTCTTCTTTAAAGTCATCTGAAGTTTCCAGTCTTCCCAATTTAATTTTTTTTGTTATTTCTTTTTTATTTCTCCAAATTTTAACTTCTACTGTTTTTCCAACTTCAGTTTGAGCTACAATTTTTGGTAGCTCGCTCATTTCTTTAATCACTGTACCATTAAATTCTAAAATAATATCTCCAGATTTAATCCCTGCTTTATCAGAAGGACTTTTTTCTGCAACACTCGCAACTAAAGCACCTCTTGGTTTATCTAAATTTTCTACCTCAGCAATTTCATCTGTAACAATTTGAATTCTAACTCCAAGCCATCCTCTTTTAGTTTCTCCAAATTCAATTAATTGATCAATTACTTTTTTTGCACTATTAGATGGAATGGAAAAACCTATACCGATAGATCCACCCTTTCCTAGAATTGCAGTATTGATACCAATTACATTTCCATTCATATCAAATAATGGTCCACCTGAATTTCCTGAGTTTATTGAAGCATCGGTTTGAATATAATCTTCATAACGAGAAAGACCAATAGATCTATTTCTAGCTGAAATTATTCCTGATGTTACTGTTCCACCTAAGCCAAGTGGATTTCCAATAGCAATCACCCAATCACCTATTCTTGCTTTATCTGAGTCACCAAATTTTACTGGTTTAAAAGTTTCCTTAGAAATTATTTGCAGAACAGCAATATCTGATAATGGATCTGCTCCAATAATTTTTGCTTTAAATTCTTTATCTCCATCAACTTTAACTACTATATCCTCAGCATTTTGAATTACATGATTGTTGGTAATTACAATGCCTTTTTTATCAATTATAAAACCTGATCCCAGTGCAGCAGATTTCCTTTTCTGAGGTGTTCCAAATTCTTTAAACATGTCTTCAAAAGGAGATCCTGGGGGAAACTGAAATCCTGGAAATGGGTTCGTATTAGTCAGAACAGTAGTAGTTGTGGCAATACTTACAACAGATGGCATCAATCTTTCTGCTAGATCAGCAAAAGAAGATGGAAATTCTTTTGCAAATGTTTGGGGTGCAAAACCTATAAAAAATATTGCTATGACTAATCTTTTAAACATATTCATTTTAGTTTTTAATATACCAAATAATTGCAAATCCTATAATTGCAAATATTAGCCCACCTTTTCTTAATTGATTGTCACTAGTTTCATTCAATTTTAAGAGCATACTTTTCATTTTTGATGGAAATAGGGCATATAGAATTCCTTCAACAAAGAGAAAAAGTCCAAAAGCTATTATTAGCTCTTTCATATTATGGATTTAATTTTTGGTTTTAACGCTTCCAAAAAATTTAAAAAATTCACTATCTGGAGATAAAATTAATGATGTGTCTCCACCTATTAAAGCTGTTTCGTATGCTTGCATCGCTCTATAGAAACCAAAAAATTCAGGATCTCTTCCAAAGGCTTCGGCAAAAATTTTATTTCTTTCACCATCTCCTTCACCCTTCATAATTTCAGAGTCTTTGTTTGCATTTGCTAGTATTACCGAAACTTCTTTATCAGCAGTTGAGGTAATCGTTACAGCCATCTCTGCTCCTCTTGCCCTAAATTCTTTAGCTTCTCTCTCTCTTTCAGTTTGCATTCTTCTGTAAATAGCGTCACTGTTAGCTTGAGGTAAGTCTGCTCTTTTTATTCTAACATCTACAATTTTAATTCCGAATTTTTGAGCTTCTGTATTTACACCTTCTTGAATTAATGACATTTGTTTAGATCTATCTTTTGATAATAATGTTTGTAATTCTTGTTGACCTAAGACATTTCTAATTCTTGAGTTAATGATTGTTGCCAACCTTGATCTTGCAACTCTTTCATTTCCTACTGAAATGTAGAATTTTAGAGGATCAATTATTTGAAACCTTGCAAAGGCGTCAACAATTAATCTTTTTTGATCAGAAGCAATAACTTCAGCTGGTGGTGTATCAAGATTTAAAATCCTGCTGTCTAGAAAAACAACATTTTGAATAAAAGGTATTTTAAAATTTAAACCTGGTTTTAATATAATTTTTTTAGGATCACCAAATTGAAGAACGATAGCTTGGTTGACCTCTTTAACTACGAATATAGAGAAAAAAGCTAGAGCTCCTATTAAAACAACTATTGGTAATAAAATTTTTGGTACTTTCATTAATTTGTCGCTTTCTTTTTACCTAACTCAGGAAGTGGTAAGTAAGGCACTACACCTGAACCTGAATTTTTATCAATAATTACTTTATCTATGTCAGCTAAAACTTTTTCCATAGTCTCTAAATACATTCTATCTTTCGTAACTCTTTTAGCTTTTGCATATTCATTATAAATTGACACAAATCTACTAGCTTCACCCTCTGATGCTGCAACAACTCTTTGTTTGTATGCTTCTGCTGCTTGCATAATTTTTGCAGCTTCCCCTCTTGCTCTTGGAATTACATCATTAGCATAAGCTTCAGCCTCATTCTTAGATCTCTCCATATCTGCTCTTGCAGCTTGCACATCCCTAAACGCATCAATTACTTGATCTGGTGGATCTGCTTTTTGTGTTTGAACTTGTGTAATTTGAATACCACTATTGTATTCATCTAATATTGCTTGAATAATATCTTGTGTTTCGATTTCAATTTTTGCTCTTCCTTCAGTTAAAATTGGTTGAATATCACTTTTTGCGATGACTTCTCTCATTGCAGTCTCTGCTGCAGCTTTAACTGTTCCCTCTGGATCTTGAATTTCAAATAAAAACTTTCCAGCATCTTTAATCACCCAAAATACTGAAAAATCTATGTTTACAATATTTTCATCACCAGTAAGCATTAAGCTTTCTTGTGGAACATCTGCAACTCCTCCTCCAGAAGAAAAACCGCTATCTCTTTCTGATCTAAATCCAATATCAATTCTATTTACTTTTGTAACTTTTGGCGTCTCAACTGTCTCTATTGGAAGTGGAATATGATAATGTAATCCTGGTTGAGTAGTTTTTATAAACTTACCAAATCTTAGTACAACACCTTGTTCATCTGGTCCTACTCTATATAGACCACTTGCAAGCCATATAAATGCTAGAATAATTATTGCTAAACCAATTTGTTTACCTCCTGATGAACCTCCACCAGGTAAAAATTTATTTATCTTATTTTGAATATCTCTAATAATTGCGTC
>CAJQJC010000045.1 GCA_905478565.1 uncultured Candidatus Pelagibacter sp. | reverse complement strand
CATGGGTGGTTGGTTTCTTCCAAGACGGGGGCGATGCTCAGCAACCAATCGTTATCGGAACCCTCCCAGGAGTTCCCTCAGAGCTACCCACACAGGGCAACAACAAGGGGTTTCAAGACGAGGTCAACGCTAACTACCCTAAGTACACAGAAACAGATGTCAATCGCTTGGCGGTGGGTAATGACGACAACCCTCACATGTCCCTCACCATTAGACAAGCAGACAGAGAACAGAACATTGGTCGTGCAGACTTTAACCCTGTAGACATACGAGTAGCGAACCTAACGCCTAGAAACTTAGAGGGCGATGATGGTACAAACTTCTCTGAACCTACTACACCTTATGACGCTCAGTACCCACACAATCATGTCTATGAGAGTGAAGGCGGCCACATAAGGGAGATAGACGACACGCCTGGTAAAGAACGCATACACGAGAGGCATGCGAGTGGGTCAGGGTATGAGATAGGTCCTGATGGCACAAAGGTCACCAGAGTCAAGGGAGATAACTACGACCTAGTAACAGGCAATGACTTCGCCCACATCAAAGGCAACAGTAGTACAACAACAGATGGTGGTGTGAAAGTGTTCGTCAATGCAGACGCTACGAGTAACTCTAACTATACAATAGAAGTAGGTAACAACTCTAATGTAAACATACAAGTAAATAAAGGTAATATAAACCTAGTAACCTCAGAGGGCGACATCAATCTAAAGAGTGGTAAGAGTATAGTCATGGATGCTGCTCAAGGCATTCACATGGCTGCAAAGACATACTCAGCAGAGATAGATGGCAACTGGGTAGAGAAAGTAACAGGCACAAATACTAAGACAGGGTCTAAGATAAATCTGAACTAGAACCGCACCCCCTTAAATCTCAGCAGTATTCGCTAGAGTACATAAGGGATCTGTTGGGGCATAGATAACAACCGTACTTCGCCCTCTCAGTTTTTTCCTATACTTTTTTATTCAAATTTTTTTTCGCAATCCAAAAACATGAAAATACTAAAAAAACTCTCAGACATAATAGACCCCAACTATTGGGCAGAACGCATAGGCACTAAGACTGGTGCATACGACAAAGCACACAACTCTAAGTTAGCACAATGGACTCGTAGTCTAACAGGATGGAAATGGTGGGCATGGCAACTGGGTCCCTGTGTTCTACTCTTTATACTCATAGAGAAAGGTCTTAATATGATACATATGACAATGTTGCCTTGGTGAGAGGTTACATACCCCCTAACAGAACAATGACTATTACACTATCGCCCTCGGCACTCACTAAACTAAGAGAACTCTATGACCCCAAGCAATACAGAGGACTTCGTGTAGCAGTCAAAGGTGCAGGGTGTTCAGGCATGCAGTATGTCTTAGAGTGGTCTATACATAAGAACTTAGAGGACCATGAGTCTGTCTACGAGGGTATACCTATTCTATCAGATGCTAAGTCAGCAGTCTATGTAGATGGTGCAATGTTAGACTGGCAGGTGAAAGGTCTGAATGAAGGGTTTGAATTCGTTAACCCGAAAGAGAAGGCTCGTTGTGGTTGTGGAGAATCTTTTATTATGTAGCTTGACAACTCGTAAGAGTTCATGTATAATACTACTTAATGACATCAATAGAACAACGCAGGCGCACACGATACTTTCTTGAATGGGTTCGTACTGTGTCTACTATTATTGTCTTACTTCTACAACTACTAATACTATATCACATCTTATGACTTATATCTTACCGACAATCATTGTTACACTAGCAGCCATTGGGTTGTTATCGAATTTTGCGTTTATCTTTATGATGGACTCACTAGAGGAGGCAAACAATGGCCTTTGAAGTCTTTAAACAGGGTAAACTCTGTGACCAACTTGAAGAGCGTGCATACGAATGGTGTGCTTGGCAGATAGAAGAAACCTTTGAAGTTTCACGCAAAAAGAATGAATGGGGTTTTGAACAACCCATAGAAGAACTGTTGAACGAGGACCACATTAACGCCATCGAAGCCTACTTAGAGTCTGATAACTGGATTGAAGGATATGTGTCGAGTGCATTGAATGGTATTGTCGATAGATGGTATGATGAGAACGAGGTGTTGATTCCATGAGTCTATTCAAGGCAACGAAGTGGCAAGGCATTCGTAAGAAAACAAGTCAAGGAACTCGTTGGATTAAGACTTCGAGTATGAACAAATCGAGGAAAAAATCTTTTAAGAAATATCGAGGCCAGGGGAAGTGATTAAAGGGTTGTTCCCAATGCCTTTAGGTATCTATGAGATAGGCAGAGAATATACGAAAGAAGAGCTAGAGTGTTTAGATAACCCAGACTTATTGAATAATATAGGCAACCAGTCAAGTGCAAAGAATAATGTTTTGAATTTACCTTCAATGGGGTTTGTGAAACAGTTTATTGAAGAATCGATTGACGACTATGTAGCACAAACCTATGACTTTGAAAATAACGCAAAACTGCATTTAACACAAAGTTGGACTAACATCACTCAACCAGGCGGATATCACCACACACATACACATCAAAACTCTATTGTTTCAGGTACTCTGTATCTCAAAGGTAATGAGAATGATATAATTAATTTCTATGACCCTGTTTCAAATGGAATGATGAACGCACCTTGGCACTTTCCCCCTAAAGAATTCAATGATTATAATAGTAAGATGTGGTGGATGCCTGCAACAGTAGGAACTTTATACTTATGGCCCTCAAGTGTTATGCATGGAGTACCAAAGGTCGAAGGAAAGAAAAACAGATACTCACTATCATTTAACACCTTTGTTAGTGGCACAATTGGTAGTGAACACGATTTAACTCAAATAACTATTTAGGAGTAATAATGATAATAAAACATAGTGTAAAGAATCATTCAGCACATAAAAATACTTCATTCAATCTAACTGATGCAAATTCTAACAAATGACTTTGATAGACATTCTGAGGTTAAAGCAGAACTCTTAGAATTAATTGATTCGTTTAAGAAAGAACATGATACAAGAATGCCTTCGAAGTATGTTGAACACGGAGAGAACCATGCACTCGATTCAGTTCATTCTGATTGGCATATCACAGAGGTTCCTCGTCCTTATCTTGTAAAATTCTTTAAAGAGATTGAACACCTAATACTCAATGTAGGTAATACAATACATATGGGTAGATTTGGTGAGTTTGAATGGAATATACACTATGCGTGGTTTCAACAGTACTATGATGGAGGTAGTCATTGGTGGCATACACATCAAGAATGTCAATTCACAAACATCTATTTCTTAGAACTACCAGATAAAAATTACAAAACAGAGATTATAGGGTTAAATGGCGAGAAGATTGAATATCAAGCAAAAGAAGGACAGATGATTACACTTCCTTCGTTTCTTTTGCACCGTTCAAAACCAAATCAATCAGGAAGAAAGACAATACTTTCATTTAATACGAGTTACGGAATACTATAAATATTAGTGTAAGATTATGTACCTTGTGAACAATCTAATAGAGGAGAATAAAAAAGACATGAAAAACTCTTATGTTAAGCTTCATAGAGATTTAGACACGCAGATTCAAGCTCTTGAATCACAACCCCACCCCAACTTATCGTTTATCACAGACCTCAAGAAAAAGAAACTTCAACTCAAAGAACACATTGAGTTAGGTACACCTTTATCTAAAGGTGCTATAAGAAAGTATGATTCAATGATACAATCGCATAAGTTATCAGAAAAGAATAAAAGGAGACAAAGAAAGATAGTTAAGCATCAACATGATGAGGCCTTGAGAAAGGCTCTTTCGCAACTGGCGAGCTGACTATGAGTACAAACAATCTATGGTTCTGGATGCAGAGCCGAAAAGAAAAACCTGTGCGTGAAAGCGTTCAATGGAAACAATACGAACCTAACTATGTTCATAGTGTTGAGTTTGTTCATCAAAGAGAAATATCTTGCTCTAATGGACATAGAACTCACTATATGACAATAAGAGAGCTTCGTGATACCTATGGATACAAGATGCCTGGTCAAGTTACATGTGAACTATGTGGTAAGAAGTATATGTTAATGAACCCAGTACTAGAAGATTAGATTATAAATATTATTATGGCAAAAATAAAACAATTAGAAATAAAACCACCCAAACTGTATAGAAACTGGAATGAGAATACAATTAGTTGGGATGATGCATTTCGTAACTATAATGAATCTGTAGTACAATCTCATTTAGGGGAAGAGTCGTTAAAGCAAAAAGGCTCTGGATATATGGTTTCACACCGTGCAGAAAAACTTCCTGAAGTAAAAGGTGCTATAGCAGATTTAGGTTTGGGTGATACAGGTATTGCACATTTGTATATAAGCATTGACGCTTCAAATGATGGTCTTGGCACACATGTTGATACAACCGATGTTTTCTACTGGCAACAAAAAGGTAGTTCAAATTGGTGGTTTGACTCAGGCGATGAATGGGTATTAGAAGAAGGTGATATGGTATTTTCTCCTAAAGGAGTTTATCATAAGGTAACTTCAACAGAAGCAAGGTTTGGTATATCAATGAGTGATGACAGTCTAAGCAGACATATACAAATGTTTAGAAAACCTTATAAATAAAAAGACAGCGTAACGAAGCGTTTGTCCGTGGATAAAGAAGTCCTTTTTTAATAACAAAAAAGGAGATATAATGAGTAATACAATTTTAGAATATGTTTGGCTAGGTGCCAACAATGAATTAAGAAGTAAAACAAAAGTGGTATCAGGCGAGGTATCACAAGTCGCAGAAATGCCTCTATGGTCTTTCGATGGTTCTTCTACAGAACAAGCCCCAGGCAATCATTCAGATTGCATACTTAAACCAGTAAAAGCATACCCCAACCCATTTCATGTGATGACGGTCAACGACTATTATCTTGTGATGTGTGAAGTGGTTGATGACGAACACAACAAGCGTGCTTTGATTCAGAATGATAGTAAAACTTATTGGTTTGGTTTTGAACAAGAGTACTTTATCTATCACAATGGTCGCCCTCTAGGTTGGCCTAAGAGTAGTGATGCAATGCCTCAAGGTCCTTATTATTGTGGTGTTGGTGCAGAAAATGTAGCAGGTCGTACTTTTGTTGATGAACATATGCAAGCGTGTCTACATGCTGGTATTCGTATCACAGGTACAAATGCTGAAGTGGCGCTAGGTCAATGGGAGTATCAAGTCTTTGGTACTGGCCAGAAAGGTGCTGGTGATGACTTATGGATGTCAAGGTACATTCTTGAGCGTCTTGGCGAACAGTTTGGTTTTGTTATCAACTTTGAACCTAAACCTATCGAAGGTGATTGGAATGGTTCGGGTATGCATACAAACTTCTCTACAGATGCAATGAGAACGAACTCATCTATGGGACACTTCATGGATATTCTGAGTAAACTGAATAATAAACATGATGAACATATTGCTGTCTATGGTAAAGATAATGATAAACGACTCACAGGTTTACACGAAACTCAAAGTATAGACAAGTTTACATATGGTGAAGGCGACAGAGGTGCAAGTATAAGAATACCTGTTGAAACTGTCGACAATCATTATAAGTCTGGTTATCTTGAAGATAGACGCCCAGCTTCTAATGCAAACCCATATGAGATAACAAAAGTTATTATTGATACGATAACATAATGGCAGACCAGATTGTATCCATTGGAATGGGTTTTACTTTTATCTGTCTTATGATATATTTTGTTGTAGTCTGTGGATTATTAATCTGGTTTTTAATAAAAAATCTATTTAATCGCTTGACAAGATTATTAAGATAGTGTATAATACTCACATCTTGATTGTATCATTTTTGCAACATGTGTTGTTGTAATGCAAAACTCTTATAAATACTAAGTGATATGATGCATAAGTGGGATATCAAAGATAATAACTATAATCTAATAGGAGAAAAAAGTGAAGAAATTTATAATCGCAGCGATGGCTGCATTATTCTCTGCAAATTCATTTGCGGCGATAGCTTTATCGGGTGAGTATACTGGTACTTTAAATGACTCTGGTGTGTACACTCAAGATTTAGCAACAACTCTAGTTGGCTCTTCAGCTGCTGGTGCTGTTACTGTTACTCTTGACGAAACAATGGCAGTAGACGACTTATATGTTGAGTCTACACTTGCTGGTGTTAAGTTTAAATTGGGTGACTGGTCTGGTACTGATGCTGATTTCAGCAAACTAAACGCTTCAACTACTGTAGGACCTGCAACTGTAGGTGTTACACAAGTTTCAGGCGGTGCAACTACTTTTGATGCAGGCATGTCAATTGCTGGTGTTAAAGTAGATGTTACTAACATTACTAATACTGCTCGTTCAACTACTGCTTCGGCAAAAGTTGCTGGGTTTAGTGTTGATGTTGAACATGCAAAAGTTGGTACAGACCATCAACTACAGTTAGGCGCTTCAAGAACTATTCTTGCTACTACAGACGCTAATGGCGTTACAAGTGGTGGATGGACTATTTCTGTTGACCGTGGACAAAATGCAGCTCGTGATGCATACGAAGATGGTGCAATGGGCGGTTCAATCTCAACTTCAGTTGCTGGAATTGGTACTGTAAAAGGAGAAGTATCTAACTCTAAGACAGATGTTAAGACATACGGACTATCTGTTACTTCAGGTATCTTTACAGGTGCTTGGGATAAAGTAGGTAGTGCTGACGGCGCTTTATCATTAAAGGCTGTTGTGAAATTCTAGGTCGTAAAATATTGGGCCTAGACCCAAACCATGTGGTATGGTACTAAGACCCGGTGATTACTCCCATCGGGTCTTTTTTTGTCCGCTTTAAAGATTCTCATTCTTATAAGTACTTATGTGCGTCCATCAGAAACCCTCCTTAGCTAGCTTTAGAGCCCGAATATGAATATAGATAACCCATGTATGGGAATATGCGAATATAATAAAGACAACCTTTGTATTGGGTGTAAAAGAAATATGAATGAGATATTCGACTGGTATGATTATACAGACGAAGAAGTAGCAGCAATCAATGAAGAACTAAAAACAAGAAAGGTTGAAGGTTACTTCTTTGATTAAGTATAAATAGTTATATGAAACTGAATGAGAAATAGATATGGAATGGTTATCACTTATCACAGATGTAGGATTCCCTATAGTTGCAGCCATAGTTGGTGGTTACTTCGTCTTTCTAACACTTAACTTTATCTTAACAGGTGTATTAGATTCGATTAAACAACAACGCATGTTTGCAATCGCCCTCGACAACAGAGTAAAAACTATGAACAACGAGATTGTTCGTATTGATGTAAAGATGTGTCAAGCATTTGGCATACAACCTGATATGGACCGTATCGCAAGAGCAGATGGTCAGAAAGATGCAAGGAAGGACTAATGGAAGCAGCTGAACAATTAGACATTGGTGCATTAATCAGTCAATACGGATTCCCGATTATCGCAGCAATAGGACTGGGATACTTTATCTATTACATATGGCAATGGGTTACTACCGAAGTAGACCCAGTTGTACACGAAAGCCATATGACTCTCATTGCACTTATTGATAGAATTAGAATGTTAGATAACGATTTGATTCGTTTGAACGCTAAACTTGATATGGTGATTCAACAACAGAAAGATGAAGAAGCAAAGTCTAAAGATGGGGGCAGAAGTCGGTCATCAAAGTAGTAGGAAGCTTCGTCATTGATGACCAACTTTTAGGTGTTGAGTATCGTTAAACATACACCTAATTTTGCGTCTTACCGAGGACGACTTGGGTATCTGTTCATATGATTTACCGGTCCCAAGATTTGTAAGCAATATTTATATTTTTTCGATATTTCCCTGTTTCCATGATTGATATTGTTTTGACCACTTTGAGTGCTCATTGACATCAATTTCATGAACAGTCTTGCCTTTATATTTTACTAACCAATCATTATAGGTAACTCTTGATTTATCTTCTTTGAGTAACTTATTAAATTTTGTTTGCAAACTTTATTTGTTCCCGCAAGTTATCAGAAATTTCATCACTCTTAAGAATTGACTTTATATCTTTACTTGATTTGTTTTGCAACAAACGATAATTCACTCTAAGATGTTCAATCGAAATCTCAATACCATTTATATTGTTTAGTAAGTTTTTATAAGAGTTATTTGGTAGTTCGTCACTTGACCATGAATCCTCTTGTCTAGATTCACGAGAATTCACTTGTACATCTAAAATTTCATGTATTTTAGTTGGATCTTTTATTATTTTTGATGTCCCATATACATGTATATCAATAAAAGACTGAGTGGGAACACCTTTCCTTTCTTCAGTCCAAGAAGGTGAAATATATGATGATTCACTTTGAAAAATAACTAAAGTTTCCTTATTTTTTGACAATAATTCAGAATGTGGATTATCAACTGATAGATGTCCAATTATCTTTCCATGTAAAGAGTTATCATCGACTATATTGATTGGTAAATGACTAGCAATCATTTTTCCATTATTATCTGATGATACTATTGTGACAAATGAACATGATTTTAAGAATTTATTAATTTCTTGATTATCAATTTCATTGAATGGTGATTTAATGTACATACTAATTTAAAGTTGGTTTTTCTATTGCAGTAATCTCTGGTCGAGATTTCAATATGGTCTCTACCATAATATTAAATTCGTTTTCTGTGAGCATTGACTTGTATATTCTCATGGCTTGAGCCATCATAATACCAGCACATGCAAGTGGGTCGTTCTTCCCATCTTCACATAAATCTACCCACAGTTTTTCAAATTGTCGACTTAATTCTTCAAAATTCATTTCTTTTTTCCTTCTAGTTGAAATACTAATATGTTTCTTAGTTCTTTGCAATATCTACTTATAGGTGCCATCGAGTGTTCTATGTTTGAATCAAATAGTATTGCTGAGTTAGGCATAGGTAAATTACCGCCTTTTAAAATATTACCATCATAAAGTAGAGTTTCTCCGTGCCAATCTTTTTTCCAAGTTTTATTACAGTATATAATTAAAGTCTTATTGTTTTTAGTTGATGTTTCTCGGTCAACATGTGTTCGTATTTCATCACCATATTTGTAACTATTAAAATATAAGTTATGAGGATAATATTCTTCACCTATAGATTCTTTAACTATTTCTAGTGCCTCTCTGAATAAAGGTGCCGCAATACCTGTCATGTATTCTACACCTTCTGTTTCATTAATTACTTGGAGATTATAATGTGTTGAATAATCATTTTCATTTCCGATAACATCTTGTCCTCTGTTTTTCCAGCCAATTGTGTCTATATGGCTTAAAAGACTAATATAATCTTTTTTTGTAAAAAAATTATCGTAATACTTTATCACTTCATTTTCAATCCTTATAGTGGTCTGTTGATAATTGTATAATCGCATAATGGATAACTTTCATCAAGTCAGCCTTATTATGTCCTTCTTTCTTACCATAGCGTTGAGCATATTTCATAATATTACCCATACAGAAACCAGTACCATGACCTTGGTCAATAATAATTTCTGTCGCTTGATAACTCTTTGTTTGAGCATAATGAGAACCATAGGTTGCTTCGACATATTGTTGTATGTCAGCAAGTATCAAATCTTCATTAAACTTAAAATCAATTCCGTTTTTGTTTTTTTCGGCCGCACGAACTTTTTCGCTGTAAGTTAGTTTTCTAGGCAAGTATAATCTCCTCGTCTTTAATTTTGAATTTTTGTTTTTGTGTATAAGACATATCAACATTGTTGACTATCTTACTTCGTATGATTTCATAGTCCATACCTAACATCTTGCAGTAGTTTATGAACTCGGGATGTTTACCAACAATCCAGTCAATAGCATCCATCTTGAATTTAATTTTCTTGGCACTTGTTCCTGTGTATGCACAATCTTCAATTGCCTGTTCAATAATCGCTGTTATAAATTGTTCTTCACCAGTCATAGAGTACTCCATATAATTGCATTAATAATAAGTAGAATAATAATAATTGTATTTTTCATTCATTCTCCTTAGTTGGTATGATAGTTTTCTTATTGCCTTCTTTTAGCCAGTCATCAATTTCTTTTCTTACATGTTTACTAGATTCAGATTGACCATCTGTTTCTGGCATTTTCATAGAACAAGGCACTTCATCATTATTCATTTTTTCAGTTTTCATTTTAACTCCTTTAGTTTAAGTTTTGCCTCTTCAATCATTTTGACTAGAAGTTCAAGTTCATCTGCATCATCAAACATTTTAACAAGTTTTTGTATTTGAATGATTGCGTTTATTCTATCAGTAACCTTCATTTGAACGACTTCTCCCTTAGATTATGCATTTCGTCTGATTTTGCCTTATCGATAATATCATCAAATCTTTTTTGTAAAAGTGGGTCTGGTACATGCCACCCATCTATGCCAGCATTAATCAGTAATTCTTTAAGGCGTCTATTCTCGGCCTCAAGTTTGTTTACTTTTGCAACCATTTTTTCAAATCTTGCGTGTATACGGTCCTCTCTGCGACCACCTTTCATTCTATTTCCAACTTTCATATTTCATCCTTTTTCATCATAATATAAGCATATTATACACGATTCCCAAAGTTTGTGCTAACTATTTGGTTGAAAAATGGCACGGAATAAGTTGAATTCAATTCACTATACTTTCTTACCTGCGGTATGCAGTTCTTCTACAGGCACAACCATGTAAGGACCTTTGTTATATGCAGGCACTACTGTGTACTGTTTACTAATTTCTAGTTTTTCTTTGTGTTTGAGCCAGTCAACGCCTGTTGCAGACTCTTTAAATGCAGATAGACTAGGAATTTCTTCTGTTTCTCTGACTTTTGGTATAGAATATCTCTTTACAGACTGAGTTTGTATCGAACCTTTGTAGTAACCATCAATATAGTCGACATAATCGTCAAAAGAAAGTTGAGCAGAGTGCAAATATCGTTCTCTAAGTCGTTTGTTGTATGCTCTGTGTTCTGTCTTTAGTAAAATTCTGCGTTTTTCCGTTAAAACCTTGCGTTTTCTCACTATTTTTGACTCCTTTTAGTTGTTTTTCGAGTTTTTCTTTGTTTTTGAGTGTGTTTTCCGTTATGAATTGACTTTTTTGAGTCATCTAACAACTTTATTGTCTTTTTTTCGCCGTACATCACCACAAAACAGTCTAAAATCAGGTTAAAAGAGATGGAAATCACCTTTTCTATGGATTTTGGATATTTCTCAAATATTCGTACTAAATCGTTTTCAATATCCTTCTTGGATATTCGCCCATTATTCATAACAAGCATTATACATTAATCCAAACCTCTTGTCAAGCACTTATAAATAGTTTATGTAAATCAAAAGCAATCTTTATTAAAGGAAAAAAACTATGTACGAGTATAAATGCAAAATTGTAAAAGTGGTAGACGGCGATACTGTTGATATCGACTTAGACTTGGGATTTGGTGTATGGCTAAGAGATGAAAGAGTCCGAATTATGGGCATTGACACTCCAGAGTCCAGAACCAGCGATAAAGTTGAAAAGATATTTGGTCTTGCGGCGAAAGAAAGACTAAACTCACTATTAGGCGATGAGGCTATTTTAATATCACAGGTAACAAAAGGTGGAGAGAATATGAAAGGTAAGTTTGGTCGTATTCTTGGTGATTTTAAAACAATTTATGGAAAAACTGTTACTGAAGTTCTAATGAAAGAAGGACATGCTGTTGCTTATGAGGGCGGCGATAAGGCACTTATTCAGGCAAGACATTTAAGTAATCGTGAAAAATTAATCAAAAGAGGTAAAGTTATTTTACCTGAAGGTTATGTAGCAACTAAAAGACCACTAGTAACAAAACCAGAGGTCGTAGAAGAAGTTGTTGAACCAGCTGCTCCTGTCTTAACTAAAGAGGAAAAGATTAAAGCTGCAAATGCGCCTCATGAGAATCCTGCAAACCCAGTTGTAAAAGACCTGGACGGATTAAAAGCAAAACCTAAGAAGAAAAAGACTACTGCTAAGAAGAAGAAGTAATGGCAGCCGTACAACGAAAGACGGATGCTAATACTGGTGGCGGAACAGTTAGTTCTACTGCACAGTCAACTGTCTTTGCAAACGATAAGTTAATTTCAGTAAACGGGTCTACAGTTACAACGCACGGGGTATCTCCAAATGTTCATGCTGGTGTTACAACCGCAAATGGAAGTTCGACTGTGTTTGCTGGTGGGATTGCAATTAATAGAACTGGAGATGCAGACAGTTGTACACACACTAGAACAGGCGGTTCTGGTGATGTTTTCGTTGGGTAAGATATAAATATTACAAAAGGATGGGAATCTAAATGTCAAGATATGACGCCACACAAACTAACGAAAGTACAAGAAGTTCTAAGATTTTTAAGGACCTCAATTTAGACTTTCAACAGAATACTGCAACAAAAGATATTCAGAAGATTACTGATGCAGAATCAGTAAAAAGAAGTGTGAGAAATCTAATCAACACTAATCACTACGAAAAACCCTTCCACCCCGAAATTGGTTCTAATTTGAGAGCAATGTTGTTTGAGTTAATGACTCCTCAAATGAATCATGTAATCACAAAACAAATAGAAAATTTAATTAACAATTACGAACCAAGATGTAGATTAGTTCAAGTACATACACAACCAGAGTTTGAAAGAAATGGATATAATGTTCAAATATCTTTTTATGTACAGAATTATCCTGACCCTGTAGTAGTAGAATCCTTTTTAGAGAGATTGAGATAACCTATGGCAACTAAACTAGAAATTTCAGAATTAGATTTTGATGGCATCAAGTCTAACTTAAAAACATTTTTATCACAACAAGACGAATTTACAGACTACGACTTCGAAGGTTCTGGTATGTCAGTACTTCTTGATGTACTAGCATATAATACTCACTACCTTGGTTACAATGCAAACATGCTTGCAAACGAAATGTACCTTGATAGTGCAGACTTGCGTTCTAGTGTTGTATCACTTGCAAAACAAGTTGGTTATACTCCAACAAGTTGTACATCCTCAACGGCTACTATTAATGTTCTAGTCAATAATGCCTCTGGCGCTTCTCTCACAATGTCAAGAGGAACTAAGTTTACAACAACAGTCGATGGTCAGTCTTATAGTTTTGTAAATAACGCTGATGTCAGTATCACGCCTGTTTCTGGAGTATATCAATTTAGTAATCTGACTATCTACGAGGGTTCATATTTAAACTACAAGTATACTGCAAACACATCTGATATTGACCAGAGATTTATTATACCAAACGATAGTGTCGACACAACAACATTAACTGTTAAGGTTCAAGAATCATCTTCTGATGCAACAACAAACACATACACACTTGCAACTGGTATTACAGGACTAGACTCAACATCTAAAGTTTACTTTTTACAAGAAGTAGAAGGCGGCCGTTTTGAAGTTTATTTTGGTGACGGAGTTACAGGTAAGGCAATTGAAGATGGTAACATTGTCATATTAGATTACATCAACGGCAACAGAGATGCTCCGAATGGTGCTACAACATTTAGTCTGTCGGGAACAATTGGTGGCTTTTCAAGTGCAACAATCACAACAGTCAGTAATGCTTCAGGCGGAACTGGGCTTGAGTCAATTACTTCTATTAAGTATAATGCACCGAGAGATTACTCTGCACAAGATAGAGCGGTTACTGCTGAAGATTACAAGACTCTTGTTAAGAGTTTATATGCAAACGCACAGGCTGTTCAAGTTTATGGTGGTGAAGATGCAGAAACTCCTGACTATGGTAAAGTTTATATTTCAATCAAGGCAAAATCAGGGTCAAATCTAACAGTTGCAACAAAAGAAAGCATTGTAACAAGTCTTAAATCATATGCTGTTGCTTCAGTAACACCTGTGATTATTGACCCCGAAACAACTTACATTACACTTGTTGTCAACTTCAGATATAATTCAGGCAAAACGACAAAAGATGTATCTACACTTCAAACGAATGTTTTAACAAAGATTGCAAGTTATAATAACGACACACTAGAGGACTTTGCTGGCATGTTTAGATACTCAAAATTAATAGAGGCAGTCAATGACGCCGATACATCTATTCTAAGTAATATCACAACTGTGAAGATGTACAAGTATTTTACACCAACACTAAATTCAGGACTAAAATATACACTTAGTTATAACAATGCATTGTATAATCCTCATTCTGGACATAATGCTTCTGGCGGCGGTGTTATCTCGTCATCTGGTTTCAAGGTAAACAATGACAGTTCACTAAACGAACATTTCTTAGATGATGATGGTGCCGGTAATTTAAGATTATATTATCTAAGCGGAACAACACGAGTTTATACAGACACAACATACGGTACTATAAATTATTCAACAGGTGAAGTAATTCTTACATCTGCACACATTACAAGTATTTCAAATGTAGATGGTGCAACAAGTACACAGATAAGAGTATTTGCAACACCAAGTTCTAATGATATTGTACCAGTAAGAAATCAAGTGCTATCTATTGATACATCTAACTCATCAATAACTGGTGAAGTTGATGGCATTGAAAGTGGAAGTTCACAGGCAGGAACAACATATACGACAACATCTAGTTACTCTTAATCAATGGCAACAAAATACAAAACTAACAAGAGGAAACTATCCTCACTTGTCAAACAACAAGTACCTCAATATGTCTTAGAGGACCATCCTAAGTTTACAGAATTTCTGTCGTCTTACTTCCTATTCATGGAGTCGGCAGAATTAAACTTAACAGATATTACCGAAGTAGATAATATTCTTTTAGAAACTGAAGGAACAGCAACTAACTACTTACTACTAAATCAGACAGATGTGCATGGACTAGATGCTGGTGGTCAACTTGTTGAAGAAACAAATACAATCACAAGTTCATTTGCCAAAAATGAAACAATTACAGGCTCAACATCTGGTGCCACTTCTACAGTTCTTGCGGAAGATATAACAGGCAACTCTCGTTTATTTGTTTCATCCAACAATGCATGGATTACAGGAGAAACTGTAACAGGTTCAACATCCGGTGCAACTGCAAAAGTTGGCAAGTATCGTGCAAACCCTGTAGAGAATCTTCAACAACTTCTGAACTACTCTGACCCAGACCACACGATAAGTGATTTCTTAACTCAGATGAAAGAGGAGTTTCTTAACACAATTCCTACAGACACACACGATAGTGTAGATACAAGAAAACTAATAAAGAACATTAAATCTTTATATCGTGTAAAGGGAACATCAAAGGCGCATAAGGCATTTTTTAGATTACTTTTTAATGAATCATCTGAGGTCTATCTGCCAACGAATGATATGTTACGAGTATCAGACGGAAAGTGGTCGGTACAAAACTTTATTCGTTGTACACAAACAGAAGCACAGGCTGTAAATAACAGTCAACTTTTAGTTGGTCAAACAATTACACAGTCAAACAATCCTGCATCCGATATTATAAATGAGGCAACTGCAATTGTAGAAAATGTTACAAAGTTTCAACAAGGTAATGTTGAGATTCTTGAAGTAGAAATTAATCCTGAAACCACAACAGGAACTTTTGTTAGTGGGCAAGTTGTTCAGGGTGTAAGTAATGCTGATGTAAACACAATTATTAAGATGTCTGTAAGTGAAGTATTATCAAGTACTACAATTACAAGTGCTGGAAGCACACTAACTGTTGGTGATGAGGCAACTCTAACTGGTGGCGCAGGCGAAGGCGCTCGTGTACAGGTTCTCGATATACAAGAGGGTGGTGTAGATGAAGTCATTGTAAATGCTGCTGGTACAGATTATGAGATAGGCGACACAATAACATTTAGTTCTGGAAGTGCTGAAGCAAAAATTGCTATTGTGAATGGCGGATTTGCACCAGAAACAGGAAGTGTTGATATTCATGTAGAGTTAGAAGAAGGAACAATTACAGGAAGCGGTTCTGGTGATTTACTATTAGAAACATATGCAGACGGCACAGAACACAAATTCTTAGACTCTGCTTCACATCACAATGACACAGAAGTCAAAATAGAATTAGAAAACGAAGTTGGTCATATGTTGGCAGAAACCGACAACGGCAATCAAGTTTCTGAAAGAGATTACATTGTCAATCAAGACCATGAACCAAACTTACCTTATGATATGGAAGCGACAGACCATGTAATAATGGAAGATAATGGTAAGATAGTTCAAGAATCTGGTGATGGTGATATTACAGATATAAGAATGATTTCATCTGGTGGTGGTTATACTTCTTTACCTACTGCAACAATTACTGTTGGTGATAGATTCTTAGGTTTAGAAAGTAACACAAACAAACAAAGAATGGCGGGTATTGCTTTAGAGGGTAATGCAGGTCTTATCGAGTTAGAACAAAGTGCAGGAAATATATTAGACGAATCAGAAACAACAGTTACTTTGCAAGCAGCAACAACTGATGTTGGTGCAGGTCGAATTGAATTTGAACAAGGCGGAAGAGCCCTGTCTGAAACATTTACTGGCGCAAGTGCAACAGTTATACCATTTGGTGATGATATTGGTAAAGCAACATCATTGAATATTGTTGAACATGGAATTAATTACACATCAGCGCCAACACTTTCATTCCCTCACTATGCCGTTCTTAAAACAGTTTCGGGTAGTGTTACTGAAGATGAAACATTTACATCTGATATAAGTGGTGCGACAGGAACAGTTGTAGACTTTACTGCACCTCTTTTAAAATATACAGCAACAACAAGTTCATTAGAGATTGGAGATACAGTTACATTCTCTGGCGGCGAAACTGCTATTGTAGCAAAATCTGACCCACTTACAGCAACAACATCTATTAATCCTCAAATTACTACTTCTGGAAAATATATTAGTGAAGATGGCCATGTATCAGAAAGTTCTAAAAAAATACAAGACAGTTTATACTATCAAGATTATTCTTATGTAATTAAAGTTTCTGAAAGTATCAACAAGTGGAGGGATTCACTTAAACGAGCAGTTCACCCAAGTGGATTTTATGTAACAGGTGAAGTAAATATTGCAACATCATTAAGCGCTCAAATCAGACAACCTGTTGGTTCTACAATCTCTGGTGGACTATTCTCAGGAACTTCAGACAGTCCGATTTACATGAGATTGAATACTTTATTCAACACAATATTTGGTAGAAGAACAGGTGCAGCTCTTAGTAGTTCATTTGGTGGCACACAACTAGACGGATTAACAAAACGAACAAGAGCGGCCGCAAGTGCAGGATATCCTGTTGCTGTTGCAGATGCATTTACAAGTTCGCATTACAATGCTCGTGAAGTAGATGTAAACTTGACACCAGAAACAACACTCGAATTAGAAAAAAGAAATAGAAATAGTTTCTATGATTTAAGACCGGTTATAATACAAGATAACCTTATCTATGAAAGCGCAACAAGTGCCGACCAGATAGAGTTAGAAAATGAAGTTGGTAATCTAGTCGTTAATTTTAGAAACGAAGGTTATACAGTTCGTGATGTAGAAGTAAGAAACGGTTTCGCATACGGCGGGCCGAGAGTTAAAAATTTAAGTGACCGTGCATTTACAACCTTCTCGGCTAACAATGCAATCACTTTAGAGGGCGGTGCTGGTGATGGAGAGATATTATTAGAAAATGAATCTGGTGTTTTACAACATCCACAATCAGATTCTTGGAGTACGACAATCAAAGATTGGAACACATTGCGCTTTACAGGCACACTAAATAGTAATGTAGATGGTGAAACAATGAGATTGTCAGACATCAACGGAACCAAATCAAGCCAGAACCACAGAATTAACTTCGCTTTTCCTACAGAAGTAACGAAAAGCGCTTAGTAAATCATTATAAATAGATATAAAGTATAGGGAAAACTAATGGCAGCAATTATCACAAATAAATTCAGAATAAATAATGCGGAACAGTTCGTTGAATCCTTTTCGGAAGCATCACCTGAAACATATTATTTGTTTATAGGAAGAGCACACGCCTGGGCATCAGATGTTGATGCACAGGGAAACACAATCGCAGAAGGAACAGACGCTTCACCGCCGACACCGAATGATGATGTAACTTCAGAGTTCTATAATTGGGACGATATGTTGGGAGCAAAACTGATTTCATCATCCGATGTTTCAAGATGTATACCAAGAAGAAACTGGACAACAGGTACAACTTACGATATGTACGAACACAATATCAGTTCATCAAATGCCGCAAATAGTGGTGCAACAAATCTTTTTGATGCAACATATGTTGTAATGAATAGTTCATATGCAGTTTACAAAGTTATTGAGAATGATGGTGCAACAGCATCAACAGTAGAACCAACTTCTACATCAAACTCAATCTTTAGTACATCTGATGGTTATCGCTGGAAGTATATGTACTCATTAACATCTGCTGAAACTCTTAACTTTATGTCAACAGACTTCATTCATTGTTCAACTGACTCTACTGTATCAGCGGCTGCCGTTGATGGTGCATTAGACACAGCCTTGGTTGTTGCTGGTGGTTCTAGTTATACTACATCTTCAGGTTCTACCATTTCTGCAATCCCTATTCGTGGTGACGGTTCATCTGGAGTTGCTTCAGTAACAATTAGTTCTGGTGCTGTATCGGCAGTTTCTATTACAACTGCTGGAACAGGATATACTTATGCATATATTACAAATGCTGATATCATCACTGCCACAAACGCTGGTGGTGCTGGTTCTGGCGCAAACATTAATGTAATTATTCCGCCTAAAGGCGGTCATGGCGCTGACGCACTTAAAGAGTTAGGTGCTTTCTATGTGATGTTAAACAAATCACTTGTTGGTGTTGAAGGCACATCTGATATTGGTGTTGGTAACGACTTCAGAAGAATTGGTCTTATGAGAAACCCAACTAACTTTGGAACAACAACAGTTGCAACTGCAAGTACTAGACGACAACTTTATGCGGCCGTGTTCTCATCTGTATCAGGAACAT
>CAJQJC010000044.1 GCA_905478565.1 uncultured Candidatus Pelagibacter sp. | reverse complement strand
TGCCGTCTTTGCTCATTGCTATGGATTCGCCAAATGCTGTGTTAATGCTTGAACCATCTGATGCCACACCTGTCAGGGTTTGTGCCAGTGCGAATGAATTTTGTGTGCTACCATCATTGCTCTGTGACGTCTTGATGAATATCTCTACCTTGCCCGCGTTGCCAGGTGCCAGTGAGCTGACAGCCAGTATGTCACCGTTGTCGTTGGCCTGAATCCTGTGTCCGAATCTCTGTCCGGAACCACCCGCTGGTGCCTCTATTGTGTAGTCCTGTGTCCATGTGTCATAGGTTGATCCGTCCGCACCCACTCCCCATGTGTACATGTACACCCTACCTTGATCATTGTCATGGCCTGGTGCTGATACAAATAGATACTTGTCTGTTGTTGTCCTCACTGAACTTGCACCTGGCTCAGAAATTTTATGTGACCATCCAAAGTTAGCATTCTCATTTAACGTAGAACCATCTGTTGGTGCCCTTACAGTGTCAAGTAAACCATATTTGAATGTGCTTGGATCCCATATGTAAATTTTTACAAGTCCTGAATCAAGGAACCTTGTGCTACCGTCGGCGCCTACTGCGTTGGTGTATGGTGCGCCAGCAACCACAAAATTCTCATCTGTGCTGATAGACAAAGATTCACCAAGTCTACTGGTGTTGTCGTCGTTGTCTGTCATCGTTGCTGTTGACTGCGTCTGTAAAGTGGCTCCTGCTTCCGTCGAAGACCTGAACAGGAAATGCACCTCACCTTGTCCTTTACCTGGTGCTGATGCTATCACTGTCCTTCCGTCATTACGTGCCACAACCCTGTGGCCGAACTCCTGTTCTGCTGTGCTGGCATCTGGTGATAGTACTATCGCTGACGTGTATGGATCCTGTTTCTCGTACACACGCCACAGTCCTGAACTGTCCGCGTCCGCGAACACCTTGTCTCCCGGCTGTTCTATGGCGTCATTTTTGTCTGTGTAGTTCTCGAAATCTATTAAATCATTTACATTGTCCATGGACGCCAACCTAACAGATATGAACTTGTAGATGTTTCCGTAACTGTCTGCCGTTGATCCGTCCTCCAGTGCGGGGATGAATCCCACGTTGCCGTCGTAATCTATGATCACCGTCTTGTGATCAGGTGTTGCACTGATCTGGTACACACCGTTGAGTGTTGCTTCCTCGCTGTTGGATATGCCAAAGTAGTCCGCCTGTGTCGTTGTTGAGCCTGCCGTCAAGTTGTGGGAGCCAGTGAACGTGATCTCCAACTGTGAGGCATCATTTATCAAGTGTAGATCTGCTATCTTTATGCCAGCACTGGTGATCCTGAACACGTCCCAATCATTATTGCTCTTGTTGGCAACCCATATCAGGTCATGTGTTGTTACAGCGTTCATGTCCAAATTCAGTATCTCGTCGATGTTGAACGCAGTGTGTTGTACCTGTTGCGGTTGAGGATATCCTGCGGTCTTGAACACCTGTGCTGTGTCCCTGCTGACGCCTTCTTTTGTGTAGTCCAATCTCTTGAATGTGGTCGATGCCGTGTACTCAACCGGCTTGTAGTAGAAGTTGTCTTTGACTATCCCATCCGATCTTGCATATTCAACCGTGTCATTGGATGTGTCCAACAATTCAATGCTCTGTGGATCTGCTGTGATCTCGTCATCTTTCAAGACTATCTGTATGTTCTCTATGGAATCTGTGTTACCGAAGTTACCTGTACGTATCATCCATTCCGGATACAGGTCCAGAGTGATGTCCTCTCCCTCGTACTTGGCCTTCAATATCTTGTCTATGGCGTTCTGTGTGCCCTTCTCCCTGATGTAGCCTTGGTAGAACTTGTACTGCGACACGTCATTGACGAAAAGGTTCTCCAGGTAGTCCCTTGATTGGTATCCTGTGAGCCTCTGTGCCAACTGCTGTTGCGATTCGTCGAAGTTGTTGGTCTCTAAATCATAGAAGTCGTTGAACTGTGCTATCTTGTACTCGAAGTTGGGTATCAACTGTGGTGCTGGTTTCTCATCTTTAAGCGTCCAGTTGGTTTTTTCAAAAGTAGCACCCGAGTTGTGATTGACTTTTGCCACGTAGAACTTGCCTTGGTACTCCACGCTGTCGCCGATCCTGTAGTCTGTGTTGGCCGTCCAGTATGTGACCTGTGCGGCGTCAAACACGAAGCCAGGTGCGTAGTAGTCTCCATTCCACCCTCCTGTCTTCCAACCCACCAGTTTCAATCTCTGTTGTCTGAATCCTGTGAATGGATCATAAATGATGTCTGCGAACACTGTGCTGTTGTCAAACAACAAAACGTGTTCCTTCTGTACGGTATTAAGTGCTATGTTGTACAGTCCAACGGTGTCGGATTTGATCCCTAGTTCAAAAGTCTTACCTATTCTTTTGGTAGATATCTCACTGACATCTATCTTCCTACCGCCGGAGTCTAGTAGTGAATAGTCTCCTGCCAGGTTTCTCAGTTTCCCCACAATGCTGTTGTTGGTGTCTAGTTCGAAACCATCCGCGGCCGGAGAAACGGTTATTGCTGATCCTGGTGACCACTCCTGTGTGGTCCAAAATAAAAATTCTCGTACAGCATTTGACCAGTTTAGTGTTTCTTTTATTTCGTTCGAGAACTTGTTGAATCGGAATCCTTGTGATTCAAGCCATTGTCCATAGCCAAACAAGAAATCAGCAACATCCTGTATAGTGTCAAACACGTGACCATATGGGATGGTGTGTGTGATACTTTGGTATGCGGTGTACTGCTCTACTACCGCTGATCCCTCGACAGACACTGCTGTTGCTGTCGTGGTCTTGACCGGATAGTTGAAATTGAAATATGGTTTGGTAGTGCTGTAACCCAACACCTTGTATCCTCCCAGTATAGTGGAACCATCCTGACTGATATCTGTGTTCTTCTCTATCAGCACACCAGAATATTGGAAACTCTCTACAGGATTTGATGTCCTGAAAAGTATCTTGTAGTTTTCATCCGGGATGAATTTTGATCCTGACTTAGATCCTGGTGACACACTATCTGTTAAGATTTTTATGTTGTCTTTGTCGGTGAATCCGCCCAACTTGTAGGATAGTTGTACAGATAAGTTCTTCATCTTATCATAATAGAAAGTTTTACTGTCTATGTTCCTCGATATCATGTAATTGACCACAAAGGGTTGGTATCCTGCCGTCTGGTATCTTGTCGTTACACCTGTTGCTGTATTTGTTTCCGTTTCTAGATGATATTTCGCTGTTGCTAGTGTGTTCCTAATACCAGTATCTGTGTTGATCTGGTTACCTGCAACGTTCGTCGTCAATCTAGATGGATCAAAAAGATTAGAGAAGAACTTAGCAGGTTTAGTCAGTGCCAATGCTTTAATGACCGTGAATGGGTAAGCACTGGATCTCCTCCATGCCGTCTCCGCTGGTGCTTGATCGCCAAACTTCCATGCGTTCTGTCTTCCTGGTATATCAAAGTTGTCAACTAGTCCCGCCGCCAGTGGATCTAAAAGATTACCTGATGCGTCAACAGGTAGGTAGTCCCTGATCGAAGGTTTCCCGTATCTGCCTGTCTGTGTTGCAACAGCGTTCCATAATACATCATTACCTGATGTGTATGGAGCGGTTCCGTAGGTCGCGTCCCACGTGCTAGGCTTCTCTGAATGGCCCAGCATCTCCCATGGCCTAACATGTGGAGCATCTGTGTCGTAGAAATATTTGTATATGCCTCTCCAGTGTCCTGGTAGGTTCTCATCAATCAGTCTGCCTTTTGATCTAGCATAATTGTACGTGAAAGGTGATCCCTCCGTGAACGCAGTGTTGTTGATGTACTGCACATTGTTACGGCCTGCCCACTGATAGAAGTCTGGTCCCATCACCCCGTCCACTTCTTGTAGTGTGTACTCCGTTGATGTGAAAGCACTTGGCAACACATCGTGTATGTCTACCAAAGTGGCATCATAGGTTACTTTGATGTTGTTGTAGATCCTTTTTTCTAACTCTAATATTAAATCATCACGTTCATCTCCATACGCCTTGATTATGGAACCGTCGTGCTTACGGATCACTGCCGTGTCTGTGAGATACGTGGTATCTGTGAATGTCTCCGGTGTGAACTTGGCATACATTCCCAGTTTAGTCGGCGACGGTGGCATGTAACTGCCTGTGGTGTCTGTGTAATCTTTGATAACAATCTTGTCACCTTCGGCTAGGGCCTTGCTAATGCTGACACTGTCGTCTGTTGTGCTGAAAGTGTAATCTGTGCCCAACAACAACTGCACATCATTCAAGTAAACATAGACTGCCCTATTGCTCAAAGTCGTTATGTCGTGTTGTGAGTCCAGTGCATAGTCTGTCTGTGATGATCCCATCACTGTGTATGATCTGGTTGAAACGTTTTCTCCCCAACCTACCATGTCTTCGTAGTAGAACGGGAAACCACTATTTCTACCTGGTGTTATGGCCGCGATTATCTCGTCAACCCTGTCAGCGGCAACTCCCTCGTATGCCGTACCTGTTGTATGTGTTAAGAATGCGTTGTACCATTTCTCGTATTCCTGGCTGACATAATCTATTGACGAAATCATGTTGGAATTCTGATCCGCCAAACCAAATATGGCCGGAAGCAATGGTCCTTCGTGTTGGTGTATGCTACCGCCTTTCAATCTCGCATCTGGCTTGTCTCGTAGATTTGAAAGTCCTGGTATCGCTCCTGTAACATCTTGATTCTTGTCAAGTATGTCTCTGACATGGGCCAGTATCTGACCAAATGTAAATGTGCCCAACTGTTGGTTGAGACCGTTTGTCGCTAAATTTTCCGGGATCTCGTATATGCCCTTGTCAGCGATCTTTTCAGCACTACTATGTCCTGCAATCCGGATCTGATCATCGACTTCCAGGGCGTTATTAAATTTTACGTATTTGTTTTTTGTTCCTGTTTCTAGTGTGTAATCGGTGGTCAGTGTCTTACGCGAACCATTGACCGATACCGATAATTCAAGATCTGTTAGGTCCGCTGAATTCTTGTAGAAGTCAACGGGGAACAACTGCTTCTCAGTTGCGTCGACTATGAAAGTCCTGATCACCCGCTGTTTGCTTTCCGTCGTCCTTTTGATCCAGGCACCCCTTGAATTGTGCGTTGACCTGCCTGTCGTGTAGTGCAAGTGACCCTCGGCCAAGTTCTTTGTGATTGTGGACGTTCCGCTCTTGTAAGTGAAGGTTCCTGATGTGTGATCTGAATCGAATACGATGTCTCCCACGTTGTTGATGGTGTTGTATTTTACCTTGATACCAAGCACCGTGTCAGTGGTTGCCGTGTCAGACGTTGCGAAAGCAAAAACCTTTGCTCCAGCGAAAGTTGAATTGGGATATGTCGTAGCATCATCGAACGAGATGTGATTGTTATCCCACATACCGAACAACGGCTGTTGGTTGACGCCTGTTTTCTGTTGTGCTTCTTCAAAAGTTTCAGTAGTATCGTCGTAGTAAAAAGTTTTTCCCTGGTTTGTTGTTCCAAACTCTATGAAAATAGAATCATTGCTGGTTGGCGTGGCATCAGATGCCTCTGTTAAGTTTATGACCTGTGTAGAATCTCCCGCTGTGACGAAATTCACATCATAAATCTTGTTCTTTACTATGGGATCCGTGTCCGCCGCGAACACTACCCTCATTCCGTTAGCAAGTGCTAGTCCGTCAATGATGTAACCAGTCTGCTTGACAACATCACTGAAGGCGTCTGTGGTCACTGTGTCATAAAGTGTCACTGATTTTTTAGCAACAGTTCCATGATTGTAAAGTTCTAATCCAGAGTCAAATTCTATGATGGGTCTTTTTGCCCTGTCGTCCTCATTAAGCACAGGAGTGTGCCCACCTATCCTTGCAGTTTCCTCAATAACTGCTCTATGGAACCATCTGTTGTATCTAGACCATGCATTTTGATCCTGAGAATCCCTCTTGATTGTGATGTAGTCTTTGTTGTCTGGAGTGTAGTACGCTTTCGCATATGGTCGTGAATCGTATCCTACTTGGTCATAGAGTATAGTTGATTCTGTAGCGTAACTGCCAGGTGTAATCAAGTCTTCAACATCAGTAAGTGTGATAGAATCACCAACTCCTTCTACGTAATATTCTTTATTCTGGTAAGCCGATGGTACCAACGAATTGGTGAATTTAATTTTCATGCCATTTGAAAGATCTAAAGTCCTTAGGCTATAGTTTTTTACACCTATGATATCATCTTCTACGTTGATAGAAGTAGTGCTTACAACATCTCGTATCTGTAATATGCCGTACATGGCATCATGGTTTCCACACTGATAGTATAAAGTGTCTGGTGCACCTGTGGTGGGAACTGTGAATGTAACAGTTCCGTAATCTGCTCCATTGTTGGTGACTCCCGTATCGAATATCGTTGATGTAGAGCCGTCCTCTGATACCTTGCTCTTGTATGGCTCGGTCATTATCCAGAAAGGATGTCCTTTGGCGTTCACATCAAACTTATAAGTGTTTCCCCTGTAAAGCGTCAGTATGGGATTATTCTCGTTCTCCCTGTGTGTAAAGTTGTAGGCCCCTTGTGCCAAATTCTCAACCGAATACTCGATAACCGCACTGGGTCCAACCGAATCTATCTCTAATGCTCCAGGCCCTTCTGGTATCCAGTAGTACTCTCTGTAGTTGACCAATTTGTCATAGTCTATCGCCGGGTTCCATGAGTACACAGTCTCTTTGTTCAATCTGTCATGGTTATTGACCTTGCCTCCTAAGTACTTGATCTGGTTTATGTAATCATCGTACGTTCCGGTGAACTTGACTTGATCTTCGGGATTGACCGATGTTGTGTCTCTGTCTGTATATGTCACAGTAGGCTCTAACTGATATGCGAACCTATCTCTACTTGTGGCAGTGATATATCTGTCACTGACTTTTCTTGTGTAAGCATCCTGTCTTCCTATGTAACCGTCTAGTCTCTCCAGTGAACCTTTCTGTACCAACGGATCCATTGTGCTGGCCAGGAAACGTTGATTGGCGTCTGTCCTGTAGAAAGCAGGTAGGTGCTGAACTGTACGCCTGTACTCGTTGTTGTCCTGTTTGACAACTTCGTTATTGGTTAAAGCGTTGGTGGGATTGTCTGCCATTAGTATCCTGACCCACTACTGCCGGTGCTTGAACCGGAACCTGTTGTAGTAGAGCCTGACACTGCTGATCCTGTCGTGGTGTTGGTCGTGGCAGTTGATGTTGATGTGACCACAGTGCCAGAAGACGCCAGTTGGTTGGCTCCCAGTGCTGTTATGATTGACACATCATCAACGGTGGCCCCACTGATGAAAATCTCGTCTGCCGCTGAGTCAATTTGGAACAAGGACCCAAAACCCTGTCCTGACTGGTTGGGCACAATGACCGCTGTCAACAAGTCTGGTGCTAGTTCATTGTGTATGTAAGCGGCCAATTCTGTAAAATAAAAAGCGTCTCCAAAATCCCAGTTGTCCAGTGCGAAGAATTCGTTTATCGCGGCGATCACTCTGGTCTTGATCACTGCGTCTGACACATTGGTCTTTGGATTTTTTACAACCTTGAAAGTTGCCTGTAGTTGTTCGTCTGCATTTGAACCAAACAAAATTTTGTATTTTACTGGATGGTAAATGATTTGATCAGATAAAGATTTCAATGGATCGAGTGTGCCTGAGTAGTTGATTCTCAACTGGTCTGCTGTTGCTACAATTGGTTTCGATCCGCCTTCCTGTAACCATATCCTGAACAGGTTATCATAGGTCCTCTCCAATAGGTACACATCAACAATGTTAGACACGCTGGGATCTATCCTGGTTTCCTGCCCGGCATGGTGTTTGTATTGGAAGTTAATTGAACTCCTGCCCTTCCTTGCTGTGTAGTCCGTTGTCGTGGTCAAAGTATTAGTTGTAGAACTGTACTTCTTGATCACGTCCTCGGCGCTGTCATAGAAGTAAAATAATTGCTCGTCTGTATAAGTCGACGTGTTTAAATTTATGTCTGTTTCCTTTTCAGCAACAATGAAGTTGGTTGATGCGTATGGTCTGAATCTTTCAATTGCGTCATATGATGTGTACTTCTCAAAGAAAACGAATTTTGTGGATTCTGAAAGTGTTGGTTCAACGTATATGTCAAACAGTTCAGGATTGTCCACAACACCGTCATCGTCCGCATCAAAGAAACCAACCTTAACTTTCCTGTTGTCCTGGAAACCGTCTACCTCTGTCACCACATCAACTACCTGCCAAGTGATTGGGTATCCAACACTGTTTCCTGTTGAAACGATACTGTTTGTTTTTAGTATTTTTACCGTGTCTTTCACACTCCTGCCTGTTGTGTAGTCGTAAATTTTTTCTTCCACGTCATAGTGGAACTTGTTCTGCGACTCTGATTCGAAAATGTAATCCAGTTTCCTGTATTGTACAGTGTAGGTGTTTCCGTTGTTGGTAAATTTAAACCACCAACTGGCATCCGCGTTTGTTCCTGTGGTTGAACCTGTGTTACCAAGACTGAATGTTGAACTGGTGCTTAGGTTCGTAGAAGTGATTACCTTCCATGTTTCTGAATCTGTGTCATATCGTAAACCAAATTCCTCATAGGCCTCTATCCTGTCTATCATATCTGCTTCGAGCGTTGCACTGAACGATGTGGTCAGATTTGGAATTATTGCATTGATTACAGAACCGTTTGGCACTATGTTATTAAGTGTTACTGGACCAACACCCGACTCTAGGTTTCCTACTCCGCCGTTGGCTCCATCAAGAACCACTTCACCTATCTTGGCCCATAACCTGTCTTCTGCGTTGTCCGTGGTCGATGTTACCAATGTACCGTTCAGGAACTTCCTTGTGTCTGGCGCTGTGAATTTTACCAATGCACCTGGTTTAGCGAACTTCATGTTGGAAGTTGCATAATCACCTATGACCAACGCTCCACCGGAAGTGAAATAACCTGTGTTGGTGTTCGTAGATGTTGTAGTTGAATTCCATGTTGCGGAAAGTGTGCTGGCATCTTTGGTTCCGTACTTCAAGTAGTAGAACTGTCTGGCGTATGCTTCTTTCAATTTTGCTTCAACAGATGTGTCTATTGTGGACTGTATGTCACTCCTGTTGTTGAATGTGAAAGTGAACTGCTGTACTGATTCCTCCCTGTACAGTATGCCGTCCTCGGCGAACACGCTCACGTTCGAATATGCTCCTGTAGGATCAAGTATCTCTTTTGCCCTGCTTATACCTGATGCTGATCTGTTAACGGATCTAACCTTCACTATCTCCTGTGACGCACTCAAAGGTACCACTTGGTAGTCCTCTGCCGTGATCATCCTGTTCTGTGAGTAGTATACCTGTGCCGCTTTCTCTTTGATTGAGTCATTTGACTCGGTCGCCGCTGAATTGTAAACGCTGGCCTTGAGGCCCACACTCATGGTCAAACTCTGCTGTGCACCGTTGGCGTCCGTGTATGGCACGGTCAACTGTACGTTCTGCATGTCCGATGACTGTATCGCATACTTGGCGTTGTCACTGACTCTGTAGTAGGTCCTGAAGTTGCCCAGAGGTATGTTTGAGAAGTTGCCGTCTCCGAACACAAAGTCAATCGCGTCGTTGTTCTTGGTCACTACATTGAAAGTGTTTCTCTCTGCTTTTGACAGGGAGTTATAAATGGCATTGTTGCCTGACAATGATGGCACCTTGGTCCAAGATTCAGACAACTGTCCGAACTGGTCCAACTTGTACAGCCACACGTCCGTGTCGTTTATGTTGGATGTTTCAATACTTTTAACATAATTTGTGATCGCTGTGTCCACATTGAACTCTTGGTTCTGCATTGTCCCTTGTTTGAACAGGAAGAAGAATCCTGTGTTGTTGGAACTGTCTCCGGATCCGTCGGTCCTATAAGTGTAGGTCAATCCTGTGCCAGGCACAGGTGATGATTCGTATATGCTGTCTGAATCTGTTATGGTACTTGATACAATTTCGAATGATCTCGATATGCCTCCCACTGACTTCTGGAACTTGAATATGGGTAGGTCCAATTGGTTTGAACTCAATGTGTAAACTTCTGTTGTAATTCCACCTATGGTGCCTGATTCCCTAGGATTGCCAAAAAGTTGTCCTGTTTGATTGGCCGCATTTAATATGGTTGTGAACTGCTCTCTGTAGTTTGCATTTGCCGAATCGTTCCAAATTATGTTTGAGTTTGCCAGATTTGTTCCTGTGCTGTCTTGAACATCTTGTGTTGTAGATATCGAATCTATCTTCAACATTCCCGTTGCAGGTTTGTTTCTCTTGGCGTTGTAGTTGATCAACCTCGCCAGTCTTAGAACACTGTTCCTTCTCTCTGCAGTCTCTAGGAAGTTCTCCCTGGCGTTGAGGTCAACCCTGAATGAAAGTGCCTGTGATATGTATGCGATCAGATCTATCAGTGCCACGTACTCAGAACTCTCAACGAAATCGTTGAAATCATCTGGGTAGTTCTCTTTGAGATAGGCCACCATGGTCCTTCTCAAGGTCTCGAAGTCGTATGATTTGAAATCTGCCTGTTGGAAAGCCTGGTAGATCTTCCTCCAATCTTCCGCTACTAATAATCTGTTCTGTCTATCTGTTGTGGCCATTGTAATTACAATGGTATTTATATGTTAGGAAATGTGCGTATATTAAGATAGGCGTAACAACGAATTCTCATCGAAGTTGAATCTCAGTTTCTCTGTGATGTTCAGAGGAACATAGGTTATAGTGGCCTGTATGGCTATGCCCTTGTCCGCTTCCGTGACCAAGATCTCCTCTGTGGAAATACGTGGATCTGCGTTCAAATTAGCGGTTATGTCCTCCACTATGGCGTCCTTGAGTTGTTCTGTGAATGGTTCAAATATGGCATCGTATATGATGGTGCCGAACTCTGGATTCTCTACCCTCTCGCCCTTACGCACACTTAATCTGTTAATGAGGTCTTGCTTGGCTACCTCGAAGTCGTACAGTTTGAAGTTCTGCTTGTCCGCACGTGAACTGAAACCCTTGAAGGTCACTGACTTGTTTGATAGTCCGTTGCCTGATCCTGAATCTCCGTATGCCATATGCTATATTTACTCCCTAAAATCGGAAGAAACTCCTCACTGCACTAATCGCCTGATTTTTTAAACTTGCTACCTGTCCTTGAACGAAACTCATCACCGCTTCCTTTGGATCTAGATTTATTAGTTTATTGATAGCATCTGCCTTTGCCACGAGCGTGTTTAGATTCTTTATGGGCAGTTTGATCTTGTCGTTCAGTTTAACAATCTTGCCTAGTTTGTCTGACACTGCTTTAATGCTTGGCTGTTTTAATAGTTCCGCCTTAATTATTTTTAATTCTGTCGCTGACAGTTCTGGACTGGTTGCCTTGATCTCTGCCATTGCTTCATTGATGTATGCCTTTGTCCTCTGTGTGCTACTCTGCCTGTCATATGGCTCGTGAGTGACAAAGTCAGACACGGTGGTCTTGTTCTCGATCTTGTTTGGTTTTCCCTGCGGTAATGGATTATCGTCGTCGATGTCTATCAAGCCGTCGGTGACCTTTATGCCTATGGCATCTGGTTTCAACCAACCTGGCCCCCATGCACTGCTGGCGCCGACCGAATTAAAATGTACCTGTGATCCTGCTAGATCTATCCTGCCGCCTGCACCATGTAGTTGTGTTCCGTCCGTAAATGACGATATCCCGTCCCTTGCGTAGTTCCTGACCGAACCTTTCTGGGAACTGTTCAGTATGCCTTTCTCTCCCATCGCAAACACATAACCTTCTGCATTAAGGGCCACGTTTGTCTCAGAAGTAAAATTTATCGCACCCTTGGCATGGAAGTTGATGTTCATGTCTGAGTGTAGGTTGAAGTCCCTGCCCGACCTCATGTTTATACCGCCGTCGGAGTAAACACTTACTGTGCCGTCCGTGTCCATCTCTATGAAAGCCTTGCCCGAACCATTGGCAAGGTACACCACACCCTCTGAGTCGTTCATCAGCAGTTGATGTCCTGATGCGGTCCTCAATCTTGTGAGTTGGTTGGTGCCATCCGCGGCACCGTCGTCCATGACGAAACTGTGTCCTGGATCCCTGTCCGTCTGTACTTTGGTGTTGTCCAACCCTATGTTCAACTCTCGTGAGTCTGGACGTATCCTGCCAGGAGTGTTGATACCAAAAACCCTGCTTGGAGATTCACGTCTGGCTGACGATGATGTTGTACCCCTCACCGTGTCCTGTACCAGTCCCTGTTTCTTGAGTTGGTCTGCTAGAACATCATTGACAGGATATTTCCATTTGTCTATGTTCTGTAAAATTTCGCCTGGTGCGTACAATCGCTGATTCTTCTCACCCGCTGGTAAAAATTCTGTTCCGTAATCTGCCAACTTGCTGGTCTCCGATGCCTCCTGTGCCTCCGCGGCCTTGGATGTGTTGACCGAGGCACCATGGCCTGGCACCTGTTGATTGACCAGGGGTTTCTGCACACAACCTATCCAGAAGGCACTGGCGTTGGACTGTTCTCCCTTGGCGAATATCACCAACACGTCCGTGTCCACGTCCGGTGGTACCGCCCACATGCCGTAACTGTGTTGTGTTTCCTTGTATAGGTAAGGGTCGATCTCAGACACCGCATTGATGCTTTTCGCACCGTAGAACGGTGACAGGTACTGGCACCATATTATCTGGCTGGAAGTTGGATTAGTGGTCTGACTCAGTGCTGGTATGTTCACACCCAGTCTGCCCATCTTGAGGGGATCGTTGGTCACTTTTACCGTAGCAATGTACGGACCTGGATCGTTGTCAATGTATTTCTCATTGAAGCTCTTCTGGTTGTCCTGTGTGTCCGTGAATCCTGCTGAAGTGTATGCCATATTTTTATATTAGTCCCTCAAAATTCTGTTTTGCAAATTCTTTAGCATTATCGATTAGTTCTGATTTTTTGTCATTAATTTTTTTTTCAATATTTACACTGTCTTTGATCTCGGTTATGCTTTTTATGGAGGCGTTTGTCAACAACGGTACTGCACCCTCGCCCTGTTGGTTGTTGAACCTGCTACAGTGCAGTGTCTGTAGGAACTGTCCGTTGTCGAATTTGGTGTCTATCTTGTTGACCTGGTACAGTCCATTGAAGAACAGGTTCTCGTCCCTTACTTTGTCTATGCCGGAGAACATTGTTCCCTCTTTTTCATTTATGTCTGCAGGCAGACGATATCTCACGCTGATTATGGGTTGGAATCGGTCAGCGTTGAAACTGGCTGATGCTGTGTCGAATGATTCATCCTTGGCGCCGAATGACTTGCCGTCCTCTTGTATGGGCACGTACATGTCCTGGCAGATGTAGGTGGGATCTCCCAGTATCTCCAGTTCGATCCTCATCATGTCCACCTCAGGATTGGTAAGGTAATCATAGAACTGCTGGGCCTTGTTGGCCTCCCCTGACAGTGTCTTCACTGTGTTGGCACCCTTGATGGATGATGGATATTGTCTCAGGGGCAACAGTGGTTCTGGATCACGCTCCCTGCCGAACACGTTCTTGAATGCTTCTGTCAGCGGTGCGAACAGTCCCTTCTCTGTGTCACTCTTGTCGTCACCCCTCAAATTCCTCAGGTAGTAAGCGGTCTTGTAGTTGATACGTAGACCCTGCACGTCAACGTTGTCGCCGGTGTAGATGTAGTCATATTCCTTGTGTACCTTGCGACCCCAGTCCACGTTGGCTATGCTGACCCCGGGACCAACGAACTTAAGGATGTGTATCTTGTAGGGTATGGCCTTGTATGTGATGGTCTTTGGATGCATCTTGGTTATGGGATCGATCTTGCTGGTGTCCGTGTACACAGTGGTCTTGATCTTGAACCAGTCTATGTACTGGTTGTTGAACAGTATCTTCTCGAATTCCTTGCTCTTGATTATGGAGGCCACCTTCTCCTTGGTGAGGCTCTCCTTGGTGTAGTCGGTGTTGGACCTGATGTATGTGGTCCAGAAATCGTTGGCCAACTCCTGATAATGGAATCCGGCCCTAATGGCATCCTCGAAGAACTTAGTGACTGCTATGCCCGAACTGGCCTGTGCAGACATGGTGTTCTGTCTAGGTGGGGGTGCATCAAAGTCTGAATTTAAACCAGAAAAGTCTTCTTGGTTTTGTGCTACCGATCCGGCGCTGTTAGTGGTGCCTGCTGTGTTCTTGTACTGTAATCCTTTTTTCTCAAGTTCACCGTCTATCTCGAACTTGTAGATGTCTGGATAATACCTCCGCTGTTCTTCGATCTCCTGTTTCATCTGATCGGACAAGGCACGTTCCGCGGCCGCGGCCCATTGATAAGGATCATTTCCTTCGATGGGCATAGCAGTACGTGGATACTTGAACCTGTCATCGAACGCAAGGTCGGTGTATGGCACCGCCATTATCTGATATCTGGCACCACCCTCGTTGACGTCGAAGTCCACCCTGCTGATCAGTATGGGTATCTTACGTGTGTGGCTCTTGTTGGTGCTGTGTTTGGCGTATGGTCTTCCCTGCTCATCGAACCCCTTGAACTCTATGGTCAGCAACATGGGTGCGTCTTGGTAGTCTAGGAAACCGTTGATCGCAGTCGCGGCCCTGACCTTCTCTATGAAAGTGATACCGTATGGTTCGTGTATCTCGAATTCCATCTTCGTAAAGTTTCCTAGGTTACGTTCCGCGTTGGGTCCAACCGTTGACACCATGTTGACGTTCTCTATGAACAGGTCATGTGCCCTGTCCAATATCTCTATGCTGTCTTGGTATTGCTCGTAGTATTTGGTTATTTCATCAGCCTTTATCAAAGTCCTAAAAAGTGCATTGTCCTGGGTGGTCCTAAAGTCCTTGTACTGTCTTGGTTGCACGTTGGCCTTACCTATGCCTCCGGTACGTGCCACTATGTCATGCACAGGGTTGGTCAGGAACTTGGCTGTCCGGATCTCCTGCTCCGTGATGCCACTCAGTGTGAATATGGTGTTGAACGATGCGTACTGGTGAAGCACGTTGGGTTTCAAGAAAGGTTTGCTGGCAGAACCTGATGTGGTGTATTTCTCCGCCATGTTATATTCCTAGGTCTGAGTTGACGTTGCTGGGTTTAGGCAACTGTATGGTCACTCCTGGTTTGAAGTCGTATATTGGATCCTCTATCTGGTCTGGGTTACGCTGTGCGAACACCCACCAAAGCCTCGGTGAGCCATAAAGGTCATAGGCCAACAGGTCTGGCCTGTATGCGTAGGTCCTCTCAATGGTGTAACTCTGATCGTCATCCTCCGCCGTGATAGTCCTGGGCACGAATGTTTCCAGGTTCACATCATTCTGTGGTGTCGAGAAGTAAGGTGATGTTGAAGAATACTTTGCCATTAGATGAATCCTATCTCGTCTGTGCCTTTACCGTTCAATTCGCCACGTGCGAATTGTGACAGTGAGAAGTTCTTGATTGATTCCCTGCTGTAGATTGGTGTAACCAGCACTGATATGTTTGACAGTGTGGGTGCCCAGGTCTGTGATTCTGCGTTGATATCAAAACCTACGTCAGGGCCATTTGATTGCCTGTAAGGTGAATTTGATTGTTTGGTTGAGATGTAGTCGATGCCCGGTCTGAGTTCCACGTTGAACGTGTTCACTATCACTGGTACCTTGCTGAACATGTGATCACCATAACCTGACATGTGCATGATCGGTGGTGGATTGCCTTTCAACGCCTGTTCCTTGCCAAAGTACATTTTGGTTATGGTCCTCAGGAAGTTCACGGTTGCCACCCAGTGCTTGGCGTCATCTGAATTCTGCACGGGGAACTCTCCGATTATGTTCATGGAGTCCACTTGTGAGTTCTGGTATGCCTGGAACGGGTAGTTGCTGTGTGTCTGTGCCAGGGGGTTGTAGTTGGCCGAATGCTGTATCACCACCGCTGGTGTCAATGGCCAGAATATGCCACGTGAAGGCACCAGTGGCGCCAATAATTCGTTGTTGGCCAGTATGGAGTCGTAGACCGCGTCTGCACCGTTTGGTATCTGCAGTCTCACACGCCAGTCTGTTTTGTCCGAACGTCCGGACCATTTGGCCCTGGACTGCACTATCCTGGAATCCGTGGAAATACCAGCACCCGTGAGCCTGCCCAGGGTCTTGTTGAATATGCCCCCTCCCACGTTCTTGACTATCTTGCCTATGTCTCCAAATGCCATTATATGGTTGCTTTCCTTTGTAAAATTTCGTATACTTTAACTATATTTATAGGCATTATTTTAGGCGCACTTAATTCACCATACGACACGAATCAACACAATATAAAGAGAACAAATTATGAAGAGAGTCAAGTACCTAAACAACCGAGATCTACTGGCACAGATACACGCCAGCAAAAACACCTACTGCTCATACGTCGCACCCGAGGACGCACAGTATGACCTCATAGTGCCCAACCTAAAGAAGGTCAACGCCAGTGCGGTGGCGCAGGCACGTAAGGCCAAGGCCAAGCGTTTGACACAGGAAGCGTGGGAAGAGGCCAAAGCGGCGGGACTTAAAAAGATAAAATTAGTGGACTACACTGTCAGTCCTAGGAAAATTGAAAAAACGGATCTGGTGTTCAGGGTCATGATGTTTGATCACGTGCCCATGGACGACGAGAGAAAGAAGAATCCCAAGACCACGGCGGATCATCACAGCAAGGTGAACTTCCCTCCGTTCCAGCACTACAAGTTTGACAAAAACGGCAAACTGGTGTGCGTGGGCAAAAGCCACTGGGTGGGCGGAATGAGCAACGGTCATTTCTCTGCCGACCATGGCAAGATGACCAACCAACTGGCCATGATGTACATGAAACTTTGTGAGAGATATGGTACCAGGGCCAACTGGAGAGGATACACCTACAATGACGAGATGCAATCACAGGCGTTGATGCAATTGAGTCAGATAGGACTACAGTTTGACGAATCAAAGTCCGACAACCCATTCGCATACTACACGGCCGCAATCACAAACAGTTTCACGAGGATACTGAACATTGAGAAAAAGAACCAAGCGATCAGGGACGACCTGTTGGAGTTCAACGGCATGATGCCCAGTTTCACGAGACAGAATGAGAATGAGACCGCAGGACCGTCATACCAGAAGAGAATGAAGACCGCACACGGTGATGTGCATGAGGTCAACAAGACCACCTTAAAGAAGTTAAACAAGACTTTAAAGAAAAAAGGCAAACTGGACTCTGATGATTTTGACGACGTGCAATTCAAAAACAAGATAGACATGACCAATCATAAACCCGTAGTCAAGAAGAAATGGTAAAAATATGTTTTTCAAAAAGGTAGCCTGTTTCACGGACATACACTTCGGACTCAAAGGCAACAGTCGTATACACAACGATGACTGTGAGGAGTTCGTCAAGTGGTTCATAGCACAGGCAAAGGCAGAAGGTTGTGAGACTTGCATATTCCTTGGCGACTGGCACCATCACAGATCAGCAACAAACGTTTCCACGATGAACTACACAGTTTCCAACATGGAGAGACTGGGTGCGGCATTCGAGAAAGTGTACGTGATAATGGGCAATCATGACCTGTACTACAGAGACAAGAGAGAAATCAATTCCATGGAGTACATCAGGAACATTCCAAACATACACATTGTCAACGAATGGCTGGTGGAGGATGATGTTGCCATACTTCCATGGATCGTGGAAGACGAATGGAAGAAGATCGAAAAGATGAAACAGAAATACGTGTTCGGACACTTCGAACTGCCGTACTTCAAGATGAACGCCATGGTAGAGATGCCTGACGTGGGCGGAATACAAACTGATCACTTCGCAGGATGTGGCAAGGTGTTCTCAGGACACTTCCACAAGAGGCAGTACATGAAGAATGTCACATACATGGGCAACGCCTTCCCACACAACTACGCAGATGCCTGGGATGACGACAGGGGCATGATGATACTGGAATACGGAGGGGAACCTAAGTTCGTCAACTGGCCAGACATGCCAAGGTACATCACGATAAAAGTTTCAGAACTATTGGAAGATCCAGACAAGTATCTCAAACCAAAGATGTATGTGAGGGTCACACTTGATATAAAAATTTCATACGAGGAAGCAAACTTCGTGAGGGAAACATTCATAGACAAGTATCAACTGAGGGAACTACAACTGATCCCGGAACAGGTGGACAACGCACAGCAACCATTGGTGGAAGTGCAGAAGTTTGACAGCGTGGATCAGATCGTAATCAAACAGTTACAGGGTGTGGACTCAGAAGTCTATGACAAAAACGTACTAACAGCAATTTACAACGACCTGGATGTTACAAGTTAGCAATATAAAAATAAAACTGATGGACAATGCACTGGCAAGGAAATGGCTGGAACTTTATCAGAGCCTCGATATCGCTCCAGATCAAATAATACACAACACCGGGATCAGCGACGGCGACTTTGCCAACAAAATAAAAGAAGCAAATAGACTATTTGGTTTTGATTGGCCCACCAATCCAAGCACTCAAGCAGATTACAACATGATGCACAAGGACATAGAAACTGCACCAAAAGACAAGGCTGACCTTTTGCAAAGTATACACAACGACCTGCACGTCAAGGAATCCCATGGCAGTGAAGCAAGTCACATCCAAATTGTGTGGTCCGAGAGCCTTGGACAGTTTTATAAAAAGAAGCCAATATCGATCGATATGCCAGACGACGCAGAATCCTTCAAAAAGTCAATCAACCATGGCGACGTGTATCTAGGATATCCACATGTTGGAAAATCACCGGAAGTGTGCATGTTGCAGAATGACATCAGTGACTTGCCGCAGACCTGCAGGATACACAATAAAATTGTTTGTGACGTTTTGATAAGCCTTAGCAATCAAACCTGTAACACCGATGATGACCTTCTTTCGTGGTATGAAGAAAATAAAATCACTATGTTTACCAAGGAAGAGATGTTAAAATATAATGGCTGGGCCAAAATTGGAGAAGTTGTAAACAAAGACGATTTGCAAAGCATAGATAAGGAAAATTTAAAAATAAGTTATGCCAACGATTAGTAAAAAGAAATTGATAAAAGTTTTGAAAGGTGACTTCGAGGAACCTGTAACTAAACAATCACTTTTGGACCAACTTGCAAAACCTGTAACACAGGAGGAGTGGTTGAAAGGATATAAGAGATGGGTTGAACAACACACACTTTCAACTCCTCCGGAAGTTTATGAGGCAATAGAGAACGTAGGCAAAAAGAAACGTAGGAAAAAGAATGTTAACGATTAAGGAAATAACAGTCAAGAACTTCATGAGTGTGGGCAACCAGGCCCAAGCCATAGACTTCTCCAATAAAAGCCTAGTGCTTGTTATCGGTGAGAACATGGACCTAGGTGGTGATGACGCGGGTGCCAGGAACGGTACCGGTAAGACTACTATCATCAATGCATTGAGTTATGTGTTTTTTGGCGAAGCACTAACAAACATTAGAAGAGACAACCTTGTAAACAAGACCAACGAGAAAGGCATGTTGGTCAGTGTTAAGTTTGTGAAAAACGGAATAACCTACACAATCGAGAGAGGACGTAAACCGCAGATATTTAGATTCTATGCCAATGACATAGAACAAAAAACAGAGAGCAACGAAGCACAAGGTGAAAACAGAGAAACACAAGTGGAAATAAACAAACTGATGGGTATGACCCATTCCATGTTCAAGAACATAATTGCACTTAACACGTACACACAACCGTTCCTTTCCACCAAACAGGCAGAACAGAGAGAAATAATAGAACAACTGCTGGGTATAACACTACTCTCACAGAAAGCAGACCTGTTGAAAGAAAAACAAAAGGCAACAAAACAAATGCTCACGGAAGAGAAGATGCGTATAGACGCTAAAGTTGCCTCGAATGAAAAGATACAGGAGTCGATAGAAAGTTTGAAAATAAGATCAAACGCTTGGGTAAGTCAGAAAGATGAAGACATAAAAAGTTTCAAAGAAGCGATTGCAGAACTGGAAAAAGTGGACAGTGAAATCGAGATAGAGAAACACAAGAAACTACAGAAGAGGAATGAACTACAGACCATGCTGAGGAGCCTCGAGAAGGAGAAAGCGTATCATGAGGATTCCCTGACAAAAGCGGAAAGCACTGTGACAAAGACAAATACAGATCTCGAATACGCGGAACAACAGAAATGTCCAACGTGCGAACAGGAACTGCACGACGACAAGCACACGCACCTCGTGGACAGACTCAAAGTGCAACTGACAGAATCCACTGACTACGTGACGAAACTGAAATCAGATCTTGCGAAAATACAAGAAGGCATAGATGAGGTGGGAGATCTCGGACAGGTACCTGAGACGTATTATGACACCATAGACGAGGCGTACAATCACAAGGGCTCGTTACAGGACCTAAAGAGACAGTTGGAACAGACAGAGAAAAAAGAAGACACTTACGCAGAACAGATAGCAGAGATGACCAAGTCCGCGATACAGGAAGTGGACTACGAGAAGGCCAACGAGCTGGAGGACCTGCACAGGCACCAGGAGTTCTTGTACAAATTGCTGACAGCGAAAGACTCGTTCATAAGGACAAGAATCATAGAACAGAACTTGACATACCTGAACCAACGATTGGCATACTTCCTGGGTAAGGTAAAACTACCACACACAGTCACTTTCCAATCAGACCTAAGTGTGCGTATCGAGGAACTGGGCAGGGAACTGGACTTCGATAATTTAAGTAGGGGCGAAAGAAACAGATTGATCCTGAGTCTGAGTTGGGCATTCAGAGATGTGTGGGAGAGCCTTTATCAACAGATCAACTTGCTGTTCATTGACGAGCTTGTAGACGCAGGCATGGATATATCCGGTGTTGAGAGTTCAATGGCGGTGTTGAAGGACATGAGCAGGACACAGAAGAAAAACATATTTTTGATATCCCACAAGGACGAATTAGTGAGTAGGGTGAACAGTGTGCTGAAAGTTGTAAAAGAGAATGGCTTCACAAATTATGCAAACGACGTTGATATCATCGTATAATTATACATTATGTCATCGCCCTTAAAAGTAGTTATTACCACTATACCTTTTATTGACTGGAATACCCCGATAAGTTCTCCAGCGTACCTCAGTGCCCTACTAAACAATCACGGCGTGGATTGTGTTGGTCTTGATCTTAACATAGAAATATACAACAAAATAAAAAATGATCCACTAAGAAATCTCTATCTGGATTTCTTTTACCATCAAAAAATAGATGCAAAAATTTACAAGTCGTTGTCAGACATGCTGTATCATTATGCGAAAAAAATATTGGAACACCGACCAACACACATAGGTTTGAGTCTTTTCACCCATGACAGCCAAGTGTTTACTGTATGGCTGTGTCACTTGTTACAAAAGATCGCTCCCAAAATTAAAATCATAATCGGAGGACCCGGCCTGTACACACTGTCACAGAAAAAGAACGTCAGTTTTCCCGAAAGCCTCAGATCCTCAGGTTTAATAGATCACTTCATCGTTGGCGATGTCACTAGCAATCTAATCGCCTATTTCAAGGAGGGTATCAAAGAATCTAATATGAATGTAGTTGCACAACAGGATCTAGAATTTCATAACATCGTTACCCCAAATTATGACCACTATGATTTTTTCAACTACGAACACAAACGACTTCCAATCGTTGACAGCAGAGGATGTGTGCAGAAATGTGAGTTCTGCGACGTGATCGAATTTTGGAAGAAATTCCAATACCTGTCGGCACAAAATGTGTTTTCACAAATGCAGGAACTTATAGAAAAATACAACATATATCGTTTCGATTTTGCCAGCAGTATTTCAAACGGTAACCTAGTCGAATTTACGAAACTTATAAGGATGATTGCACAATATAACAGAGGCAAGGTCTTCAGTAAACAAATACACTGGAATGGAAATTTTATAATCAGGAAAAAAGGAAGGCACACGGACTTACTTTTCAATGACATAAAAGAGAGTAACGGAAGATTAATATGTGGCGTTGAAAGTCTAAGTTCTACCGCAAGAATAAAATTAGGCAAAAACTTTACCAACGAAGATCTCGATGATCACTTAGTGCAGTGTAAGGCACATGGCGTACAGATCGATCTGCTGATGATCGCGGCCTACCATACCGAGACACAAGAAGACTATGCAGATGCTTTACAGTGGTTCGAAACACACAAGAATTACGCAGGGTCTGTAATCACACGTGTCCAGATGACACTGTTGGGAATATTAGACGGTACAAAACTTTCACGTGATGTAGATCTAAAACGATTCAACGATGGTCGTGAAGCCCGTGAGGTACACGCAAACAAACTTTATGAAAAGGCAAAACAATGTGGTTTCCACGTAGACAAATTTTGGTAGAGGTTTTCCTACAGCACTCAGGAAAATTTAAAAATAGTGATCCAAAGGTGTTTTGTAAATCGGGACTAGAATCGTTGGTAAGTTCTAACGCCGAAGGCAACCTACAAAGGTTATCGATCGAGGTCGAAGCACCTGATCAATTTCTGATAGACGCCACCAACACAGAGTCCACCGAGTGCCATATATCCAAAGTGACCATGGACGGTATTGAAATCAATACAGAAAACATGCAAAAAGTTTTTAAAATTGCTATCAATAAAAATAATTTGCCAGTATCATTTGATAACGTACAAAATTACCAAATAAAAGTCGGCGACAGATTGTCGAAACACTCTTATATGCTGTTTGACATATGGGCAAATGATTCTATAACTTATTTGCTATCAATTGGTAATAAAATAAATTGGTAAAGCGACTGTTTTTCCGAAGAGAATGGCGCCTAGAATACGCAAATTACGTAGAAATCATGGTGTAATCTTACCTAATACGTTTCCTGTAGAATATAGTTGTTGTGCTTTATCCTTTACAACATAAAAGAACATAGACGGTTCAAGATCTAATTTGTTGCAAATTTTGGTCACTGTGTCATCGTATTTTTCCCAACCATAATCACGCGGAATATTGTCAATCATGTATGAACCACAAGCAGTGGTCAGTTCGTTGTACTTTCGTTGGGAACTGATGAGAGTGCATGAGTCCATGCTTCTTTGCCTGGACCATCTCAACCCTATTCTGTTCCACGTCAAGTTGTACTTAGACATACTCATCGCGAATGATTTAATATTAGGATGATCAAAATCAAAGTTAAAACCTTTTGCGGCTACCATCCAAGCGGCGTCGATATGGATATCGATTTTTTTCTCTTCGCATTCTTTTAAGACATCTTGCCATTCTGGTCTATCTCCGTAATAATAATTTGGCAATGATACTATCAAAGGTACCCCAGGTTTAAGTTGTCCCGGATTTGTTGGTTGTTTTCCCATCAAACGATAGTAAGCGTAATCTCTATCAAGCACTTGTATGTTCCACTTATTTTTACTTGCAAGACTTTCTATGAAGTGTGTGCAACCCATAATGATATCAACACAAGGAAAACTGTCCCAGCCATGTAGATCATTTAATTTGGTTGACTTGAACCATTCGCTGGCCTTGGCAACAAAGTCATCGTGTGAGATGGATTTCTGTGGATTATCGTACCATTCCTGCTTAAGACCGATTAGATGTTTGTCTTCTAAAGGCAATAATTTTTTATCGAGGTGTTCTAATTGCAAACTACCTATACCTGACATACACACTCTTTCTTGTTCCTTTTGTAACTTCGCCTGCAGGTCCGTGCCTGCTGTCTTTGGTGTTCAACAAAGCATATCCTGTGTTCGATTCGTACTGAAAAGTTTTCAATGCATTATTATCATCATCAAATAAGGACGTGCCTATGTTATCATCACCCAAATAAATTTGAACTGCAAGTTTTATCCTAGAATCATCGATGTGTGGCCCCATGTAATATCCTATATTATCCAGCCATATGTCAACACTTTCAAATTTCAAATCAGTATTAAATTTTTTTTCCAATGTCTTTGTAATTGGTCTGTGCATGAAAAGTATTTTCAATTTTTTAATGATCTCTTCTTTTTCGTCCACCCTACTCCTAGAACTTTTCTCCTGTTTTTCCAAGGGCACTAAATTTAATTTTCCAAGATTTTTCAATTGGTCTAACAGTCCTTTACCAAAGAAATCTCGGTATTCTTGGTAATACTTTCCATTTATATTGACCAAAGGTGCATTTTCTATTGACAAAACCACATCTTGTGTGCTTAAATTAAACATATGTTAATTAATTATATCGTACGAACATAGGAAGGAAAAAAATATGTCAAATGAAACACATGACGCTATCATGACAGCGATTCAAACTTACTCAGAAGAGAATGGGAAGTTTGTTGATAAGGGTGTAAAAGCCTCTGCAACAAGGGCCAGAAAGGCCTTGGCAGAATTATCGAAACTGATCAAAGCGAGAAGAAAAGAAATTCAAGAAGTTAAGAACGCGGCCAAGACAGCGGCGTAATCGATCAATTGAATTGCAATTCTAAATAGCCTCCGGCTTTACTTGTCGGAGGTTTTTTTATGACTTGAGGATTCCCTTGCCATGCACCCTCACTCGGATGTGGCCATTATAATAATCATTAGTTTCCAGGACCTTACGTGCAAACTGTTCACGTGCTTCCACGTATGACAGTTCCGCCTTGGACTTACAGTAGAAAAGTATTTCCCTCGTGAATTTGTCTTTTCCAAGTTTGTTTACATCAATTGTGAGATCATCACTTGATCCGTAGTAGTCCTGCCAGTCTGAATCCACTTTGTACCTACGCTTGTTCTTTCTGCCTTTGAGTGGTGGTCTAGATCTTTTGAATCTCGCCAGTTTCTTACCTATGTACATCCTGCCGTTGGTTGTGTTTGTTATGAGATAAACAAATCCCACAACGTCCTCCGGCATATTGGTAATTTCATTTCCTTGGTACATCCAATGCATGATGGTATTTAAAGCCAAAAAGATTGACCTAAAATTAAAACTCATATAAACAAGTGCGATAGGCAAACAAAAACTTCTCAAAAATTTCCAACAGGCAAACATAGCATCGCAACCAGTGAGCAAGGAAATGCGGCTAACAAGCGACAGGTGAATCCTTAGATGCACACAGCAAAAAATGATGGGGCTCTTAGAAAAAGTTAATCCCCAGGTCTGCCAAGAACTATTATACAGGGGTTTGGTGGGCTCGCGTTGTAATGAATGAGCAAATGGGTACAGCACAACCGCCCAACTACGGTAGCGATGTATAGTGACTGCGAACTCACCACAGGGTTCAAGTCGGTTCGGCTAGAAATAGCCGAATTGTGACTGCTCATCTACCACAGGGCACGCAATATGCGTACACCGTTTATTTTTCACTTTGCGTAAGCGTAAATTAAGAAACGAAACGAGCGTAAGCGAAGTTTCAGATGGCGTAAGCCGTCTCTGACGATCCATTAAGTACTGCACAATGGAACTAATCTTCGATCACACACTGGGCAAACAGGAACACCAGGACATCGTGATATGCCGACCCATGGCCATAGTGGACATCGACGAGGAACACGAGGCGTTGGACCATGGATGGTTGGCGCTGGACCACCCGGTCATGAACCGTGAGGTTTTCTACCAATCACGTAGCACACGCATAAACCTGGACCTGTACAAGCCACGATACAAACGACACGAGTACCAGGGCGACGAGATCGGCGTGAAAATAATAGACGCATCCGAGATGGTGAAACTGTTGGGACTGCCGCACATCTACAAGCAATACATGGAGAGAAAAAAATTTACGCAGGACTACGACCCATTCGCACACTACCACCCACGTGACCAGTTCATGATATTCTACACAGGATCCGCTGACAACATCATCGGGTTCACCAAACAGAAGCGTTACCGTTGGGAGGCGGAGCACTACAGCACCATAGACAGTTATGACTCCAAGGACCTGCACGGCCTGGAGAGCGTGTTGCACGCCAACACGGTGCCCATATCGGAAGTGACGCTGGACATGGAGATAGAGTGGGCCGCCAACAACTACGTCAGTTACTTCTACATGGGATCGGGATATGAGACCTCATCGGAGTACAAGGCCAACTACCGGGGATTCGAGTGGTGGACGGGCACGGAGTGGAGCCGCAACAAGAAGCAGTACCGTAGGTTGTGTAAGAGGGACTCTAGGATCGAGTCTTTGCGGGATCTCGGAAACCTTTCACTGATTCCAGATAAGTCTTAGACCAATTTTTATAGTAGGGACCGGCCTCCAACATCTCGGAATACCTGTTCAGTTTGCTCAGTCTCTGTGCCAGGAACAGTATGTAATGACCGTTGTTGAGTTTGACCGTTTTTACCTTCTCAGAAATTTTGGGATGGTCCTCCAGCACCACCACATCACGGGGCATGAATGCCTGGTTCAACCTGTCAGCGATAGCCACGGTCTCCTTGGCCGTGTACTGGTCCGGTTCCGCTATGATCACTAACACGTCCTTCTTGTCAAAGTCGAAGTCCCAGATGTGTGTGAATATGGTGCCGAACTCACCTATGCCGTCAAGTTCTAAAAATTTTACCTTGCCATCCACTATGGCCTTCTGTGCGTATGGACACGGTGGCAGGTCGCCGAATATGGGATTGGGTTTCGTTACGAAATCCTTAATCCAAGTCCGTATCGTCTGTGTTGGTGTCTGTTTTTTGTGTCGAGTCGTCATGTATGTCCTTGATCTTCTCTAGTGCCTCATCTAGCAGTCGTGCCTTGGTGTCTAGTTTGGCCTTGAGTTCCGCTATCTCCTTGTTCTGCTCACCTATCTTTTGTCCACAACTGTGGACGTCCTGTTCTCTGTGTTCCAGTTTGATCAACATCTGCTTCATCCGGCTCTCTTTGGATTTCATTTTATCCAGAGTGTCATCACGGTCTTTTGTGATTTCTGCGAGTTCGGCTTTTAGTTCCTTGACTAGGTCTTTGTCGGACATATGTAAGTGTTAATTATCTGCATTTTGGAATACCATAATAGTATACTATATTCTAGAAGAAAGGTTGACCGCTTTTCTTGGTGGTCTCGAGATTGTCTTTTACCAGTTGTGCAATGATCTCACGTTCCGTTGGACTCAACCCCATGGCCTCCGAGTATGAAAGTCCGCCCCTCATGTACCAACTGATCTTTACCAATTCATGTTTCAATTCCTTTTGACCGTTCTCCATGTCCTTCAGGGTCTTGATGATGTCAGATTCCGATTGTGAAAGCAAGGTTATACGAAAAAATTTGATGTGTCGAAAGTTACGGGTACCTCATAAGTTGCCGGTGCACCTTTCTTGATCTGGTCTTCAGTGGCTTTCAGTTTAAGTGGTTTCACCGCCCCCTGTCCACGCAGTTGTGTCAACTTGTCCTCTATCTCTTTTATTAAAATTGCGTTTGCATTTTCTACGAATTCTTTTATATGGGCAGGATCGGTTATCTCAGTCCCGTCGGTCATTGTGATGCTGTTAATGTTTTTCAAAAGTATAGATGCATTTAAATCTGTAAGGGTCTTAAAGGCATCGTTAAATCTCTTTGCTTTTTCCTCGTCTGACAGTTGTGAATCCTGAATCGCACTGTACATCTTCTGTTGTTGGAAAGTCTGTAGGGACGTTGATGTCATGTCATTGTATGTCAGAGGTCTGACAGTGATCTTCAAACCGTCTTTCAACACAATGTCACTGTTCACCTTCGTGGATCTCAACTGATCCAGTATTGCAGGAAGATTTACTGTGTGCGACACATTCTCGTTAGCACCCGGTACCGTGAAATTGATCTCCATGGTCTCACCGTAAGTGGCGATCCTTATGGCAACCAGTATAGTGTCCAAGTCATAACTTTTGATCTGCCATGCGTCCTTGATGTCTGGCACACAACTCTGTATCACGTCTACCACACCCTGGCCATTCATAAGTGCATCAGGTGTCTTGAATCTGATCTCATCCTTGGCCGTCATGGGCATCACGCCTAATTCACCGGTCTGTGCTGGTGTAATAACATGAGGTGGATAGTCGGTACCCGACGGTAACGACACGTATATGGCCGGCTGTCTGAAGTACTTGTTTAATGGGTTGTTATTTTCCGTCATTTTTTATTCTATAAATATACACTAACAGCGTATAGGTGTCAATATTTATATGCGTACAAAAAGGGCGAAAAACTAACCGTATGGACCAAGAATTAAGAGAACTACTGAAACAGGTAATCGACGACCCTAACATCCGTAAGGCCCGGGAGGAGGCCTACAAGCAAAAATTAAAAGAAACAAAGAACGGACTAGAAGCCAACAAACTTAAACTTAAAGAAATACAGGAACTGAGGAGAACCCTATCTCTTTATGTGAAAGATCAGGACAAGAGAAGAGAATTAATTGGGATCATTGACAAACAGATAGATTCCACAGAAAATCTAATTGACCAAAATGAGAAAATATTAGAAACTTCCAAGAAACTTGGAGACAGTTTCGTAGGATTAGGCAAAGCGGCATTTCGGGGAGAAGGATCCATTAGTGCATTCACAGACAATGTGAAAGGACTAGGACTTCTCGGTAACAGATTAGATGTTAATATCGAGACGTTTAGGCAACTGTCACAGTCGGGTGCTAACTTTGGACAGAGCATAGTTGAACTGAGGACGGCGGCGGCAAGTGCGGCACTGCCATTGGACGACTTCGCGGCCTTGGTTGCAAACAATTCACAGAACTTGGCGGCCCTGTTCGGATCAACAACTCAAGGTGCACAAGCCATTGCAAGATTAGGAGCACAGACCAGAGAACTTGGCATAGAAAGATTGGCTCCGTTGGGACTTACAGTTGATGAAATAAATGAAACTTTGCTATTGAACTTGGATTCGCAAAGAAGAACAGGAATACTTAACACACTGACTGATCAGCAAAGGACTCAAAGTGCTATAAATTTTGCGGAACAGTTAGACAGACTGGCAAAACTAACAGGACAACAAAGGGACGAACTTAGACAACAAATAGAACAACAACAATCGAATGAAAGATTTCAAGCGGCACTTCAGGGACAGACAGACGAGACACGTCAGAGGCTACAAGGATTTGCGGCAACAGTGGGAGGCATATCACCTCAGTTGGCAGAAGGCTTCCAAGACCTAATAGCAAACGCAGGTGTCCCGGTAACGGAATCCGCACTTGCACTCGTGCAAAACATTCCAGAGGCACAAAACATAATAAGAAGTCTAATTAACGGAACTGTTTCGGCAGAACAAGCCTTGGTCGGAATTAGAGATGCATCAGCATCAAGTATAGACAGATTTAGAAAAGCCACTGTCACAGGACAGGTAGAATTTTTATCACTGCAAGGTGGCATAATTGAATTGGGCAGAAGGGTAACTGACACAGGTGCGGTGTTCGACGAACAGAATAAATCGGCTACAAGTCTAGTCAAGAACCTGACAACATTCGAACAGGCGACGAAGGTCTTATCAAGCCAGTTCCAATCAATCGAGACGGGACTGCTACAGGCATTTGGACCATTGCTAGGAGGACTGGTGGGTGGCATACAAACTACATTCGGAGCCGGCGGAGCATTGGCAGTGGCCCTTGGAAAAGCACCGGGTCTGACCGCAGGATTAATCACGGCAGGATTGGCAGGCAAATATCTATTCACTGAAGCCAAGAACGTTGCCATAATCGCCGCTGGTACGGCCTTGGGACAAAGAGGAATGATAGGCAAGTTAGGTGGTTTAATGGGTGCAGGTAAAAAAGGTCTAGGTGTTGCAGGAAAAGGGCTAGGAGTTATAGGCGGCGGTACTGCACTATTAGGAGGGGCCACCCAGGCAGGTACGGCCGAAACAACAGAAGGAAAAATTGCAGGAATTGTTACAAGTGCAATAGGTGGAGCATTGACTGGTCTAGCCTTTGGTGGTATCCCAGGTGCTATTGCCGGCGGACTCGGAGGACTTGCTTTAGGAGGCGTGAGTGCTTTTGCAGGTGGAAAACAATTTGGTGGCGGCATGGATGAAGGTAAAACTTACCTGGTTGGTGAGAGAGGACCTGAAATGGTCACTGCTGGAACCAAATCAACAGTGACCTCAAACAACGATCTTAAGAGCACATTTGACACATCCGCACTGGAGACCAAGATGGCAAGCCTAGTCACAGAGATGAACAGTGCGAATAAGACTTTAACGAATATGGTAAATGGCGTAAATACGCTTGTAGCAGTGGAATCCAGGGCCTTGAAAGCAGTTGAAACGACAGCACGTAAAGACCGTAACCAAGTTGGACTGGTTTAGGTTGCTAAAATGAATAAAAAAGTGTAATATAAAGCATGGCTTGGAAAAAATATTTTAAAGACGCAAACATGTCTCCCATCAGTGGAGAGAAGGTACCCAACTTCGCAAAAAGGAACTACAGTTCTTACTTGCCGGATGTGTACACAGGACACCCCAACAGGATACAGAGATACTTCCAGTATGACCAGATGGATTCAGACTCGGAGATCAACGCGGCACTAGACATCCTGGCAGAATTCTCAACACAGAAGAACACAGAGAACGAAACTCCTTTTGATCTTGTGTTCAAGGACGAGACCACAGAACACGAAGTGAAACTTTTAAAGAAGGCTTTGCAACAATGGACGAAATCTAATCAGTTCAACAAGAGAATCTTCAGGATTTTCAGGAACGCACTGAAGTACGGAGATTGTTTCTTCGTCAGGGATCCGGAAACAAACAAATGGTTGTACATCGACAACGCCAAAGTTGACAGGATCGTTGTGAATGAGTCCGAGGGCAAGAAGCCTGAACAGTATGTGATCAGAGACATCAACCCTAACCTACAGAGATTATCAGCAACACAGATAACACCCAACCAAACGTACGGTGGCGGTGGAACAACCGGTGGTGGTACAGCGGCATATGGTTCAAGTTATGCCAATGCAGGTGCTACAAACAACATGTCGGGATTCGCAGGTGGAAACGCAGGTGGAAGATTCTACAAAACGATGAATGCGTACAACATAAACGCAGAGCACGTGATTCATATGTCAATGTCAGATGGATTAGACAACCTTTTCCCATTTGGACAGTCAGTGTTGGAACAAGTTTTCAAAGTTTACAAACAAAAAGAATTATTAGAAGACGCAATCATCATCTACAGGGTACAAAGAGCACCTGAAAGAAGAGTATTTTATATCGATGTAGGTAACATGCCTACCCACTTGGCGATGCAGTTCGTTGAGAGAGTCAAAAACGAAATAAACCAAAGAAGAATTCCGAGTGCATCGGGGGGAGCAAACTTCATAGATGCAACATACAACCCAATGTCAATAAACGAAGATTACTTCTTCCCACAGACAGCAGAGGGTAGAGGATCTAAAGTTGACACACTGCCGGGTGGTACAAACCTAGGTGAGATAGATGACTTGAGATTCTTCACTAACAAACTTTTCAGAGGACTGAGAATTCCAAGTTCATACCTACCAACAGGTGCGGAAGACGGTGGACAACAGTACAATGACGGTAGAGTTGGTACAGCATACATCCAAGAATTGAGATTCAACAAGTATTGTGCGAGATTACAATCAATGTTGGCGGAAACATTTGATGCAGAATTCAAACTATGGGTCA
>CAJQJC010000043.1 GCA_905478565.1 uncultured Candidatus Pelagibacter sp. | reverse complement strand
TTAGAAGCAGATCATTATCCTTTATCTTTAATACAAAAAGTAGAAGATAATAGTTATGATTTAGGAATAGCTATTTTACCTAAAAATAAAGGACCATTTTTAAAATTAAATGTTGGTGAAGAATTACAAAGAACATGTAAGGTATGTTCTGTAATGCAAGAAAGCAATTATCATTTATGGCAAGATAATACTGTTGATGCTCAAATATGGTATTTAAATAATTTAATGGAAGTTGACTTTATGTTTGTACATAATAATATAGATCAACAATATTATAGTGGACTTATTAATAAAGAATGTGAAAAATTACCTTCAGTAATGATTTCAGATTTTATAAAAGTAAATGATGCACAAGTAGAAGCAGTAATATCAGGTGGTAATTTAGTTAGTATATATAGAGGTATGGATTCTTATGTAGTAGCTAGAGAATTTAATTTACCTATTTTTGCTCTTTCCTCAGGTAGAAAACCTGCTAGAGAAGAAGATTTAGGTATTAATCATTTACCTTGGATTACATGGTTAAATTGGATGCATGAATTATCTAAATTTAAATATGCTGTTCAATTTGGAACTGGGGGCGCAGGATCATTTAATTTAAATTGTGCTTATTTAGGTGTGCCTTGTATTGGTTTAAAAGCATTAGAAACACAAAATTTATGTTTTCCTGATTTATCTATAGATGATGTTGATCTTAAAAAAGGAAAAGAATTAGCTCATAAACTAAAAAATGATAAAGATTTTTATAATCATTGTGTAAAACAAGGCCAAGAAAACTACACAAAACATTTTGCTGAGACAAAATTTGTTACTACAGTAAATGATATATATAAAAAACATTACGATATAAAATATAATTAATATGACTATTCTTATTATAGGAGGAAACAGATTTGTAGGTAAATTATTAGCAGAATCTTTATTAAAATTAAATCAAGAAGTTACAGTATTTAATAGAAAAGGAACAGGTCCTGAAGGATGTCTTATTATTAAAGGAGATAGAAATAATTTAGAAGATTTAGAACAAATTAATTTTTCACATTTTGACTGTGTTGTAGATATGTGTTTATATAATCCAGGACAATTTAAATTAATAGAACCTTTTTTAAACATTAAAATACCTTATATTTTTATTAGTAGTGGAGCTGCTTATAAAGATCCAGATGTTTGGCCTATAGATGAAAATAATGAATTATTAGGAATGGAAGCTTATGGAAATTATGGAGTTGAGAAAGCAGAAGTAGAGAAATTAATTTCTAATTCTAATTTAAAAGATTATAAAATATTAAGACCTACGTATATAGTAGGTGAAGGTAATCATAATCCACGTTTAGGACATTACATAAAATGTTTACAAAATAAAGAAACAATCCATATAGCGGGTAATGGAGAAAATTTAATTAGTCTAGTATTTGCTGAGGATGTTGTACATTTAATACTTTTAATGATAACTTCAGATAAACCTTGGCATGACTTAGAAGATTATACTGTATGTAATAATGAATTTTTAACTGTAAATTCGTTAATTAATATTATAGCTAATGAATTAGGTATAAAAGAAATGACAATAAAACATGAATCATCAGAAGCTATACTGCCCCCAAATAATTATGGTATTTTTACAAATGATAAAGTTAAAGTATCATATGATATAGAATTTAAAACATTAAAAGAATCATTACCAAGCTACATAGAATGGTATAATAAAAACAACTAATATGCACGTAAAAAATACAAAACCATATATTCCACAAGAAGATATAAATCCTTTATTAAAAGATATCCAAACTGCTTTAGAAACAGGAAATTTAACCTTTAGTACTGAAAAATTTGAAGAAGAATTTGCAAAATACACAGGTACAAAATATGCTGTAGCTGTAAATTCAGGTACTTCAGCTATAGAAGCACCTTTAAGATATTATAATATAAAAGATAAAGAAGTAATAGTACCCACAAATACATTTGTGGCATCAGCTAATGCAGTTGTATATGCTGGTGGTGTACCTGTTATGGTAGACATGGATCCGAATAATTTATGTGCTGATTTTGAAGACATAAAAAGAAAAGTAACTAATTATACAGCAGGTATTATTATAGTGGCTTCTTGTGGTTATGTACCTCCTTACATGTTTGAACTTAAAAAATTCTGTGAAGAAAAAGGTTTATTTTTATTAGAAGACGCTGCACACGCTCATGGTGCTAGTATAAAAGGTTACAAAGCGGGATCTATTGGGGATATAGGTAGTTTTTCATTCTTCCCTACAAAACTGATAACTACAGGAGAAGGAGGAATGGTAACAACAAATAGTAAAGAAATAGCTGATTATGTAAAACAAGTTAGACATCATGGTCAGAAAAATGGCTTAATGACTGAAATGGGTTATAATTGGAGAATGCCTACACTTAGCGCTATACTAGGGTTATCTCAATTAAAAAGATTAGATTCGTTTATTGAACGTAGAAATGAAATAGCAAATAAATATAAAAATGCATTTCAAGATATGAAGGAAATAGAATTAATTGACGTACCAGGATATATAACTCATGGTTATTGGAAATATCCTATTTTACTTAATAAATATACAGCTAAAGAATTTCAAACAATATTAAAAGAAAAATACAACATAGATACAGGTACTGTGTATTACCCACCTGTTCATTTACAACCATATTATAAAGAAAATTATGGTTATAAAGAAGGAGATATGCCTTCGTCAGAACAAAATTTAAAAAGAGAAATATGTTTACCTATATTTGTTGATATCACAGATGAACAATTAAATTATGTTATAGAATCGGTTAAAAAAGAACTAAAGTGAAATTTTTAGGATTTAATAAAGTATTATGTTTATCTCCTCACCCAGATGATGTTGAATTTGGTATGATGGGTACTATATTAAAGTATAACAATACTCATTTTGATATAATATGTTTATCTTCAGGTGGTGATTTTGATAATACCACAGGTCAAAATAGATTACAAGAAGTACAAAACGTATGGGAAAATCAACCAAATGTTACTTTACATTTTACTAAACTTAAATTACTTAAAGAATTAAGTCATGATGCTTGGGTAAATTTTATAGAAACTTTATTTACAAATAAAGAAAAATATGATTGTTTATTTGTACCTACAAAAGAAGATTCTCATTTTGAACATAAAATAGTTAATGAATTAGCATTTCCTTTAACTAGAATAAAGGGCATATCTATATTAGAATATAGAACACCTAGTACTTTAGATTTATGGTCACCTAATACATTTACTAACATAACAGAATTTTTTGATGAAAAACAAAGACAACTTATGTTATTTGAATCACAAAAAGATAGATGGTATTTTCAAGAAGATTTGTTAAAATCATTTCATTCAAATTTCCAAAGTTATAAAAAAGGAATAAAATATGTTGAACAATTTAAAACAATACAACTATATAAATTATGATAGAAATTAAAGATTATATAACAAAAGAAAGATTTCAACATCATTATGATGTTATAAGAGCTAATGCTCCTGTATCATATGGGGGGTTAAAATTATATAGTGGTAAAAGAAATTATTTAATGCAATCACCTAATGAATTTGCAGCTACATTATGTTATTTAGAAGATTATTTTAAAAATAAAGGTATACAATATCTTGAAATAGGAACAGCTAGTAATTTAACTAATTCTATGATATGGAATAGTTTAAATATTAAAGAAAATATTATACTAGATAATTTAGAATGTCCTGGTACTTCAGAATCATTAGTAGGTAATTTATCCTTTAAACAAAATACAATATTAATTGTAGGTGATTCAACTCAAGATAATATAAAAGAAAAAGTAAATTTTTTAGGATATAAATATAATTTAATGTTAATAGATGGTAATCATGATTTTGAATATGTAACAAAAGATTTTGAATATTATCATCAATTTTTAGCAAATGATGGATTATTAATTTTCCATGATATAGATAATGATGCAGTACCAGGAGTTAGAAAATT
>CAJQJC010000042.1 GCA_905478565.1 uncultured Candidatus Pelagibacter sp. | reverse complement strand
TGGCACGATAGAGCACTGTTGTTCCTAAATGCTATACTTGTCACACTATTGATAGGTGGCTTAATGAATTACTATTTTGGAATATGAGCAAAGAAGTTAAAAAGAACTATTTCACAACAGGACAGATGCGTAACGCACTGATCCAGATAGAAGACAAGATGGTGCATTCAAACTGGATGCCCAACATCATACTTGGAATCAACAGGGGCGGTTGCATACCTGGTGTGTATCTTTCTCACAGACTAAAGACGGCACACGAAGTATTAGACATAAGATTGAGAGATCACACTGTCAAGCCTGACTTGCGTACTCTAGAAAAAGCATTCGCATTCCAAAAAAAGATATTGATCATCGACGACATTAACGACTCAGGTGCCACATTCCAATACATTCTTGACAACTTCGGCAAACGTGAGGACAGGATAAGGTTCGCCGCACTGATCAACAACAAGCCAAGCAAGGTCAAAGTAGATTACCACGGCTACGAGATCAACAAGGACGAAGCACCCGCTTGGATAGTTTTCCCATGGGAAGACTGGGACAAGTAGATCAAAGGTTGTATTGACCTTATTCCAATAAACTGCTACAATTACGTACATTTAAATTAACCTATAGGAGATTAAATGTTTAAAAACGTAGACAAATCAATGCTGATGAAATTAGTGTTACTACATGTTGTAGTGATCATCGTTTCAAATGCGTTAGTGGCAATCCCAGTAGAGATACTAGGAGTGAAACTTACGTGGGCGGCATTCACATTCCCATTAGTAGTGATAGCAACTGACTTGACTGTCAGACTATTGGGCAAACAAATAGCAAGAGCCACGATAGCGGCGGCTTATCCATTAGCAATTATTGGATCGATCGCAGTTGTATTGGCAGAAGGGGCACCACAATCGGTTGCCATGAGGATTGGTTTCGCAAGTGCCACTGCTTATGCAATTGGTACTTTACTTGACGTGTATGTATTCCAGTACATCAGGGAATCAAAGACATACGGCAAGAACTGGTGGTTGGCACCAGCGGTATCTACTATCGCGGCTAACATAATTGACACTTACACATTCTTTGCAGTTGCATTTAACAACAGTGCCGACGAATACATGGCGGCGAACTGGGTTGAGATTGCGGGATCGCAAGTGGTGTTGAAAATCATAGTGGGACTAGTTGTGTTCTTACCAGCATACGGATTATTGCTGAACAGACTACAGAAGACCTACAAACTCAAATAATCTCTAGGGGGAGTTTTTGCTCCCCCCATTGACAACTCATCTAAATATCCTATATAATATCTAATAGGAAGGTACAAAATTTATGTCAAACAAAGCAGGAAAAATCTGGGGAGAAACAGAACTTATATTAGCAAACAACTCACTGGAGTTCCACAGGATCGATTACAAGAAAGGCGGAGTGTGTTCCAAACACTTACACGAATGGAAGTGGAATGGTTTCTATGTCATGAGCGGACAGATGAAGATCCGAGTATGGCAGAAAGACTACGACCTCGTGGATGAAACTATTTTAAACCCAGGGGACTTTACAGCAGTCAAACCAGGACTATACCACTCATTCGAGGGTCTGGAAGACGGAGTTGCGTTTGAACTGTACTGGGCCAATTTCTCGGTGCATGACATCCAGAGAGAATCGGTTGGACACTTAAAAGACACCGACGGCAAGGTCGTTAGGTTGGACAAGAACAAGAAGAAGTAGTGACTGGTAATATTTCTCCTGACAATAAATGGAAAATAATTATAGAAGACAACAAGGTCGTCTGGATTGAGTTGACTGAAGACAAAGACCAGTATAAAATAGAAGAACTAGTTGAAGCAACAAAAAGGATATTACCGGAGATATGGTAGACGAAAAGAAATATTATTATTCAGAGATATTCCATAGCATACAAGGCGAGGGACACTACACAGGCGTTCCAACCGCTTGGATAAGATTCTTCCTTTGCAACTTGCAGTGTAGCGGGTTTGGACAAAAGGATCCAACAGATCCAAGCACATATGAATTACCATTTGAAGACTTTGATGTTGATAGTGTAAAAAAAGTTGAAGACTTACCCGTGTGGGAAAAAGGCTGTGACAGTTCTTATACATGGGCAAAGAAGTTCAAGAAACTGATGGGATATGAAACCCCAACAGTGTTAGCAAGTAAGATCGTGGATATATTGAAAACAGACACAAACCAAAATGGATTGTTCCTACATCCAAACTCTAGACAACATCAACACTTGTGTTTCACAGGTGGAGAACCTCTAATGATCACAGGACAGGCCGCGAGTATGGGCATATACAGATCATTAGAAAAGAGAGCAAACTTACCTAGTTCGATGACGTTTGAAACAAACGGCACGCAGAAACTTACAGAATTATTCAAACAATGGGTAAAGGATATACCAGAAGAAATATTCTTCAGTGTTAGTCCAAAACTGTTCACAGTGTCAGGTGAGAAGACGGCAAAAGCAATCAAGCCTGAGAACGTGAAAGAATACGCAGATTGTAGCGACAGAGGACAACTTAAATTTGTTGTGGGTGCAAGTAGGAGAGAGTGGGAAGAACTAGAAAACACAGTGAGAAAATTCAGAGAAGCAGGCGTAGATTGGCCAGTATGGATAATGCCCACTGGTGCTAGAGAAGAAGAACAGACTGCTACTGCTGGTAAAGTGGCAGAAGAGGCATTCAAGAGAGGTTACAATGTGGCGGCCAGAGTCCATGTGTATCTGTTTGGTAATGCAATTGGCACATAGTAGTAGACTAAAAGGTAAAAATAAGGTATAATAATATTATGAAGGTAAAGAAAACAGCAAAGACAACTATCAAGAAAAAGAATCTTAAAGACAAAAAAGGCAAGAAGAAAAGTGAAGAGCCAATTGTAAAAGTTCTTAATCTAAATGTGAACCCTGAGAATCCAAGGAATGGTTTCTTTGAACTAGACTGGAATCCGGAATTCGTGAACATGTTGAAACAATCTGGGTACGAAGGTGCAAGTGAAGAAGAGATCGTCGACAGATGGTTCCAAACACTGTGTAAGACTATCGGTAATGAACAAGGCATAGACGTCACCGGATCTGGATACGTACAGATCAACAGAAGAGATGACGGCAAAACAGAAGTCTCCTAAATCTGTTAACTAGCACAACACTTCAAAATGATTAGTTGGCGAGAAAAACAAAAAGCATTTATACCAGGCGAAGTTGAGTTATTGCAAGACCAAAGAATTTTAGACTTCTTCGGCAAAGTTCCTGTGTACAGTATGGGTGATGTCAACTACTTCCAGGATAAATTAAATTTGGTGCATAAACCTGGAAAACAAGCACTGGCTATAATAAACAAAGAGACCAGCGACAAAGAATTGGCACAACTACTTCACCCAATAAAGAAAATAGACAGGGTCTGTGTTTCTATAAACAAGTTTCTAATTTACACAAATTCAAACAACGAGCAAGTCGACGATGATTATGATATGGCTTTGTTACATTTCATTGAAAACATCTTCGAAGACAAACGAATAGATCATTATTTCGTAAAAGAGTTAAAAGGACATCACTTTAACTTTGCTAGTCCAACAACACAATTTTTTATAGAATGAAAATCATTGAATCTTATAACGACTTCGAGTTAACTGTAGAATCTAAAAAAGTTATATACGAACAAATACACAGGCAGGAATATCTAGAGGCGATCAAATCGCACGTCCCAAAAGGCAAAAGTGTTTGGATAGATAGCAATGGCGACGGTAAACAAGAAAATATTATTGCTTTTGAACATAGGAAATGGCAAGGAATATTTGATCCTCGTGTGCCAATAAAATATTTTAATCAATTTAAATCTAAGACCATGGTCCAGGCCATCAACAAGTACATAAAGCCAACTTCAGTGGTAGTTTATGAATCAGAAGAGTTTAGATATGTCACACCCGAAACACTGTGTGATAATCTCAAGTTTTTACATGAATCATATGACACAATGATATTAGTCTACGTTAACCTAAGGCTCGTCGACTATAATAAGTTGAAATACACGAAGGAAAACATTATAGATCAAATCACAATAAATTTTGGGCGGAAAATTACAGTGCATGGAATAAATCAGTTTAAATATCTTTTTAAGATTAATAGATGACTGTACACATAGGATTTCAGGCCGGTACTCATGGAAATTTCCTAAGATATTTCTTGGATAGATTCAGCACACTGACTCCAAAAATATCAGCGATGCCGTTCACTGCCCTAGGCACATCTCATAGCGAACAAATAAAATACTCAAGTAAGTTTGAAAGAGGACACATGTATGAGCGGGGTTGGCCCGATAAAAACGATCCTCACATTATTATTACAATAAATCCTAATGACGTACTTTGGTTGCAGAGAATGAACTACATCAGACCTGCTGACCGTGATCTTAATATGGACACAGCAAACATAATCATAAACAACTTCCCCGAGGACAAAGACGCAATTGAAAAACTGTATGGGGTTAAAATAGTTGACAGCATACCACGTTTTATTTTGCGTGATTTTTGCAAGTTAGGATTCAGCGATATACAGAACCATGGACTAATAAGAATTGATCGTTTTTACAGAGCACGATCCCTTCCTAGGGTGTATTACTTTCCTGTGAGTGCTTTTTGGGAAAAGGAGTCTTTTTTCAAACATGTTGAATCTGCCAACCAAAAGTTTGATCTGCAGATACTTGTAGATCAAGATGCTTACAATGTCTATGATCAGTTCCAAAATAGAATACAAAAGTTCACTACACGTGACAGATGCGGGAAAATAATAAAAGCATTGAATAATCAAGAAAATATTCCAATCACTGACATCGATTTAATAGAAGAAGCGTATATTAATTCATGGATTGAAACCACTCATAAGAATATACTAACGCCATTTACAAATGATTACTTCAAAACCACAAAAGAAATACTAGATTACATACGTTGGTATCCACATTTCTATCACGGAATGAATCCAACATTACCGCACACGTCTGGTTGATCATATTCATGTTCTATGTTATAATTAGGTAATGGCACATATATTAGTAGACACAGCAAATACGTTCTTTAGGGCACGACACGTGATCAGAGGGGATACCTCCGAGAAGGTGGGCATGGCCATACACATCATGATGAACAGTATCAAGAAAGCATGGCAGGACTTTGGAGGAACTCATGTTGTATTCTGTCTCGAGGGAAGATCATTCAGGAAAGATATGTATGCACCATACAAAAGAAATCGTAAGGAAATGGCAGATGCCATGACCGAGAAAGAAAAAGAAGAGAATGAAGTGTTCTGGGAAGTGTATGATGACTTTGTTGATTTTGTTAAAACAAAAACAAATGCCACAGTTCTAAGGAACGGCAGAACAGAAGCAGATGATCTAATAGCACGTTGGATTGACAAACACCCCGACCAGGAACATGTGATCATAAGCACGGACAAGGATTTAAATCAATTGATCACACCACGTGTGAAACAATACAACGGTGTCAACGAGACCACACTCACACACGAGGGTTGGTTTGACGCAAAGACAGGCAAGCCTGTAATAGACAAGAAATTAAAAGCACCCAAGCCTGCACCAGACACAGAGTGGATCGTGTTTGAGAAGGCCATGCGGGGTGATCCCAGTGACAACATCTTTAGTGCATACCCGGGTGTGCGTACAAAGGGCACAAAGAACAAGATAGGCTTACAAGAAGCATTTGCTGATCGTAAAGAGAAAGGTTACACTTGGAACAATTTAATGCTATCTAAATGGGTAGATCATGATGGAAACGAACACAGAGTTATGGAAGATTACGAAAGGAACAGAGCATTAGTAGACCTACATGCACAGCCAGAAGCGATCGTGGAAGAACTTGATCAAACCATTGCACAGGCCAAGGCAGAGAACAAGAGCGTAGACCAAGTTGGAATCAGATTCATGAGGTTCTGTGGCAAGTACGATTTAAATAGGATTAGTGAGCAGGCACAACTGTATGTTGAGCCTTTTAATGCGAGGTTAGTATCATGACAGTAAGAGCAAAGACCTTAGTCAAGGACAAATTTTGGATAGTCGAGCAAAACGGCCAGAAGTTGGGTACCCTTCAGAAGCAAGAAGACAACGGTTGGATATTCCTCAGCAAACAAAAGAATAGAGAAGTATTCCACACACAGGAGAGCCTGTTCACAAAGTTTGGATTTGGCATATTTGATCAATCAAATTTCAAGAAGCCCGAAGAGGAAATACAAACAGACAACTTCGATGTGCATGGTTATCCGTGTAGTCAACATCCATACAATCCCATGTTTGATGTGCAGAAACAATTACCCGTTTACACAAAGACACCAAAATCAAAAAGCCAATTCTGTGCAGGTTACTACATAATCTGTTTTGAAAAGGGATGGAGGAAAGCATACTGTCCTAAAATGATTACCCTTTCGAGATACAAATACAAAGGTCCAATCAAGACCAAACTAGAAATGCAACAGGTATTAAATGACGCAGTCAAACAATTCCAAGATACAAACTAGACCCATAGAGGATCTCATAGGCAGAATAAGAACACTGCGTCAAAAAGGTGAGAGGCAGATCGTTATCCCTGCCAAAGAGGCAGACCAACTAGCGGACAGCCTTACGCAGGTAATGACCAGGATGGTCACCATACAGGAAGAGATCATTGAGGCATTAAAGACTGCCAAGGAGGCTCAGACCATCAACATCGAGATGGATGGTGGCGGATTTGGTGAAAAAAAATAAATTCAAGATAATTTTCATAGACAAAAACAATCAACTGCTTGATGTGGACTACACACTTAACGATACAGTGTTAGCGGAAAAATGGTTTCATAAGATCAAGCATCTACACAGAATCCCTATCGATCCTGTTGAATCTGCTCAAATGGATTTTTCAAACCTTACGGATATATGTAAAAATTTTTTCGCATTTGCAGATCTAGATACCCCGATGATCAATTTCAAAGAGATCACACAGAAAGAGTTGAATGCCCTACACAAAATATACGAGGACAATCATGACAGATTGGCACCACTTAAAGATAATGCAATATTGTACAAATTCCATAATGCCATACACCACATTGAACAAAAGACAGCACCAAGAGAGAGAATAAAAGTAGGATGGGGTGTTAAAGAAGGTCCCCTTGCAGAAAATTTTCATTGCAATGAATACTTTGAATCCACAATCAAGAAAAATTTCATCTACGCAACAGAATCAGAACTAGGTAAAACCCCATATCAATACTGGGAGAACGGAGAACCTGCTGATCAAACAAGATTCAATCAATTATGTAAACCACACCTGACACTCAGAGCAAAATTCCACATATCATTAGTAGATGTAGATCCTGTTGCATTTAAAAAAGAATTTGTAGATTGGTTCTCGAAATACTCGGAAGATTGGATAGCAAAATATAGACTCGAAAGTTGGCGTCCGATAGACGAGCAAAGTGCACCATTATTGGCATACACCGATTACACAGATAATCTAGACTCATACGACTTTAAAAGGATTATTTTAACATAAAGAATTTATCCACAAATCTTTCCAATACTCACACACGATA
>CAJQJC010000041.1 GCA_905478565.1 uncultured Candidatus Pelagibacter sp. | reverse complement strand
CCTGTTGGTGTAGGAATGGAACTTCTGTTGTTCGAACTTGCTGGGTGCAGAGTCTGTGATCTTGCCCAGTCCTTCCAGTAATTTTTTAGTTTTCTCGCTTGGCATAATGATTTAGCTCTCCACCAGTCCGTTATCGACTCCAACCTCGCCAGTCTTTCAGGCTATCCATCCATCATCGACATAGAGTGTCTCTAATTTTAGGTTGCAAATGAGAATTGGTATCTTACCAGCTCTGGTGGATTTGCTGTTTTTAATTATACACAAATACTAGGATATGTCAACCACGCCCAACATACGGAAGTGATCTTGTATGGTGTATGTGTCTAGATCAATGGTGTTGCCACGAACATCCTTGATCACTTTTGTGTAGCCAGCCAACTTGTATCTACGGAATGGGTACTCCCAGTTGCCTGCTTGTTGCCAATCACCTTCCAGTATGTGTTTGTCTGTGTCATCTATGAAGCACAATGGCATCTGCAACACAAGTTCTGCTGATATCTTGTCATGTAGGTATGCGGTTATGATCTTGTTCTGAGGGATCACGTGTTCGAGGTGTTGTTTACCTTCCATGTCATGTGCCTTGTAATGGTATCCTATGGGTGCCAACTGTTTCTGCATGGACCTAATGTAAAGTACCAAAGAAGTTTTTATATGTTTCTTTGTTGCCTGACTCCATTTGTCGTTGAACAGATCCGCTTTCATGTGATCTATGTATTCCGCAAGTTCCTTGAGTTCTGGCCTTTCCTTACTCTTGAAATTGATCTCAGGTAGGTTAGTAAGGTTTTGGAAGTCTATCATTGAACTGCTCCTCTGTTATCATCTCTAATTCCACTGCAAGTGCTCCATCCTTGTAGTGTTGCTTTACATCTCTCAATACATCCTTCCAAGGTAGTCCGTAGCCGTATTCCTCCTCTTCCTCGAAGAAGTTTATGGAGTCTGGTACTGCCTTGGTTACTGTGCATATGTAATAGCAGAGTTTATTTGACATATTTGTTGAACGCCGTCTGTGCCTCTGAGTCTGGTGCTATATCACTCTCGTCCAGTTTCAGTGTCACATTCTGCATATAACTTGGTTCAAATCCTTCTGGTTGTTCTATCTGATACACTTCTTTAAGCATATGGCCCATTGCCACCGGTGCGTCCCATCCAACACCGTTAGCGTGTTGCCATTGTTTCTTGGTGGCCGTGTGTATGAGTGTGGCACTTGGACAAACTTCTTTAGTGGTCATCAGCATCTTCAACATCCAACCCTCAGGCAGTCTGCTCAATCTCTTAGCCTCTGCACCCATCTGGTACTGCTTCATGAGTCCTATGAACAGACCCTGGTTGATCTCTCCACCTTCTTCGTCACCATAAACTGCTTTAATGGCCGTGAGTGCGTCCTTCAAGCCTTGCTCACCCGCCATCTTTATGCCTTTGTATGCGTAATCAAAATGTGAGAAATAGTGCTTGTTTGGTCCACACTTACCTGGACTCTTCCTAACACGTTTAGGCTCGAGGTCAATCTCACACTCGTCGAATACTTTTTGAACTGCGTGTGCTGTTGCTACCCTTTCTGTTTCCGTTTCTCCCATCTTGTATCTGTGTAGTAGACATCTGTGTATCTCTTCTGTTCCTGCTCTCAATATACCTGAGTCGTTGACAATCTCGAACGCCTCTGCGTCAAAGGCTGGTTCGTCTGTTTCCACTATTGTGACTGGTATTTTTGTCCATCCCAGTAACGCCAGTGCTACCGCTCTATGTTGTCCATCGAATATGTACAGTGTCTCTCCGTCTGAACGTTTGACTGCGGACACAGGACAACATACCCTAGGGTCGAACTTCTTCATGATGTTCATCACATGTCCTGCCCGGACGTCTCTCTGCACTGAATAATTGAATGCGAAGTGCTCCAATGGATGGTCTTCTACACCCCTGGGCAACAGTCTGCCTTTTGCTATTTGATTCTGTAGATTAACTTTGGCTTCTGCCAATTTGCTGTTCCAGTTTGGAACGTCTTCTGGTGCCTCTTTCTTGACTTCGTTTACTACGTCTAGAAGCATTTTCACGTTGCTCATATTATCTCCTATAGTTAATGAGTGTAACCGAGGGCAGAATTCCTACGATAGGATTAACCCTGAATTACTCTCTTATTATAACAGATTTCTGAGATTTGTCAACTAGGCTTCGTTGTTTTGTGCCACATACAGGCAAGAGTGTGCTTCGCTGTCAATGTGGTAGCCGAAATCCTGGAATGTTTTTACCATACCAATTGCCTTCACATCAGCCGCTTTTAGGCATTCTGCTTCTGTGCTATACCACTTGATAGGATTTTCCTCGAACAAGGTGCAGGGATTACCTAGGGTGCATATGACTACGAGTACTTTCCACATAATATTAATTATCTCATTTTCTTCTTGCCAAGCAGGTCCCTCACGGTGTCCTTGCAGGCGTCATGCCAGTACACACCAGACTCTCGCAGTTTCTCGTTAGCAGTACGCAGTCGCTCCATCCTGCGTTCTATTGTCTTGAATTGTTTGATAGTTAGAGCTCGGCCCACCTGTTTCTCCAACTTGTTCAGAACTGAATCAATCGCAGGGCAAGTGATGTCAGGCACTTTCGGAGCCTTCTTACGGATCTTTGACCAATAAGCGGTCTTCGTTTTTGGTCGCTTCACACTAATATTTAGGTGTAAGTTATAGGAAGTAATGTGCTAGTGTTTGGTTATGACCCACGCTCGGTGGTAGAAGTCATCTATGTTACGCTGTATCAGAGATTTGGCCATCTCTGTTGCTTTGGTCTCGTCAGCATATGGACCATATTGTTTTTCTGTGCTGTGATCTATGGTGTCTTTATCGTTAGGGTCTTTGTGTGTGCCCTCTAATACCCAATATCTGTTTGTGATTTTGCCCATTCTAAATTAAAGTTATGCAACCGTATAAGAATATTGATGTGTAGACGACGATAATAGCCCACATCGTCTTGCTCATCTAATTTTGTGTCTCTTCTCGTGTTTTCTGTGCCCTTTGTGACTGCCCATGTAGTAGTCACCTGGCTCGTAGTCCCAAGGCTTGCCGTGATGTCCACGGAAGTCCGCATAGGCCATTCTAAGTTTTACCAGTATTTTGACTAATGGATTGTGGCTCACTCTCACTTCTTTACTAACGTCCTATTTTTTTCTTTCTACCCATGGGTATCTGTTGATCTTTGACGAAGAGCTCTCCGCCCTTTGTCATCCACTCGATAGTTATCATCTTGGCTTTAGAACTGCCCTGAAATGATCTCACTGCCTTCTTGAACGACATTGCCTCAACTTCTTTGGTTTCTGTTCCGTCTGTGATTTTAAATATTCTATTTTTTGGCATATACTTTATTTTATGATATAATTGACAAAACGTCAACCTTAAGGTATAATTATATTTAAGTTTGTTGACTAACAATTAATAAGCGGACGAGACGCGAGTTCAAATCTCGCCACCTCCACCAATTTATTACTTGGTGGCTTATGTAATCCCTTCCGGGGGTGTTATTGGAATCGATCGACGTCTAAACTTGTTACGAGAACTTGGTGATGGCACTGACCTAATCAGGCTGTTTTTTAAATGCAAACAAAAAAGCATTAGGATTTGCTGACTTAACAGTTGGTATGTCTGAATTGAGATTAGCGGCGTAATAACCAATAATCCCAGGGGTCTGGCCCACCTTGCAACAGAACGGGCCACTTAAATAGTGTTATGTTTAAAATGTTTGCAGTGATGTGTCTACTCACCAATGGTGTACCCAATTGTACCCTGTACAATGACAGTGAACAACAGGTTTTCCCGGATCAGATCACTTGCGAACAGGCCGCTTCAGACAGATTCTACGAGATGATGGACGGCTTCATTAGATACAAAATTCCGTTTGAAACGGTAGAAATTGGTTGCATGAAATCCGAGGACTAGTCCTTAACAGCGTACCAGACGTCTTTGCCAGTGACTTTGTGTTTTTCTCCAAATGCTTCTTGCACAGACTGTGCTACAGGAGTCCAGTTGTAGTCATCACCCATGGAGTAACCACCTGATTTCAGTTTGGGTAGGTATGCTTGTATCTCGTTCTTGACGAAAGGATATGAGTGATCTGAATCATGGAATATGAAGTCCATACTGTTGTCTGGAATTTGCTCGAGGACATCGAGAGATCTCCCTTTTATTATCTTCACCCTACTTCCCCACTGTTCTGCATCGTCGCGGAATCTTTGCTCGTTAGCATTGTGATTCCATACTTGTCCCTCGTGTTTGAATTCTTCCAACCTTACCAACTTGCCTCCCTGGAACACAGGCTTCTTGTTGTACTGCCAATCGTACTCTGGGTTGTCGTCCTGTACTTCCCAAGCATCTATGCAGGTCATGTTCACACTGGTGTTCTTCATCAACCAGAACGTGGTAACTCCCACCCACACGCCCAGCTCGAGACCTTGCGTCCAGTTGTTCTGTTTCGCGAATCTTTCTATAACCCTATATCTGTCCATAGTGTCTGTAGTCCTTTCTCTTTGCCCCTGCATCCTTTTTCATGGTATATCAAACATTTACCATGCTCTGCTATATCGTCGTTGGTTTTTACATCAAGATGACGTATCCATTCTCCATGTGTGAGAATGTTAAAAGGAAGTTTTTTGAATACTTCTTTTATCACAAGTTGGTCTACTCCCACTGTGTCTGTGTCCTCGATAAGTTGTTGCATCTTGACTGCCGCTTCCTTGGCAGAAGTCTGCCTGCCGTGATGAAAGTTGCAAAACGTTGCCATCAACCTTCCGTTGTATTCTGTGAACGCCATGTCAGAATGCACTAGATTCCTTTGTTGGTCGTTGGGCTCACGTGTTGCATATCCGTCAACGTCTGCAACTATGACTGACTGATTTTTCGATAGGTTGTGTCCTAGAAGTATAAACCTCTGTGCCTGGCAGTATGTAACATAAGAGTATGGGAATTTCAAAACTGATTTGTCAGTTGTACAGTGGGTGTAGGAAACAGGTAATCTATCTAACTTGTATCTTGAATCTTGCGTTGGGTCTATAATGTGGACGTGTATTGGTAGTCTCCAGTGTTCCATAAACGTTTTATAAAATCTAGGAAAGTATTGATCGAAATATTTTCCGTCACAGGAAGTCAGTATGAACTTATCGTGTGTGGGCCAGTCGCCTATTACATCTTTGAACATTAACTTAAGGTGTTTGCTGACTCGTTGGAGTCTAGTTGCCTTGCTATCTCGTCACGATCATGCTGGTTCATGTTGTTCAGCAGTGTGTTGCTGAGGCTACTGATTGTCCTGTTGGCCGTTGTTATAGTCAGTTGCTTACAGGCATCTGTTATCTGCTGTTCCACTGTGTATCTGTCGTAGTTGGCCGTGTCTATCCTGTTGTCACGCTGTGCCTTGGCCGCCACCGCCGCCAAGTCTGTGGGGTCTGACACATCTGGTAGTCCGCTGTCCGCCAGCACTTGATCTATTACAGCACTCTTGTCAGAGTCGGTGTCGGTGGTGTATATCGGATTTAGATTTTCCTTCTCGTTGTTGTAGTTCTCAAAGTAGGTCTGCCAGTTTTTATTCTGTGCGACCTTGCTCATCAAACCACGTAGTGCTTCATCTTCCGCCAATGATGTGAAACTGATGTTGTCAGACAATGATGTTATATATGAATCAATACCAACCAAGTTGCTGTTCTCCAATGCCACCTGTACATTTATTTTTTCCCTCTGTGCGATGAGATTGTTCTTGTGTGTGAGCAAAGGTTCGGCCGCCAGTGCGTTGTTCAAATTGGTGTGTGCTGTGGCGACTGCTGTGGCAAAATTGTCCAATGTCGTTTGGAAGTCTGTTGAGTCTGCTACCACACTGTTTATGAAGTTCTTTAGATTGTCGTATGCCGTCTCCAGTGCCGTCTCTGTGGCCAGGTCGGCGGTCACTATGAAGTTTATAGATTCCAACATGGAAGTGAACACAGGTGCGGTGCTGTCCTCTGTTGTGAGGAAAATATTGTTGAGTGTACCCAGATGATCGTTCACCGCTCTAGATTTGTCTGATGCTGGTACACCGTACAATTCAGGTATTAACCCTTGTATTGTTTGAACGTTTTGCAGTATCTCTAGAAAACTGGTTGCAACTGGATTGTCTGCTGGGTCAACTGGCACTATGGATCCATCAATGATCGTGGCACTGTGTCTAATCAAATCGCCTAGCGTTCGACCTATGTTAACGTGTGTAAGATTATTGATGTCGTCTTTGAGATCATTCTTCTGAGAGGACGTCAGTACTGTGTTGTTTTGTATGTCTGTGTCAAGTTGTGAACTCTTGATCACCCATCCAACTTTCAATGTGTCGACTGCGTTCTCCAGTGCTTGGTTTGAGAAGTTTGGTGTGTTGTTTACTAAAGATAAAAGTCCTTTGTTTACTGTCATGACTATCCTGCGTTTACATTTGGTGATGCACCAATCATCGCTCCAAAGTCTGCCTTATCTCCTTTTCTGCCAACACCAATGCCTTGCACAAATACGCTCTTAGAACTACCTGTGAGTTTGGCTGGATGAGGTTTACAACGAAATGCTACTTTTATCTTGTGTGGTGCCAACCTGTCACCTCTGACCAGTATTGCCTTGCCGTTCGCGAACACAGTGCCCTGTGATGCTAGGACAGGTGCCGTGCGGTCACAAAGGTGTCCGGTCTTACATCTATCTCTGTGTCTTGATATCCTTGGCATAGCAGTATTTATGGATGCCGAAAACCGCTTGGATTATAGTTTAAATTTGCTGAATTGGCCTTTTTTGACGTCTTGTTTGATACCACCAACGATGTAACTTTCTACCTCTGTTTCTTGTGGTGCCACCTGCATACCCTTTGATGATAACCAGTGCTGTGTCCATGGTAATGGATTTGCTGATGCTGACACATTGTATATGGGATCATATCCCAGTGCTCTCAGTCTCTTGTTGGCAATCCACTCAACGTAGTTGCCCAACAATTTCTCATTAAGTCCTATGATTGATCCATCCTTGAAAAGGTACTTGGCCCATGCTTTTTCTTCTTCAACACAGTCCTTGAACATCTGTATCACTGTCTTCTCTGTGCCTTTCATGGCCTTGGTCATCTCTGCGTCGTCACCTTTTTGCCAAGCCTTGATCACGTGTGTTGACAGGTTAAGGTGTGTTGCTTCGTCCCTTGCTATCAATGAAAGTATCTTTGCTGAACCTTCCATCAGTTTCAGTTCACCAAATGCGAATGTACAAGCAAATGATATATAGAATCTTAAACCTTCTAATAGGTTCACAGTGTTCATTGCTAGGTATAGTTGTCTCTTCAGTTCAAGCATGTCAACTTTCTTGCCCGCTGAATGGTCAAGTGCCATCTTACCAAACTTATCGTATTCGTGTGTCACACTCTTTGCTCTCTTCAGAATCTCTTTGTCATCTAAGATAGTATCAAACACCTCTGATGGATCCGCGTAAACGTTCTTCATTATGTGTGTGTATGATCTTGAGTGTATGGTTTCAAAGAAGTCCCAAGTGACTATGCAACCTTCTAGTTCTGGATTGCTAACATATGGCAAGAACATAAGGCTTGGTCCTCTGCCTTGTACACTATCTAATAGTGTTTGGTATTTTAAGTTACTTGTGAATATGTGTTTCTGTTCTGGCCTGAAGTTCATGAAGTCTGCTCTGTCTTTCTGCAAACTTACCTCTTCTGGTCTCCAGAAGTAACCGATCATTGTCTGGTTCAACTTGTCGAACTGTGGGTGTTTGAAGTTGTCGTATCTCTGTATGCCACCATCCTCGCCAAAGAACATAGGCTGTTTAGTGAAGTCAACTTTCCCCTGGTTAAAAACTGTTTTGGTCATAATAATTCTTCTATGTTAGATTGTACAAGCGTCGCACTCACCGTCGTCGTCTGCGGTTGTACTTATCTGATCAACCGGATTCTCAGGTTCAAGGATCACATCCTCACCATCGTCTTCCAGTTGTGCGGCGATGCCCGCTGGTTGTACGTCCTCTTCCTCCCCTTTGAAATCGTATGTGTTTTGATAATATGATGTTTTCCAGCCATACTTGTATGCTGTAAGCATGTCCTGTGCCATGGCTGACAGAGGCACTTCGTTGTTTTCGAACTGTAATGGATTGTATGACCAGTTACCTGATATGGCTTGGTCAAAATACTTCTGCATCATTGCCACAACATTGATGTAACCCTCGTTGCTTGGCATGTCCCATAGTAAAGTGTAATCATTTTTAAGTTTGGGGAACCCTGGTGCTATCTGCTTCAGCGGACCTTTCTTGCTTTTCTTGATCGCCATCAATGCTCTTGGTGGTTCAATACCGTTTGTCTCGTTTGAAACCACGGAACTACTCTCACTTGGCATCTGTGCTGACAGTGTGCTGTGTCTTAGGCCATACTTGGCTATGTCTTTTCTTAGACTTTCCCATGCCATTCTCTGTTTGTGTGGCACGATTTCGTCGATCTCTTTCTTGTAGTGATCAATTGGTAGCAGGCCGTCTGCGTATTTTGTTCTTTCAAATCCTTCGCACTTTCCTTTTTCCATTGCTATGTTGCAACTTGCTCTCAGAAGATTGTATTGGAATGCTTCTGTTAGTCTGTCAACTAGATCCCACGCCTTTGGATCTGAATACTTGACACCGTTCTTTGCCAGGTAGTGTGCAAGTCCAATGTAACCTATACCTAAACTTCTTCTTTTCTTTGTTGATACTTCTGCGGCCTTAACTGGATAATCTTGATAGTCTATGATCTGTTCTAATGCCCTAACACTAAGGTCACAGATATTTTCCAGTTCACTTAAATCATTTAGCCCACCAACATTAACTGCTGAAAGGATACAGAGTGCGATCTCTCCTTGCTCATCATGTATGTCCTGTATGGGTGTTGTTGGAAGTGTGATCTCCTGACACAGGTTACTCATTGAGACTTTGTCTTTGAATGAACTGTGTGAGTTGCAGTGGTCAAGGTTCATTATGTATATCCTACCGGTCTCTGCTCTCTCTTTTAAAAGATCAAAGAATAGGTCCTGTGCTGGTACTGTTTTCTTTGGAATAGTTTTATCTGCTTCATACTTCAAGTACAAGTCGTCAAAATCTTCTGTACCAAACGCTTCATACAACCCTGGAGCCTGGTGTGGAGAGATAAGAGTGATATCTTCCTCGTTCATGAATCTCTCATAGAACAATTTAGAAATTTGTATTGAGTAGTCCATTCTTCTAACCCTATTGTCCTCTGTACCTTTGTTATTTTTTAATACTAGGATGTCTTCTATCTCTGGATGCCAAATTGGGAAGTGAACAGTTGCATTTCCACCACGCACACCATTCTGTGTACAACATCTCACAGTGCTTTCGAATTTTTTAAGGAACGGAATGACTCCTGTGTGTTGGACCTCCCCTCCCCTGATCTTGCTGTTGATACCTCTGATACGTCCTGCGTTAATCCCTATGCCCGCCCTTCTGGCAACGTATAAACCGATTGCCATATCGCTTGAAAAGATACTTGGTAAGGTGTCATCACTGTCGACAAGTACGCAACTTGCGAACTGTCTGATAGGTGTCCTCACTCCTGCCATCACTGGCGTGGGTATGTTGATCTTGTGCAGTGAGATTGCATCGTAATATTTTTTCACATACGACATCCTCGTCTTTGTTGGATACTCCGCGAACAGTGTCGCCGCGATCATCATGTACATGTCCTGTGGAGTCTCATACAGTTGTCCCGTGCTTCTGTCCTGTACAAGATACTTGTCACAGATCTGTCTAAGTCCTGCGTATGTGAATTTGAGATCTCTGTCTCTCTTGATCCATGTGTTGAATTTTTTAATCTCTGTCTTTGAATACTTGTCTAGTATGCCTTTGTCATACACACCCGATCTAATGTTCCTTAGGATCAGTTTTAATAATGGAATGTATTCGTACTGACCGTGTGCTTCCTTCCGCACATCATAGGAAAGCAATCTTGCCGCGGCATATTGATAGTTCGGAGCATCAAGACTGATTAAATCATTTGCTGAACGTACTAGGACATTTTGGATGTCCTTGGTTGTCATGCCATCATAGAACTGTATGTTGGCGTTCATTTCGATCTGTGATGACGACACTCCAGAAAGACCTTCACACGCCTCTTCAACGACGAAATGAATTTTATTAATATCAAGGTCCTCTAGCCTGCCATCTCTTTTTTGAACTTTAATCGTACTAGAGTTGGTATTGGGCATTAAGATTTTGTATTTTTTGTGTTTGATTTTTGTTTTTGTTGTATCCATATTTATCTAAATCCGTGTGTTTAACTTTTTTTGTCCTTGTCTGTCACCCTTCATACGAATAAAATCACAGCGTCGTTATGTAATTTTATAATGTACTAATATTACGACAAAAAAAGTTTTCTGTCTATCTGTTTATTGATTATTATGCGATGATTGTTGTCTGGTAATCGATTGTTGCCGCTGTACCTGTGCTGGTAGTTGTGAACTTGAAGGCAACAGTTTCATTGCCTGACGTGGAATCTTTATCATCTAAGACAGCAGTCAGAGTTACACCAACATCTGCACCGCTTTCCGTGAACGTGTCATCGAAACCCACCGCTGTTGTAGAAGCACTTATTATAAACTCACCTGTTCTATCAAGAGTCCCTCTTGTGATTTTATACTTTATTGATATCCCTTTACTTGTGAGTGCTGGATATTCGTTTATCGTAGTGGCCGACGATGTGTTGTCAGGTAAAGTCTGTGATTTTATCAACTT
>CAJQJC010000040.1 GCA_905478565.1 uncultured Candidatus Pelagibacter sp. | reverse complement strand
CTATCAATAAATTGCTTAAGCAATTTAAAATGATGTCTGAAATGATGAAGAAGATGTCAAAAGGAAACCTGAAGGGTATGTCTGATAAAGGAATACCTCCAGAGCTACTAAATCAACTTAAATAAATGATAAAGGAGAGAAGATGTTAAAACTAAGATTATCAAGAGGTGGAACAAAAAAAAGACCAGTGTACAAAGTTGTCGTTGCGGATAGCCGTTTTGCACGAGATGGAAGATTTATAGAAAAAGTAGGATTTTTTAATCCTCTTTTACCTAAAGATAAAAAAGAAAGAGTAGGACTTGAGGCAGAAAGAATTAAATATTGGTTAGGTCAAGGTGCACAACCTACAACAAGAGTAGCAAGAATTTTAGGTGAAAATGAATTAATGCCTATGCCTGCTAATGGAAATAATCCAAATAAAGCGATTCCTAAAAAGGATAGAAAAAAAGAAGGATCTGAAGAAGCTCCTAAAGCAGACGCAGCACCAGCAGCAGAAGCTAAAAAAGAAGAAGCTCCTAAAGCAGACGCAGCACCAGCAGCAGAAGCTAAAAAAGAAGAAGCTCCTAAAGCAGACGCAGCACCAGCAGCAGAAGCTAAAAAAGAAGAAGCTCCTAAAGCAGACGCAGCACCAAAGGAAGAGACTAAATAGTTGGATACATGTGGCAAGCTCAAATTTTTACACTTTATCCAGAAATCTATCCTGGTCTACTAGGCAAAGGTCTCTACGGTAAGGCGTTACAAAATAAACTTTGGGACCTTAAGGTTACAAATATTAGAGACGCTACAGAAGATAAACATAAAACTGTAGACGACACACCTTTTGGGGGTGGTTCTGGCATGCTATTAAAGGCTGATGTTTTAGCTAAATCAATTGACCAAAATAAAAAAAAAGATGAACGAATTTTTTATTTATCCCCTAAAGGAAAAAAGCTTGATCAAAAATTGGCCATAGAACTTTCAAAAGAAAAATCTATAAGTTTAATATGTGGTCATTTTGAAGGTGTTGATGAAAGAATATTAAAAACTCGTAACATAGAAGAGCTAAGTGTAGGTGATTTTATTTTATCTGGAGGTGAAACAGCTTCTTTTGTTGTTTTAGATAGTATACTAAGATTATTACCTGGAGTTTTAGGAAACGAACATTCTAAAAAAGAAGAGAGTTTTGAAAATGGTTTATTAGAATACCCTCAATACACAAAACCACAGATTTGGGAGGAAAAAAGCGTTCCAGATGTACTTTTATCAGGAGATCACAACAAAATTAAAGACTGGCGTTTATCTCAATCAGAGGCTATAACACGCGACCGAAGACCAGATTTGTGGAAAAAATATAAGAAAAATTAACTTGATAAATATTAATATGAAAACAATTGAAGAAATTAACGCTCATAATGTAAAAAAAATATTAACAGAGAAAAAGATACCAGATTTTTTTCCAGGAGACGTTATTAAGGTGGGTGTTAGAATTACCGAGGGTAAGAAAGAAAGAGTTCAATATTTTGAAGGTGTATGCATTGCAAAAAAAAATAGAGATTTAAACTCATCTTTTACTGTCAGAAAGATATCTTTCGGAGAGGGGGTTGAAAGAACCTTTCCTTTATACGGAACAGTGATTGATTCAATTGTAGTAATAAGACATGGTAAAGTAAGAAGAGCAAAACTTTACTACTTAAGGGACAGAACAGGTAAATCAGCTAGAATTGCAGAGAAGATAAGAAAAAAAATTGGTATAGAGGTAGACGTAAAGCCTGAAATGGTGACTGAAGAAACCTTAGCGCCTGTTTCTGTAGAACCTGAAAAACAGCCTGAAAGTCAACCAGAACCAAAAAAAGAAAGTTCTGAAGAAAAAAAATAATTTTTTTTCAATGGCCCTAACTCTTTACGATAAAATCTGGAACGATCATTTAGTTGACCAGCAAAGTGATGGAACAACATTATTATTTGTAGACAGGCACTTAGTCCATGAAGTAACTAGCCCACAAGCATTTGAAGGTCTGAGAAATTCAAAAAGAAAAGTAAGACAACCAAGTTTGACATTGGCTGTTGCTGATCATAACGTTCCAACCACAGATAGGACTAAAGGAATAGCTGATCAAGAGTCAAAGATTCAAGTAGACACCTTAGAAAAAAATTGTAAAGAGTTTGGAATACAATATCTAGGTATGGATGATAAGAGACAAGGAATTGTCCATATAATAGGACCAGAACAAGGCTTTACACAGCCAGGAACGGTAATAGTTTGTGGAGACAGCCACACAGCGACTCATGGTGCATTTGGTGCTTTAGCTTTTGGAATTGGAACCTCAGAAGTAGAACATGTTTTGGCCACTCAGACTCTTGTTCAAAAAAAAGCAAAAAATTTTAGAATTAACGTAAACGGCAAACTTCCAGTTGGCGTAACATCGAAAGACGTAATACTTCAAATCATAGGAAAAATTGGTACAGCAGGTGGAACAGGATCTGTAATAGAATATGCAGGTAGTTTAATTTCAGCTTTAAGTGTGGAGCAAAGAATGACGATTTGTAATATGACGATTGAGGGAGGAGCAAGAGCTGGTTTAATTGCCCCTGATGAAAAAATTATTGAATATTTAAAAAATAAACCAATGTCGCCTAAAAATGAAAACTGGAATAAAGCAATTGAATATTGGAAAAGTTTGAAAACAGATGATGGTGCAAAATTTGATAAAGAAATAAATTTAGCCGCAGAAGATATTTCACCAATGATTACATGGGGAACTTCTCCCCAAGATGTTATTACAATTGATGAAAAAGTTCCTAATCCTGAAAAAGAAAAAGATGTAGATAGAAAAAATTCAATTGAGAGATCATTAAAATATATGGGTTTAAAACCGGATACTTTGGCAAAAGATATAAAGATTGATAAAGTTTTTATAGGAAGTTGCACTAATGGACGAATTGAGGATTTAAGGGAAGCAGCAAAAATTTTAAAAGATAAGAAAAAAGCAGCACATGTACATGCGATGGTAGTTCCAGGATCTGGATTAGTCAAAGAACAAGCAGAGCAAGAAGGACTTGATAAAATTTTTATAAATTCGGGTTTTGAATGGAGAGAACCAGGGTGTTCAATGTGTCTTGCAATGAATGCAGATAAATTAAAACCAGAAGAAAGATGTGCCTCAACTTCAAACAGAAATTTTGAGGGTAGACAAGGCAGAGGTGGAAGAACTCATTTAGTAAGCCCAGGAATGGCTGCTGCTGCTGCTATTTCAGGCAATTTGGATGACGTAAGAAAGTATCAGAAATAAAATGCAAAAATTTAATTCACTAAAAAGTATTCCTGCATATTTATCAATTGTAAATATAGATACCGATATGATTATTCCTAAGCAATTTTTAAAAACAATTAAAAGAACAGGCCTTGGCAAAAATTTATTTTTTGAAATGAGATATGATGATCAAGGAAATGAAATTAAAGATTTTATACTAAATCAAGAACCTTATAATCAATCTAAAATATTAATTGCTGGTAAAAATTTTGGGTGTGGTTCATCAAGAGAACATGCACCTTGGGCATTGCTAGATTTTGGAATTACATGTGTCATTAGCTCAAGTTATGCTGACATTTTTTATAGCAATTGTTTTAAAAATGGAATTTTGCCAATTATTTTAGAAGAAGAAAAAATAAAAGAATTATCAGAATATTCAAAAAGAAAAGAAGAAATCTCAATAGATCTAACAGATGAAAAAATTATTTTTGGAAATAGTGAAATTAAATTTAATATTGATCCTTTTAAAAAAAAATGTTTATTAGAAGGCCTAGATGACATAGCGCTTTCATTAGACAAAGAAGATAAAATTAATAACTTTGAAAAAAATTTAAAAAATAATAAACCTTGGATATTCAATGATTAAAGTTAAAAAAAGAAAAATCTTATTATTACCTGGTGATGGTATTGGTCCCGAGGTTATTCAAGAAGTAAAAAAAGTTATTGAATGGTTAAATGCTAATAAATCTTTAGATTTTGAAATCGATCAAGATTTAGCTGGAGGTTGTTCTTTCGATAAACATGGAACTCCAATTACAGATGAAGTTTTTTATAAAGCTCTTGAGAGTGAAGTTGTAATGCTAGGAGCAGTGGGTGGCCCTAAGTGGGATAATTTAGATTTTTCTAAAAAACCAGAGAGAGCATTATTAAAATTAAGAAAAGAATTAAAATTATTTGCCAATTTAAGACCTGCAATTTGTTTTGAACAATTGGTGGATGCATCAACACTTAAGCCTGAAATAGTTTCTGGTCTTGATATTATGATTGTTAGAGAATTAACAGGTGGAATTTATTTTGGAGAGCCTAGGGGAATCAAACCAATTGAAAATGGAGAAAGAAAAGGTATTAACACTCATACATATACAACTAGTGAAATAGTTAGAGTAGCAAAAGTAGCTTTTGACTTAGCCAAAAAAAGATCGAATAAAGTTACCTCGTGTGAAAAGTCAAATGTAATGGAAGCAGGTCAACTTTGGAGAGAAGAAGTTCAAGAGCTTCATGATAAAGAATATAAAGATGTGGAATTAAGTCATATGCTTGCAGACAATTGTGCAATGCAACTTTTGAGAAATCCAAAACAATTTGATGTAATAGTTACAGATAACTTGTTTGGAGATATGCTTTCAGATCAAGCTTCAATGTTAACAGGATCATTGGGTTTACTGCCATCTGCTTCACTTGGTGCAAAAAATAAAGATGGTGAAATGAGAGCAATGTATGAGCCCATTCACGGATCGGCACCTGATATAGCAGGAAAAGGTATAGCAAATCCTATTGCATCAATTTTAAGTTTTGCAATGGCACTTAGATACTCATTGGACTTGGATAATGAAGCGGATGCATTAGAAAAAGCAGTTCAAGAAGTATTAAATGATGGCCTAAGAACCAAAGATATATTGTCAAAAGGAACAAAAGAAGCATCAACATCTGACATGGGTGATGCGATAATTTCAAAATTGCAATAATTCTAGAATTATTCTAAAGTTCCAGAATGCCAAATTACACAGCACCTGTAGAAGACATGATGTTTCTTTTTGAAAAATTAAGAAATAATAAAAATTATAATGAAATTGAAAAATATAAAGAGGTAAATTCAGAACTTGTTAAGGATATCTTAGTTGAAGCAGCAAAAATTAATGAAAATCTAATTTTACCATTAGCAAAATCTGGAGATGAAAATCCAACTGTTTTGGAAAATGGTGTGGTCAGAACACCACCAGGTTATAAAGAAGCTTATTCAAAATATATAGAAGATGGCTGGACTTCACTTTCATGTGACCCTAAATACGGTGGGCAAGGAATGCCAAAAACTGTAAGTGCTTTTTTTGATGAAATGTTATCTTCAGCAAGTCTGTCATTTAAACTTTATAGTGAACTAAGCATTGGCGCTTATAATTGTATTTCACATCATGCAACCGAAGAAATAAAAGATAAATATTTACCAAAAATAGTAGAAGGAAAGTGGAGTGGCACGATGTGTCTTACCGAGCCTGTGTGTGGAACAGATTTAGGTCTTTTAAAAACCAAAGCAGTAGAACAATCAGATGGGACTTATAAATTAAGTGGCCAAAAAATTTTTATTACATCAGGTGATCATGATTTAACAGAAAATATTATTCATTTAGTAATTGCAAGGGCAGCTGACTCACCTGCTGGAACAAAGGGAATAAGTTTATTTTTGGTACCTAAATTTATTGTAAATGAAGATGGTTCTGTTGGAGCTAGAAATGGAATTTCGACAGGATCTATAGAAAGTAAAATGGGAATTAAAGGATCTGCTACTTGTGTATTAAATTTTGATGATGCAGTTGGTTATATGATTGGATCAAAGAATAAAGGTTTAAATGCAATGTTTACCATGATGAATCTAGAAAGAATTGTTGTTGGAATCCAAGGATTAGGAATTTCTGAAATTGCATATCAAAATTCTTTAAGTTATGCAAAAGAGAGAAAACAAGGGAAAACAAATAATACAAAATCAACTAATGGTGCAGATTTTATCATTGAACATGCTGATATTAAAAAATCTTTACTTAATATGAAATCTATTATTGAAGGAGAGAGAGCCTTATGTTTTTGGCTGTCTCAACAAACAGAAGTTAGCCTTTATCATCCAGATGAAAAAGTTAAACAAGAAGCCTCAGATTTTGTTTCTTTAATGACGCCAGTAGTTAAAACAATGTTTACTGATATGGGAATGGAAATAACAAGTGAAGCAATGCAAGTTCATGGTGGTTATGGATATACAAAAGATCAAGGAATAGAACAGCTTTATAGAGATAATAGAATTACCCCAATCTATGAGGGAACGAACTCTATCCAAGCAGCAGATTTGGTGTTTAGAAAATTAGTTAATAAAAATGGGGATATAATTGATAGATATTTAGAATTAATAAAAAATGATTGCAACACTGATAACAAAAAATTAAAGCCTTTTATAAATGAATTAGAAATACATTTAAAAATTTTGTCTAACTTTAGTTCTTGGATTAAGGAAAAAATACAAAATTCGAAAGACGATGCAAGCGCAGCATGTAATGATTATCTAAAAGCTCTAGGTTTTGTGGCTATCGCTCATGCTTGGGTAAAAGTTTTAGAAGTAAGCTTTAAAGATTATGATCAAAATAAAAACTTTTATGAAGATAAGATACAAACTGCAAATTTTTATTTTAAAAGAGTTTTACCAAGAGTCGAAAGTCACTTTAAAACAGCTACATCTGGTAGTGATTATATAATGAATTTCAAATTTAATTAATATGAATCACTACGATACAAATTTAGATAAAAATGAGGCTAACTATGTTCCTTTATCTCCATTAACATTTTTAGAGAGAACAAAAGATATATATCCAAAATATGAAGCTGTTGTTTATGAAAGTAGATCATACACATGGGAAGATGTTTATAAAAGATGCGTTAAGTTTGCTAGCGCATTAGATAAAATTGGAATTAAAACTGGAGACACAGTTTCTATTATGGCTTTTAATACACCAGAAATTTTTGAGGCTCATTACTCGATTCCTATGGTGGGTGCAGTAATTAACGCAATCAATACAAGATTAGATCCTAATACTATAAGTTATATTCTAGAACACAGTGACGCTAAAGTTTTAATTGTAGACAGACAATTCCATGAAGTAATAGTCAAAGCTTTAGAGAATGTTAAAAATAAAATTACTATTATAGATATAGATGACAAAGATATAGACACCAGTAATTTTAAAAAAATTGGCGATTTAGAATATGAAAGTTTTTTAAATACAGGTGATGAAAATTATGAATGGAAAAAACCAAAAGATGAATGGCAGGCAATATCATTGGGATATACATCTGGGACCACGGGAAATCCTAAGGGCGTAGTTTACCATCATAGAGGTTCATATCTGATGGCGACAGGTAGTGCTACCGCATGGAATATGCCTAATAAATTAAATTTTTTATGTGTCGTACCAATGTTTCATTGTAATGGGTGGTGTTACCCTTGGACGCTTGCAATGCTACATGCAAGAGTTATTTGCTTGAGAAATATTGATGTAAAAAAAATGTTTGAGTTAATTGATAAACATGAGGTGACTCATTTTGGGGGAGCTCCAATAGTATTAAATATGATTGTAAATGCTCCAGAAAAAGAACAAAAAAAATTAAAAAGAAAAGTTAATGTTCTGACTGCTGGTGCACCGCCACCTAGTATTATTTTTGAAAAGATGGAAAATTTAGGATTTGAAGTTATGCATGTGTATGGATTAACTGAAACTTATGGACATATGTTGCAGTGTGCATGGAATGAAGAATGGAATGATTTTGAAAAAGATAAGAAGAATGAAATTAAAGCAAGACAAGGAGTTCGTTATCCTAATACTGAAGGTGCGGTTGTAATGGATCCTGAAACTATGAAGCCTGTGCCAAAGGATGGAAAAACTATGGGTGAAATAATGATTAGAGGAAACATTGTAATGAAAGGGTATTATAAGGATAAGGAAGCAACCGATAAATCAATGGCTGGTGGTTGGTTTCATTCAGGTGATTTAGCGGTCACACATCCAGATGGATACATAAAGATACAAGATAGATCTAAAGATATTATTATTTCTGGGGGGGAAAATATTTCTTCAATTGAAATAGAAAATGCTATTGCAAAACATCCATCAGTATCATTAGCGGCAGTTGTTGCAAAACCAGATGAAAAATGGGGTGAGACGCCATGTGCATTTGTTGAATTGATTAAAGATAAACCAGCATCAGAAAAAGACATTATAGATTTTTGTAGAGAAACTTTAGCAGGATTTAAGCTTCCAAAAAAAGTTATTTTTTGTGATTTACCAAAAACATCAACAGGAAAAATTCAAAAATTTGAACTTAGAAAAAAAGTCAAGGAATTAACTTGATATTTCAAGTAGACAAGCAAGATGTATTTGCCTCTGATGCAGGCAAAGGTATCGATAAGAATAAACATACAATTCTTTTGCTACATGGAAGTGGACTTTCACATATTGTATGGTCTTTAACAGAGCAATACTTATCTAATCAGAATTATAATGTTTTATCTTTAGATTTACCAGGACATGGTAATTCAGAAGGAAAATGTTTGCCTTCAATTGAAAAAATATCTGATTGGATAGAAAAAGTTTTAAACCAACTTGGAGTTTTAGATGTGACAATAATTGGACATTCACAGGGATGTTTGGAGGCACTTGAATATTTTTCTAAGTACCCAAAAAAAGTAAAAAGATTAATTTTTGTGGGTGGTTCTTATAAAATGCCAGTTAATCAAGATTTAATAGATCTTGCAGAAGCAGGTGATGATCAAGCAGTAAACTTAATGATGAAATGGGGTTATGAAAATTCAAAAAAGTTTATTGGAGGAAATCCAGTTGAAAAAATTATTAACTCAGCAAGAGAAATCAGAGAAATTTTGGCCATAGATTTAATCGCCTGTAATAATTACAGAAATGGCTCTGAGGCAGTAAAAAAAATTAATTGCCCAACGCTATGTATTTTTGGTGAGTTTGACAAGATGATTAATCTTGAAAAAGGTAAGAAATTTGCTGATTCTATTCCAAATTCAAAAACACAGATAATAAAAAACTGTGGGCATATGATTATGTTTGAAAAAGCTTTTGAAATGAGAGAAAAGATTTTAGAATTTTTAAAAATATGAAAAACTTTTCAATAGCAAAATCTAGAAGATTAAGAAGTACACCATATACCTCAAGAATAGAGAAACAAGGGGTCACAGCATATACAATTTATAATCACATGTTACTACCTGCTGCCTTTGGCTCAATAGAGGATAGTTATAAACATTTAAAGGAACACGTTCAGGTATGGGATGTTGCAGCAGAAAGACAAGTAGAAATATCAGGAAATGATTCTGCTAAATTAGTTCAATTAATGACATGTAGGGATTTATCAAAATCAAAAGTTGGCAGATGTTATTATTGCCCAATAATAGATGAAAATGGAAACTTGGTAAATGATCCTGTTGTTTTAAAATTAGATGAAAATAAATGGTGGATATCAATAGCAGACTCTGATGTAATCTTTTTTGCGAAGGGGCTTGCATCAGGACATAAATTTGATGTGAAGATTATAGAGCCAACAGTGGATATAATGGCAATACAAGGCCCTAAATCATTTGCATTAATGGAAAAGATTTTTGGAAAGAAAATTACTGAACTAAAATTTTTTGGCTTTGATTATTTTGATTTTGAAGGAACTAAACATTTAATAGCAAGATCAGGATGGTCTAAACAAGGTGGATATGAAGTATATGTCCAAAACACAACATCAGGACAAAAATTATATGATCAACTTTTTGAAGTTGGAAAAGAATTTAATGTAGGTCCAGGATGTCCAAATTTAATAGAAAGAATTGAGAGTGCATTGTTATCCTATGGAAATGATTTTGATAATAATGACAATCCTTTTGAGTGTGGTTTTGATCAATATGTCAGTTTAGATAGTGATATAAATTTTTTGGGAAAAGAAAAATTAAAACGAGTAAAATCCAAAGGAATTCAAAAAAAGTTAATGGGTGTAAAAATTAACACAAAAGAAATTAGCCTTACAGGATCACAAAATCTGCACGATAAAGACAATAATATCATTGGAGAATTAAGATCAGCTTGTTACTCACCTCATTTTAAAGAAGTGATAGGAATAGCAATGATTAAAAAACCTT
>CAJQJC010000039.1 GCA_905478565.1 uncultured Candidatus Pelagibacter sp. | reverse complement strand
ACAAAAAAAATTGGTTTTATTTTTGTTAGAGCCACTCCAATCATGGAAACTCTTACAGGTATTATGATTGCAGCCTTAATATATTTTGCAGGTAAATTAGTTATGTCAGATGAATTAGCTGTAAATAATTTCTTTTCATTTTTAGCAGCTATGATGCTTGCATACCAACCTGTAAGATCACTGGCAACTTTGAACATGGGTATTAGCCAAGGACTTTCTGCTGCAAGCAGAATATTACCTATAGTAGATGTTGAAAATAAAATTAAAGAAAAAGATACGGTAACTAAACTTTTAATAGAAAAAGGTAATATAGAATTTAAAAATGTAATTTTTAAATATGAAAAAGGTAATACTGAGGTTTTAAAGTCAGTAAATCTAAAAATTATAGGTGGTGAAATGAACGCTTTAGTTGGTCACAGCGGTGCTGGAAAGTCCACAATATTAAACCTAATACCAAGATTTTTTGACTGCAGTGAAGGTGATATCTTGATTGATAACCAATCAATTTATAATTCTTCTATATTTTCTCTAAGAAATAATATTTCTCTTGTGAGCCAAAACACCACTCTTTTTGACGATACAATCAAATTTAATATAAAATATGCAAATCCAAATGCGTCTGATGAAGAAGTGATTTCGGCAGCAAAAAATGCTTTTGCAGATGAATTTATTGAAAAACTACCGAATAAATATGACACCATCATAGGTGAAGATGGTGTGAGGTTGTCTGGTGGAGAAAAACAAAGACTTTCAATAGCAAGAGCTATTTTAAAGGAAACCCCAATTATCTTACTTGATGAAGCAACTTCATCACTAGATGCTGAAACTGAAAATAAAATTCAAAAAGGGTTAAGCTATTTAACTAAAAATAAAACAACTCTAGTAATTGCACATAGACTTTCAACAATTTTGAATTCAAAAAAAATATTTGTGATAGATAATGGCAAAGTTGTTTCTGAAGGAAGTCATGATGATTTGTTAAAAAATTCTTCTGTTTATAAAAATTTTTATGAAAAACAAATTAGAAAAGAATGATAGTTTTTTACAGGATTCTAATAAACATAGTATTATTAATTTCTCCATTTATTATTTTGTTAAGAATAATAAAAAAAAAAGAACACCCCTCAAGATTTAAAGAAAAGTTTTGTTTTTTTTCAAAAAAAAAAATCAAAAATAATTTAATCTGGTTTCATGGTGCTAGTGTAGGTGAGATATTAAGTGTAATACCACTAATAGAAAAATTTGAAAAAGACAAAAATATTCATCAAATTCTAATAACATCAAATACCTTAAGTTCATCTAAAATAATTAGTAATTTAGGACTAAAAAAAACAATTCATCAATTTTTTCCAATCGATAGTGCTTATTTTTCAAAAAAATTTCTTGAATATTGGAGGCCAAAAATTGCAATTTTTATCGACTCGGAAATTTGGCCTAATATGATTTTGGATATTAAAAAGAAAAAAATTCCTTTAATTTTATTAAATGGACGTATAAATAAGAAATCTTTTCGTAAATGGAAAAAAATTAACCAGACCGCACAATTTCTATTTAGTAAATTTGATATATGTTACCCATCAAGTAAAGAGTCAAACATTCATTTAAAGTCGCTAGGAATTAAAAAAAATAAATATTTGGGCAATTTAAAATTCTCTCAAACCGAAAAAGAAGAAAATCAAATTTCTATTAAACAAAAAAAATTTTTTCGCTCAAAAAATATTTGGTGCGCTTCCAGTACACATAATTCTGAGGAAATATTGATAGGCACTGCTCATAAAAAATTAAAAAAAAAATACAAAAATTTGATTACAATAATAATTCCAAGACACATAGAAAGAACAACTGTGATTATTAATCAATTAGAAGAACTGAATTTAAATGTACACTGTCATAGTTATGGAGATCAAATTAAAAAAAATACTGATATTTATTTAGTTGATGCTTACGGCAAAACAAAATCTTTCTATAGAATATGTAAAATTGTCTTTTTAGGTGGTTCAATTATAAGACACGGTGGTCAAAACCCTTTAGAGCCAGCCAAATATGGTTGTAAAATTTTACACGGACCGCATGTTTGGAATTTTGGTGAAATATATCAACTTTTAAAAGAATACAATGTATCATCAAAAGTTAACAACATAGATCAATTAATCAAACAAACAAATAAAGACTTTAATAAAAAAGGTAATTCATTAAAAATAAAAACAAAAATAAAAAGTATCGGAGACAAAATATTGAACTCTACATTTAAAGAAATAAAGTCTTTTATTAAATAAAAATGAAAATTAAAAAACCACTCTTTTGGGATAAAGAAAGATTAAGTTTTTTGTCCATTTTATTATTTCCTTTCACAATATTTATAATTCTTAGCAACATTCTAAAAAAACTTCAAAATCAGCATAACCAATCAAAACATATAAAGACTATTTGTGTTGGTAATATTTATGTGGGTGGTACAGGTAAAACTCCTTTAGCTATAGAGCTTTACAGAATATTCAAAAAACTTAGGCGAAAAACTGTCTTTATAAAAAAATTTTACAATGAGTCTATTGACGAAGAAATTTTACTAAAAAAAGAAGGTCATTACATATCTGCAAAAAATGGAAGGCTTAATGCTTTAAAAAAGGCAATAACAAAAAAGTTCAATCTAGCTATTTTTGACGATGGTCTCCAAGATAAATCAGTAGAATATAATTTAAAAATAGTTTGTTTTAATAAACAAAACTTTGTTGGAAATGGTTTTTTAATTCCTTCTGGACCATTAAGGGAACATATAACAAGTTTAAAAGAGTATGATGTTGTTTTTTTAAACGGGTATGGAAATAATGTAAAAAAAAAAATTTCTAGAATTAAAAAAATAAATAAAGAAATAAAAATATTCGAAACAACTTATCATCTTGTCAAAGAAAAAAAGGTGAATAAAAAAGATAGGTTTGTTGCTTTTGCGGGAATTGGAACTCCGGATAATTTTAAGAAAACTCTTGATAGCCATGGTTTCAATGTTACAAAATTTTTATCTTATCCTGATCATTATAATTATTCAGATTTAGATATTAAAAAAATAAAACAAATTGCAAAATCATTTAAAGCGAAAATTTTAACTACGGAGAAAGATTTTTTAAGAATTAAAAACAATAATCAATTAAAAAATGATAAAAGTAATCAAATAAAATTTTTAAAAATGAAGCTAGAAATTAAAAATGAAAAAAATTTTATTAACTTTTTAAAATCAAGAATATGAGTTTGATAAAATATTTAATACAATTTATTACAATTTCCTTTTTATTAGTATTGTTTAGGATGCTTGGTTTTAAAATTGCTTCAAATATATCTTCTAAAATTTTCACTTATATTGGTCCACTTTTTAGATCAAAAAATTTAATAAAAGAAAATATTATCAAGGCATATCCAAAAATAGAAAATAAAGATTTAAAAAAAATTATAAATGGCATGTGGGGAAATTATGGAAGAATATTGTCTGAATATGTTTTTATGAAAAATTTTAGAAATTCAAAACTAAGTGATAATATAATAATTAAAGGTCAAGAAATTCTTGATAAAATTAAAAGTGAAAATAAACCTGTGATATTTATTTCAGGTCATTTTAATAACTTTGAATTGATGGCAATGCATATAGAAAAGTCTGGACTAGAGGTGGCAGCAATCTATAGACCTCTTAATAATAAGTTTTTGAATTTTTTTATGGAAAAAATAAGAAAAAAATTTATTTGCAAACACCAAATTAAAAAAGGAATTTCTGGAACAAAGAAAATTCTAAATCATTTCAAAAATGGAACATCTATTGCTTTAATGATAGACCAAAGATTATCTCAAGGCATTAAAACAAATTTTTTTAATCAAGAAGCACTGACTACAACTATACCCGCACAGTTTGTTAAAAAATTTAATTGTAAAATCGTGCCTATTTATATTGAAAGAATAAATAAATTTAATTTCGCTCTTAAAGTTTATGAGCCAATAAGCTATTCAAAAGATGAAACTATTCATAACATAACCTCTGATCTTAATAAAATTTTAGAAAAGATGATTTTAAAAAATCCTGAACAATGGATATGGTCTCACAATAGATGGAAAGTTTAATTATTAGTGGCTATCTTCTCTTTTTTTTGATGCTTCAACATACGAATAGTATGGCTCTTGAAGATCAACATTCCAATAGTTGAGCTCCTCAAGCTTAATTTCTTTGCCAGATATAGCACAAATTACAAAATCTCCATGCTCAACAACTTCAAAATTATTTGGTAAATATTTTAATTTAGCTAATTTTTTTATCATTTATAGTTTATATATTATTACATGAGAGTTGGTATAATTGGAAGTGGTGGTCGTGAACATTCAATATGTCACGCACTTAATAAATCAAAAAAAATTACCCAATTGTATTGTTTCCCTGGAAATGCTGGTACATCAAAAATTGCTAAAAATATCATTATTAATCTTGACGATTTTGATGAATTAAAAAAAATTATTATACAAAACAATATTGATTTAATTGTAGTTGGACCTGAAAAACCTCTAGTAGATGGTATTGTGGACTTTCTTGAGGAAAATAATATCAAAGTGTTTGGCCCTAATAAAATAGCATCTCAGCTTGAAGGTTCAAAAATTTTTACTAAAAATCTTTGTAAAAAATATAACATCCCTACAGCTAAATTTGGAATTTTTGAAAATCTTCATGATGCAGAAATTTTTACAAATAAGGCTAAATATCCATTGGTTATTAAAGCTGATGGGTTGGCTTCTGGAAAAGGTGTTTTTATTTGTGATAACACAAATGAAGCTAAAAATGCAATTAAAGAAGTATTTGATGGAAAATTTGGAAAAGCTAAAAATATTCTAATAGAAGAATTTCTTAAAGGTGAAGAAATGAGTTTCTTTGTAATTACTGATGGTAAAACAATAAAAAATTTTGAAACAGCGCAGGACCACAAGAGGGTATCCGAGGGTGATAAGGGTAAAAATACAGGGGGTATGGGCGCTTATTCACCATCAAGATTAATTAATAAAGACTTAGAAGCTAAAATATTAAAAAAAATTATCTTACCTACAATTCATGGTCTTAATGAAATTAATACAGTCTATAAAGGCTTCCTGTATGTTGGATTAATGATTGTAAATAATGAGCCATATTTGATTGAGTACAATGTTCGAATGGGTGATCCAGAATGTCAGACTATCTTACCAAAGCTTGAAACAGATTTGTTAGATATTTTTTTAGCCTGCTGTAATGGCACATTAGATAAAACTGAAATAAAATGGCAAGACAAAAAGAGTTTGTGTGTTGTATTATGTAGCAAGGGTTATCCAGAAAACTTTCAAAAAAACATATTAATCAAAGATTTAAATAAATTAAAACTAAATAAAAATGAATATTGTTATCACGCAGGTACAAAAATTGATGATAATAAGATATATTCAATAGGAGGACGTGTATTAAATTTTGTTAGTCTATCTTCTGATTTTAATGAATGTAGAAATAATATTCACAAATTGTTAGAACTTCTTAATTGGAAAGATGGTTTTTTTCGAAAAGATATTGGCTATAAAGTAATAAATAAATGAGAATAATTGCCGGAGCTTCGAAGGGTAAAAAAATACTACAGCCAAAAGATCAATTAACTAGACCTCTAAAAGATTTAACTAAAGAATCTATATTTAACATAATTATGCATTCAAATAAATTTGAGACTAAAATTGAAGGTTCCAAAATTTTAGATTTATTTTCAGGTGTTGGTTCATTTGGTCTTGAGTGTCTTTCAAGAGGAGCTTTAAATGCAGTTTTTATAGAGAGTTATAAGGAGGTTTTAGATATCTTAAAAAAAAATATAGAAAATCTTAATTATGTTAATTCTTCCACAATAATAGAACAAGATATCTACGATAGTCTTGATTTTAAAACACTCAAAAAATTTGACATTATTTTTATTGATGCACCATACAAAGAAAAACGTGTAGATATGCTTTTACAAAAAATTTTTGATGCAAAAATACTTAATGATAAATCTATAATCATCATTCACAGACATAAAAAAGAAAATGAAAATTTTATAGATAACTTTAATATAATTGAAGAAAAAATATATGGAATTTCAAAAGTTATATTTGGAAATTTTCTTTAAATTAAAATTTTTTTAGTTTCTTTTTTTATCAATTCAACTGATGGCTGGTCATAAGGATTAACCTTTAACGCTCTACCAAGAAGTATCGTTTCTAATATAAAAAAACAAAATAATTCACCTAAAGTTTTTTCATCTCTCTGCATAACTTCAAAACTTCTAAAAGGTATATTCTTTTTTATAAAAACTTTTTCAGTTGCTTTTTTTTGAGATAAAATTATTTGGTTTAAACTTTTATTCTTTAAATATTTATGTGAAAAAAGTATGTCATTACTTTTAACATGCATACTATTTTTTTCATGAGTAAAGAAAAAAGTGTAAAAATTATTTTTTGGTCCATCTAAGTACAGTTGCATCAGACTATGATTATCTTTTGGCATTGTGGAAATAATAGGAAGAATACCTTTGCCTTTTTTTCCCAGACTTTCAGCCATTAATTGTTGGTACCATTTAAAAAAATTATCTGAGCACTCGTCGTAATTTAAGATAACTGAATTAGATTTTTTTTTTTTTATAAAATAAAGAATGCTACTCACATTTGATACTAATGACCTAATAAAATTTTTATTTATAATGAGGCTATTTAGTTGCTTAAATTTTTTTTCATCTAAACCCATTAATTGTGCTGGCAGCATTCCCACCTCAGATAAAACTGAGTATCTACCACCTATAAAATTATTATGATGAATGATTTCAGATTTTAATTTATTCGCAATTGAATATAAATAACTATTTTTATTTTCTGTAATAAAAAAATTTTTTTCATTTTTTTTTATTAAAATATTTGCATTAGAAATCGTTTCAAGAGTATTTCCTGACTTTGAAACAATTAAATTAATATATTTTTTTTTTGAAATTTTAGTAGACGATTGAAGGTTATTAATAAAATAAAAATTTTTTTTTATTTTCTCTCTTAAAAAGTCATATATAGCTTCTGTTCCTAATATAGAACCTCCCATACCAATGACTCTTACATCTTTGTATTTTTTTATTTTTGAGATAATTTTTTTATTATAACTATATTTATAAAAAGTTGATAAAGACTCTATAGCCTTATTTTTTTCTTTAAGTATTAAATTTAAATCTTTTGAAATTTCTTTGTTGAATTTTTTTATTATAAAGTTTTTAAAATTAATTTTCTTTGTAAACATCAATCTTTATTTGATTTTTTTCATAATTGTGTTTTTAATAGATGATGAATCTGTTTTTTTGTTTTCATCACTTGTGGAGGTTTGGCCTAAAACATTCTTTATATCAAATTCTTCTTCCTCACTGCTTTTAGCTTCACTTGCTGGTTCTGGCAATTCTTCAAAGTCAGGTGGTAATACTAAAGGACTTTTTTTTTCAATTAAGAATTGATCTGTATTATTTTTTTTTTTCATACTAATCCCATCAACTACACTTTGGCAGCTTGTTAAGATTAAAACCATCAAAGATAAAATTATAAATTTATAAAAATTTTTCATTCTTCTTTTTTAAAAAATAATTCAGCATAAATAAGGCAAACTACCCCTAGAGAAATAAATATATCTGCTACATTAAAAATAAACCAGTGAATATTTCCTATATGAAGATCTATAAAATCTGGCACTGCTGAATATTTAATTCTATCATATAGATTACCTAGAGCTCCACCCAGTATCAGTAAAAGGCTATATTTTTTAAAATTATTCTCTTCTTTAATCACCATTATTAAAATAATCAAAATTAAAAATGATATTAGGAAACTTAGAGCCATATACCCAAAACTGTCACTAAAAGGTAATAAGCCAAATGATATACCTTTATTCCATATAAGATAAAAATTTAAATTTGGTAACACATATATATCTAGTGAACTTTCAAATTCAGCCAACTTTAAAATATAAATTTTTGATGACCTATCTAAAAAAAAAACCACAATAACAGTTAAAAAATTAAATATTATATTTTTTTTTTCACTTTTAATCATTTTTAAAAACTAAACTGAATGTCTTTCACATTTTTCTTTACTTATTTTCCAACACACTGGACATTTGTTTCCTTGTGCTTTCGTTGTTAATGCAGATATTTCATCATTTTTAACTTTCTTAATTGTTGCTATAGAGGTAATGCACAACTCTGAAAAATCTATGTCTTTTGAAACTTCGTACAATTTTTCATTCAAATTTATTTCTAAACTTGCTTCAAGACTTGAGCCGATTTCCTTGCTCGCTCTTTTTGCCTCAATGCTAATATTACAAACATCTCTGATTATCTTTAAATCTATCCATTTTTTATTAAGTTTTTCGTTCAAAAAAGTTTCTGGAAATTCAATGAATTTTTCTAAATGGATACTTTTTTTTTTATCATTTATTAATCTAAAAATCTCTTCCGTCGTAAATGATAATATTGGTGCAAACCACTTAAGTAATGAATTAAGAATAATGTTTAATAATTTTATACAACTTTTTCTTTTTGCGGAATTTTTGTCATCACAATACAAACTATCTTTTCTTATATCAAAATAAAAAGCTGATAAATCAACTGTACAGAAATTTAAAAGCTCCTTGTAAAGATTGTGAAAATCATATGTTTTGAAATAATTTTTATAACTTTCATTTAATTCATATATTTTATTAAGCATATATTGTTCTAGTTCTGGCAACTGACTTAATTCTAATTTATTCATATCTATTTCCTCAAACTCATCATTTAAATTGCCCAATAAATATCTAAACGTATTTCTAATTTTTCTATACGAATCTGCGTGTTGTTCTAAAATTGAATGATCTATTCTTAAATCTTCTGCATAATTGGATGAGGCAACCCAAATTCTTAAAATATCTGCACCATATTTTTTTAAAATATCTTCAGGTGCCATTACATTTCCAAGAGATTTGGACATTTTCAAGCCTTTACCATCTACAACGAATCCATGTGATAATATTGACTCATAGGGAGCTTTACCTCTGGTTCCACAAGACTCTAATAATGATGAATGGAACCATCCTCTATGTTGATCAGATCCCTCTAAATACATTGATGCTGGCCATTTAAGATCTTCTCTTTTTTCTAAAACAAATGCGTGCGTACATCCGCTGTCAAACCAAACTTCAACAATATCGCTAATTTTTTCATAATCTTTTGCGTCATAATTATTTCCCAAAAATCTTTGAGGGTCATCAGAGAACCAACAATCTGAGCCTTCTTTTTCATAAATGCGTGCAATATTTTCATTTACATTATCGTCAACTAAGATTTCTTTTGTAACCTTATGTACAAATATTGGTAACGGAACTCCCCAAACCCTTTGTCTTGATACACACCAATCAGGTCTTGTTTCAATCATTGCTTTAATTCTTTCTCTACCTTTGTTTGGATAAAACACAGTGTCATCAAGAGCTTTTAATGCTTTTTGTCTAAGGCCATGACTTTCCATCGAAATAAACCATTGCGGTGTAGCTCTATGAACCAGCGGAGCTTTTGATCTCCATGAATGTGGATATGAATGAATTAATTCTCCATTAGATAATAATTTTTTTTGTTCTTTGAGTTTTTGAATAACAATTGGATTTGCTTTAAAAATATGAGTTCCTTCAAATAATGGAAGGTTTTTAGTATATTTACCATCATCATCTACAGTTTCTAGTGCTTTAATCCCGTTTTTTAAACAAAGATTAAAATCATCAGGACCGTGACTAGGCGCACAGTGAACAATACCAGTTCCTTGCTCAGTGGTTACAAACCTTGCTTCAAGCATTGGAATTTCATAGTCGTAACCAATTTCAAAAAATGGATGGTTACAAATCGTGCCCTCAAACTCTTTACCCTTAAACTTTTTAATTAGTTTATATTTTTTAATATCACAGTCTTTAATAACTGATTCTAGCAAAGCTTCAGCAACAACTATTTTTTTATCTTTAAAATCACCCTCATCATTTAATTGAATAATCAAATAATCTAATGCTTCATTATAGGCCAGAGCTTTGTTTGCAGGTATTGTCCACGGCGTAGTTGTCCATATAACAACTTCTGTACCCTCTAGCTCTTTAAGATTTGTTTTTTTAACTAAAAACGCTGCATAAATTGTATCAGATTTATGATCTTGATATTCAACCTCAGCATCAGCTAAGGCTGTTTTTTCAACTGTAGACCAAAGAACAGGTTTGAAACCTCTGTACAAACTTCCTTCTTTAAGAAATTTACCAAGCTCTCTTACGATTTGAGCTTCTGCCTCAAAGCTCATAGTGGCATAATGATTGTCCCAATCTCCTACAACACCTAATCTCTTGAATTGTGTTTTATGAACATTAATCCATTTTTCTGCAAAATCTCTGCACTCTCTTCTAAATTCTTTAATCGGTACTTCATTCTTGTTTTTTTTATTTTTTTTGTATTGTTCTTCAATTTTCCATTCAATTGGCAATCCATGACAATCCCAACCTGGAACATAAACTGAATCTTTTCCATCCATCTGGTGAAACTTGACAATTATATCTTTCAAAATTTTATTAAGGGCTGTTCCCATGTGAATATTTCCATTTGCATAAGGAGGGCCATCATGAAGAATAAATTTTTCTTTACCTTTGTTAGAGGCTCTTAATTCCTTATAAAGATCAATCTTATTCCAGTAATCTAGAATTTCTGGTTCTTTATTTTGCAAATTAGCTTTCATTGAAAAAGCTGTTTTGGGTAAGTTTAAGTTTTCTTTGCTCATTTTAACTTTTTCTTGCAACTTTTAGATCACTTCGAATTTGTAGTCTTAGTTGATTTACATTTTTAAATTTTTTTTCTTTTCTTATAAACTTTGTAAACTCAACTGATAGATACTTATTATAAAGATTTCCAGAAAAATTAAAAATATGAACCTCTAATAAGATTTTTTTTTGGTTAAAAGTAGGCCTATAGCCAAGATTAGCAATTCCTTTTAGGTATTTATTTGAGTTTTTTCTTTTTACTTTAACCGCATACACACCTGGCATTGCAACGACATAATTTTTAATATCAATATTACATGTTGGAAAACCAATTTTTTTTCCCTGCTGTCTACCCTTTTGAACCACTCCATCTATTGTCCAATTTCGATTTAATAATTTGTTAGCCAATTTTAAATTGCCTCTTTCCAAAAGAGCCCTGATGAAAGTAGAAGATACTATCTTTTTATTTAAGACAAGAGGGTTTGGTTTTATTATTTTATAATTATAGTTTACTTCATTTTGTATTAATTTTTTAACATCTCCTTCTCTATTATTTCCAAACTTAAAATTATTACTTACAAATAAATATTTTACTTTGAGTTTTTTGAATAAAAATTCTTTGATAAAAAAGTCAGACTTAATTTTAGAAAATTTTTTATTAAATTCTTTAGTGATTATAAAATCAACACCATAACTTTCTAATATTTTATTTTTTTGATAAATATTAGAAATTTTAAAGTTTTTTATTTTTTTGTTAAAATACATTTTTGGCATAGGATCAAAAGTGACAACACCAATTTTCAATTTATATTTTTTTTTATAAATATTGGCTTGTCTTAAAAGTTTTTGATGACCTAGATGTACTCCGTCAAAATTTCCTATTAATATGATTGACCTTTTATGTTTTTTTAAAATGTTAAAATTCTTATAGAATTTCATTTTTACCATTTAAGTTCTGTTTGAGTAAAATTAACTATAGCTTCATATTTCTTTGATACTGCTTCAATTCCCTCATCCTCAATTTCTTTTTTATGTACGCCATTAGAAATAAGCAATGAATCAAAGTTTAAAAGATTAGCTCCTTTTATGTCAGTATTCAAATTATCGCCTATTGACAAAACTTTTTTATTCTTATTATTTATTGACTGATTGTAAACCTCAGGAAATGGTTTTCCAAAGTATACGACTTTACCTCCCATTTTTTCAAAAATTAATGCTACTGATCCAGCGCACAATTCTCTTTTATTGCCTCTATCAACGATCAAATCGGGGTTAGTGCATATCATCGTTTTTTTTATTTGATCCTTAAGCAAATCTTTATAATAATTTAAATCCATACTTTCATCATCGAACAAACCTGTGCATAATAAATATGAACTTTTTGAAATTTTTTCTTCTTTATTTTTTCTAAAATCTAAAAATAAATCAAAATCTCGAGGGGGTCCAATATGATAAAATTTTTCACTTGAATAGTTTTTATTTAGATAACTTAGGGCTGCCTCTCCTGAGGAATATACTTTTTCTCTAATTTGAATGTTCATTCCCATTTTTTCTAAAAATGATTTTACTGTTTTACTTGGTCTTGGAGCATTAGTTAAGAGAACATAGTCTTTATTAGATTTACTTATTTGCTCTAAAGTTTCGATTGCATTTTTGTGTAGAGCTATTCCATTATGAACCACTCCCCATAAATCAATATAAAAGATGTCATAATTAGCTACAATTGAACCTAATCCTTCTTTATCCAAATTCTTAGTCATTATTGGAGGTATAGCTCATAAAAACAACAATTTCTCGGGTTTTTTGCTTGATATATATTTTTTTACTAACCTTGAAAAAGTTTGCCTAATAGCTATATGAGTCGCATATTAAAAGGAGAATTTATGAAATTTAAACCGTTACACGACAGAGTTTTAATTGAAGTTTTAGACAGTAGTGAAAAAACTGCTGGAGGAATAATTATCCCTGATACAGCACAAGAAAAACCTCAAGAAGGTAAAGTTATTGCTGTAGGTGGTGGAGCAAAGACTGAAGATGGAAAACTAATTCCAATGGATGTAAAAGTTGGAGATAAAGTTCTTTTTGGCAAATGGTCAGGAACTGAAATCAAAATCGATGGTAAAGAATACAGCATAATGAAAGAATCTGACATTATGGGTATTTCAGGTAAATAATTTAATTTAAAGGAGAAAATAAAATGGCAAAAATTGTAAAATTCGACTCTGAAGCAAGAGCAGCAATGATAAAAGGTGTTGATATTCTTGCAAACACAGTAAAAGTTACTCTTGGACCAAAAGGAAGAAATGTTGTTATTGACAAATCTTATGGTGCACCAAGAATTACTAAGGATGGTGTTTCAGTTGCAAAAGAAATTGACTTAGAAGATAAATTTGAAAACATGGGTGCTCAAATGGTTAAAGAAGTTGCCAGTAAAACAAATGAAGAGGCTGGCGATGGAACAACTACTGCAACTATTTTAGCTCAAGCTATTGTAAAAGAAGGTGTTAAATATGTTACAGCAGGCATGAACCCTATGGATGTTAAAAGAGGAATAGACGCGGCAGTAGAACATGTTAAAGCTAACTTAATTGCTTCAGCTAAAAAAGTAAAAGATACTGATGAGATTTCTCAAGTTGGAACTATTTCTGCTAATGGAGACAAGGAAATTGGTAACATGATTGCAAAAGCAATGCAAAAAGTTGGTAATGAAGGTGTTATAACCGTTGAAGAAGCAAAAGGAGTAGAAACTGAGTTAGATGTTGTTGAGGGTATGCAGTTTGATAGAGGGTATTTATCACCATACTTTATAACTAATGCTGATAAAATGACTACTGAATTAGAAAATCCTTTTATTTTATTGCATGAAAAAAAATTAACTAACCTACAACCAATGGTACCACTTTTAGAAGCTGTTGTACAAGCTGGTAGACCGCTAATGATTATTTCTGAAGATGTTGAGGGGGAAGCTCTTGCAACTCTTGTTGTAAATAAACTTAGAGGTGGTTTAAAAGTTGTTGCTGTTAAAGCTCCAGGTTTTGGTGATAGAAGAAAAGCAATGCTTGATGATATTGCAATCTTAACTGGTGGTCAGGTTATTTCTGAGGACATTGGTGTTAAGCTTGAAAATGTTAAACTTACAGATCTTGGATCTTGTAAGAGGGTAAAAGTTGACAAAGATAACAGTACTATTATTAGCGGAAATGGTAAAAAATCTGAGATTGAAGCTAGATGTACACAAATTAAACAACAAGCTAGTGAAACAACTTCTGATTATGATAGAGAAAAACTTCAAGAAAGACTGGCAAAACTTGCTGGTGGAGTTGCTGTGATTAAAGTTGGTGGTGCTACTGAAGTAGAGGTTAAAGAAAGAAAAGATAGAGTTGAAGATGCTCTTAATGCAACTAGAGCTGCTGCTGAAGAAGGAATAGTAGTTGGTGGTGGTTGTGCTCTTTTATACGCATCACAAAGCCTAGACTCACTTAAAGTTAAAGGAGATGATCAAAAAGCTGGTGTTGCATTAGTGGCTAAAGCTTTGCAAGCTCCTATTAGACAAATAACTTTAAATGCTGGAGTTGATGGTTCAGTTGTAGTTGGAAAACTACTTGAACAGAATAAAAAGAATATGGGTTACGATGCTCAGAACGAAGAGTACGTTGATATGTTTACTAAAGGTATCATCGATCCTGTTAAAGTTGTAAGAACAGCTTTACAAGATGCTGCTTCGAT
>CAJQJC010000038.1 GCA_905478565.1 uncultured Candidatus Pelagibacter sp. | reverse complement strand
TGATTTACTAAGCGCTTTTCGTTACTTCAGTAGGAAAAGCGAAGTTGATTCTGTGGTTCTGACTTGATTTGGTTCCGTTGATGTCTGACAATCTCATTGTTTCGCCATCTACATTACTATTTAGTGTACCTGAGAAGCGTAATGTGTTCCAATCCGCTATGGTTGTAGACCAAGAATCTGATTGTGGGTGTTGTAAAACACCAGATTCATTTTCTAATATTATCTCTCCATCGCCAGCACCGCCCTCTAAAGTGATTGCATTATTCGCCGAGAAGGTTGTAAATGCACGGTCACTTAAATTCTTAACTCTTGGTCCGCCGTATGCGAAACCGTTTCTTACTTCTACATCACGAACTGTATAACCCTCGTTTCTAAAATTAACAACTAGGTTTCCGACTTCGTTTTCCAACTCTATCTGGTCAGCGCTTGTTGCACTTTCATAGATAAGGTTATCTTGTATGATAACTGGTCTTAAATCGTAGAAACTATTTCTGTTTCTTTGTTCTAGCTGAAGTGTTGTTTCTGGTGTCAAGTTTACATCTGCTCCACGAGCCGCATAGTGTGAACTTGTAAACGGAGTACTTACACTAGGCGAGTATCCTGCATTTGCAGCCGCTCTTGTTCGTTTAGTTAGTTGGTCTAATTGAGTGCCTCCGAATGAACTACTAAGTGCAACGCCAGTTCTTCTACCAAAGACTGTAGTGAATAGAGTATTCAATCTCATGTAAATTGGACTGTCTGAAGTACCTGTGAACAATCCAGAAGCCAATGTAGCGCCAACAGGCTGTCTAATTTGGGCACTTAATGATGTTGCAATATTTACTTCACCAGTTACATAGAATCCACTTGGGTGTACTGCTCGTTTAAGTGAATCTCTCCACTTATTAATACTTTCAGAAACTTTAATTACATAAGAATAATCTTGATAGTATAAACTGTCTTGTATCTTTTTAGAACCTTCAGAAATATGTCCGTCTTGATTTACATACTTACCAGCAGTCGTAATATTTGTTGCAATTGTTCCTGTTCCTGTAAGTGGGTCTGATTTCGCCACAACAGCAGTTTCGCCACCAGAGAAAGTTACAGTTTCATCAATCACTAATGAACTTGTGGTTGCAGTATATTTTAAAAGAGGTGCTGTGAAACCAATAACTGTTCCTGTTGCACCACTTATATTAGATGTAAATGTTTCGTCAGCAGATATTGTTCCTGAAACTGTTTTAAGAACGGCGTAATGAGGAAAATCAAATGTAGGTGCTGATGTATAATTAATTCCGTGTTCAATGATATTCAATGATGTTGCACGACCAATCTCATCACCAAATGGTATAACTGTTGCACTTGCACCATCAAATGCAATGTTCGATAATACTCGACCGCCATCTTCAAAAAGAATATTACTATGACCATCAGTTCCTGTATCTGTAGCATCTTCGAAGGCGATAAACCTATTACCAGAAATTGTTGCAGTCGGTAAGGTTGTATAACCAGAACCACTTGCAATCATTCGTACATCAGTTATATCTCCAGAACCTGTTGAGTTTTCCTGAACTATTGCACTACCAACAAATCCGTCAGCGTCTGTTGTTTTTGATTCTAACCCGATACGGTCGTCTGCTTCTAAATTGATTGGTGTATTTGGTTCAGATGTCTGGTCTAATATGTAAGCGATAGCATTATTTTCGCCACCCAACTCAGTCAACATATGCCCAGTTTCGTTTTCTAATTCAATTCTAACTTCGGTATCGAACTCTAATGAAGTTGAGTCTAAGAACTTACCTTCTGTTCCGTCACCATATGTTTCTAAAAGTAAATCACCAGAACCGCCGCCTGTGATTGTGCCTTCTTCTAATTCTACATGAATGTCAACAGTACCCGATTCTGGAATAAATCCACCATTGACAATTGAAACTTTTGCTTCGGCAGTTCCTGAACTAAATGTAAGTGTGTCGCCTTCTTCGTATCCTGTTCCAGCGGCATCAACAATAACTTCAGATACTCCTGCACCTTGAATGTCAAGAACTTGTACCCTTCCGCCGGCGCCAGCGCCACCCGTTAGAGTTGCCTCATCACCAACAGTTAGTGTACTTCCGTCATTTGTAATTGTAGTATCAGCAATCGCTGAACTTGTGGTCATTGAAACAGTTACTTCTTCATTTTCAAAACTTATGCCTGTAACGGTCTGGCCAGTTACAAAAGTTCCTACTGTTGTTTCTGGATTAATTTCTACTTCAATAATCTCAACACTACCTTCTCTAAACTTAGTAACATTTTCTACAATCGCAGTTGCTAAGTTTACATCATCATCAGCAGGGTCGTTTGCTTGTGTGATTGTTTGTCCAACTAATTCAATCGTATCGTTTAGTGCTTGTTCTGTTGTTTGTGTGCAACGAATAAAGTTTTGTGTTGCCCATTTCCCACCAGACACTCGCAACATATCGTCTGTTGGTCTATAAACTTCAGATGGTTCGTTAAATAATAATTTAAAGAATGCCTTATGTGCTTTTGCTGTTCCTTTTGCACGATACAATGATTTGATATTCT
>CAJQJC010000037.1 GCA_905478565.1 uncultured Candidatus Pelagibacter sp. | reverse complement strand
ATCAAACTTGTAGATATTGCTATGGAATACGGAATGGGAGGAACTACTTGTGTTACTTCTAATGCTTCTGGAATTACAAAAGCAAATGCTACTGAATTAGAAGGCAAAAAAGTTGCTGTTCCACTAGGAACAATGGCTGAGTATGTTTTTGATGAAAGTATGAAAGTTGTTGGAGCTGACAGAGGCAAAATGGACATTATTCAAATGGACCCTGAAGAAGGAGCTGCTGCATTAGTAAGTGGTGATGTTGTTATGGCATGTTTATTTGGTGGTAACTCTATCAAAGCTGCTACTGCTGTAGGATCAAGATTACTTACAGTTGATGAAGCTAGAGCTGCAGGTATCTTAGGAATAGATATTACTTCAGTAACTACTAAGTTCATGAAGGAAAATCCTGGAATGCTTAGAACTTTTATAGAAGTAACTCATGAAGCTAATGCTAGATACAAAGCTGGTAAAAGTAACATGAATGTTATGGCTAAAGCTTCTGAGATGAAAGTTGGAGATATGAAGGAAACTTTAAGTGGCTTTAAATTTCTAACACCAGAAGAAACTAAGCAATCTATGACTAAAGGAAACCTTGACGCGTTCTTAAAAGGAATGGGAACACCTAGAGGAAACGTAGATACTAGTTTCTTACCTCTATAGTCTTTATAGAGAGAGAAAAATTTAATAGGCGCCAATTTAATCAATTGGTGCCTATTTTTTTAATAAGAATTTTAATATAAAGTTATTTTATGAGTGATTTGATTTCTCAAAATCTTAACATGATTTTTAAAACTCCTAAAGGAGAAACAGTTCACGCGTTAAAAGATGTAAATTTTACTCTTAAAAAAGGAGAACTATTAACAGTTCTTGGTCCATCAGGTTGTGGAAAAACAACTTTATTAAATATCACAGCAGGATTTATCAGGCCAACCTCTGGAGTCATCACTTTAAATGATAAAGAGATTGACGGTCCTGGTGTTGAGAGAGGTATGGTTTTTCAACAAGGAGCTTTGTTTGAATGGTTAACTGTAGCAGAAAACGTCAACTTTGGATTAAGAATGAAAAAAGAGGATCCAATAAAAACTGCAAAAAAAGTTGATGAATGGTTAGAAATTGTTGGATTGAAAGGTTTTGGAAATACTCCAACTTATCAATTATCAGGAGGTATGCAGCAAAGAGTTGCTCTTGCAAGATGTCTTATTAACGATCCAGATTTAATACTTATGGATGAGCCATTGGGAGCCCTTGATGCTTTAACAAGAGAAAAGATGCAGTCTTTAGTATTAAAAATTTGGAAAGAAACCGGAAAAACAATTATTTTAATTACTCACTCAGTTGAAGAGGCTTTGTTACTTGGTGAAAGATTATATGTAATGGCCCCTCGACCAGGTCGTATACATAAAGAATACAATCTTCCATTTGCTTTAATGGGATTAAAAGAAGATTTGAGAGATATTAAAAAAAATAAAGAGTTTTCAGCAAAACGAGATGAAATATTAGAAATGATTTGGAATATGGAAGAAGAAATAATGGGGAAAGAAATTTAAATGCTCACTAAAATAATAACTTTTCTAATATTTTTTGCTGTGATTGGCTGTATTCTTTATGGAAGACGTTTAATTAAAACCGAAAAAGTTGATGCAGTTTTTGGTAATCCTGAAAGAGCATTAGGTGGTACTCATTGGGTCATTGTTGGAAGTAGTTTTCTTCTATTAGTTTGGCTTTATTACTCTTGGGATATTGCAAAAGGATTTTATCCAAAGTCTGCTAATGAGCTTTGCCAGGTAGCAAAAGTAAATGACTCTTTGCTGGGTTTAAAATATCAATTTCCCATAGAAGAAAGAGAGTTAAAGAGTACTTCTCAAATTAAACAAGAAAATAAAAATCTGAAGAAAATCTCAATTGAGATACAGAATTCTGAAGGTCTTAATAACCAACAAAAAACAGATCTTGTTGGTTTTATAAATAAAACAAACCAATTAATTCCATTATTAACTAACGAAGATTTACTGGAAAATGAAACTAAACAAAAAATAGATGACATCACTGGAAGAATTAATCTTTTAACTGAAAATTTTCAAAAACCTGATTATCCATTTGAAACTGAACAAGAACTCAATGATAGACTTAGATCTGTAAGTGAGGAAGGTGGTTGGGGTATTACAAAAGTGGATGCAGGATCTGGGAGTATTGAAAACACAATAGAAGTACCATTAATTCCAGCAACGGAAAGAGGTTTAAAATTTCATACTGCTGCTAAAGAATTAAATTTAATAAGTGATGATTTCTTTAAATTGCGAAACCATAATCAAGAATTTAAAAAAAAGATTAATGAAATTAAGGATGAAATTAAAATTTATAGAGCAGACTTAAATGATAGTGAAGAAGTAGCTTCTACCTATGCTAAAAATATTGTTAAAATTGCAAGAAGAATAGAATATGCAAGTATTTACCCACCAAATGTATTGGATAAGATGCAAAATGCTATTATCAAGTTTGATAATGCACAGAAAGAAATTCAAGGTGGATTAAGATTCATTGATATATTTTTGTTTCCAGCGGGAACAATTGTTGCAAGTGGTCCAAGTTGTTCAGAGCAAGGATCAGGTAGATGGTTACCCAAACCATCAGATACTTTTAACAAATTTGTCTTAATGTCAAAGCCGAGTGTTGGATATAAAGATATTCCTCTTCTATGGATTGATATGGTTGATGTAAGTAAAATGATTGGTTTTATTCTACCTGATTGGATTGCAGATATTCTTCCAGGTGAATATCCTGTTCATACTAAAGATGGAATAGTAAAACAAAACTTTAAAGGAAATGTACTTAAATTTGTAACAGGTGATTTTAAATTATTTAAGATACCTGTCCCTTATGGACATATTTGGGACTCCTTTATGAGGGTTTTACTAGGACTAGTTTTTGGAATAATTATTGGTGTACCATTAGGATTGTTCATGGGATTAAACAGATTTGCAAAAGGCTTTTTTGATCCTTTAATTGAACTTTATAGACCTGTACCTCCTTTAGCTTGGGCACCATTGATCATTTCTGTATTAGGTATTGATAATACAGGAAAAGTATTTCTATTATTCATGGTTTCATTGTCAATTATGATAATTTCGGCAAGAGCTGGTGCATCTGGAACTCAATTATCAAAAATTCATGCTGCACACTCTTTGGGTGCATCAAAAAAACAAATACTTAGATACGTAATTTTTCCTAACTCATTACCAGAAATTTTAACTGGTATAAGAGTTGCTGTAGGTATGTGTTGGGGAACATTAGTTGCTGCAGAATTTTTAGCAGGTACCACAGGTATTGGATTTGTTGAAAACGTTGCAAAAAAATATTTCCAATATGAGGTTATTTGGATCACTATATTTATCATGGGAATGTTAGGTCTTTTATTCGATATAACTTTAAGAAAAATAAT
>CAJQJC010000036.1 GCA_905478565.1 uncultured Candidatus Pelagibacter sp. | reverse complement strand
GCATCTTGTATGTTGAGTGATCGTTCCAGGTGTGTGAGATTCTTGTAATGATCCTCCCAACTCCTCAGGTACCTTCTCAGTGCCATGACCGGCACCGGCTGTCTCTGCCTCATTGCCTGTGCTTGATCCTTGTTCTTCAGTTTCTTTGTGATCTCGGGATCTCCTGACACGATAGCCAGCATGTTTGAGAGATCGTTGTTGATCATCCTCACCTGGTCAAAGGTGCCTTTTGCCATTGTGTGATCCGCGTATGCTTTCACGAACGGCATGGTGTCCTTGTTCTGGCTCATTAATGCCAGGGCCAGGAAACTGACATATATCCTCTCCGTGACCTCTGGGAAAGTGAATCTCTGCAAGTCACTATGTCTTCTTATTACTTTGCCTTCGGATACATACTTTAAAAATGGTGTTAACATACGGGTATTTATAGGGCATATGCAACGAAACTTTATTCTCACAGATGTAATGAAGACTGGACAAAATCAGCACTATGCAGATTTTATCTCCATGCATAGTTTACCTAATCAAACGTTTGACATGACTTGTGAATATTACACTTTGCAATGGTATGATTTAGACGCCTATGATAGGAAATTCGCCATCATCGATGTCAATCATGGCAACGCCAGAGTAGCGGACAACAAAGAATTTAATGAAGAATTACAGCGTAGATTAGACTTACTAAAGAGTCAAGGATTTGTTTTCATAGCGGCCAGCCCTTGGGAGTCAATAGAAAATATTCAAAGCACAGATCAAGAGGAAAAAGTCTGGCCCAAATTTACAACAGAGCACGTCAAATGGACTGGAGGTACCAGTTGGTTTTGGTATTACATGTATAAAAAACACAAGGGCAACACATTTAATTTCACCCATAATCACAATGGCAGTTATTGGCACAAGAAACATGACTTTCTCTATCTAAATAAAGCGGCCAGGCCCCACAGAGTAGAACTTTATGATCATTTGTTAGCAAAAGGTTTGCTTACTAACAGTATACACACATTCCATTTGCATAAATCAAAAAAAAGTGTTATGCCTGACGGGTACGAATTACCCAATGTCGATGCAGACAAGTATCCACGTTTTGGATTAGATCAAGATATCTATGAATTACCTTACATCGATACAGTGTGTAGTTTGGTATCAGAAACCAACGATAATGATTACGACGTGTTCATGACTGAGAAGATATGGAAACCAATAATTGCACAACATGTTTTTGTAGTGCATGGCAACTACTTGTATCTACAGAAATTAAGAGAGATAGGGTTCAAGACATTTGGAAATTATTTTAATGAGAGTTATGATCTCGAACGGGATCCTAGAAAACGAAGAGACAAGTTAGTTTCTCTCTTGCAAGATCTTAAGGCAAAGTGTAGCGAAGGGAGTGTGGTGGAAAGCGGCAACAAGAAATGGCAAGACATATACCTGCAGACACAAGCACTGAGGAAACACAACTATGATACCTTCTTTGATGAGAAAAAATTGAGTGTCCAGATCAACAAGACATTAGAACTATTTCTTGAATTTGCTGATAGCCGTCAAATTCCTTCTTGAGAATCCCAACCTATCTACCAACTTAACAGCATTACCTGACTTGTCAACAGCAACAAAACCCTCTGGTTCAGTCACCTCTAGGCCGCCATCCGTCTGTTGGAACGAACCTATGGCCTGTGCTTGGTTCATCTTCTTAAGCACAAATCCTTTCATGGTCTGCACTGCTTTGTAGAACATGAGCATGGCCTGTAATGGTTTCTTGGCCCTGTTAAGGAACACTGGCATCTGCTTCATCTTGTCCTGTCTTAACTGCAATGCCTTTTGTGCTTTGAGTCCTGACATCTGTTGTTGCATTCTATCTGAATAGAACTTCTTGAATCCTAGTAGGAATTTATTGACATCGCTTGGTAACTGTCCTTGCTTGACCATTGCGTTGATGTACATCTGGAACATAGGTATAAAGTCTGCGTTCTGTCCTAGTACACTTGCAAGGTTACGTGGAACACTGTTCAACAGTGTTTCTAATTTCTCTATACCGTTGTAGAATTGTTTTGTTTCATCATCAGTAAATTTAGCACTGCCAGAAACGTCTTTGTAAGTGGCATTGTCAAAGAACACATCATTGCTTTTAGCAAATGAACTAACATCTGCTCCACCTTGTGCGTTCATGTCTGCTAAAGAATCACCCACATATGTGGTATGGAATATGATTCCTACTTTAGCACGGTCTATCTGTTTGCCCAATTCACTTGCTTCTGGTACTGCATATGTGATTGTGTTAGGTGTGAACGTGAGGTTAGGCTTGCCATCTATATTCTTACGTGTGATGTCCTCATCAGTGAACAACAGGTCACCTTGCACCACTCCCTGTATGTTAAGTTTCTTTAGATGTACCAGGCATTTTAATAACTTCTGTCCTAGGTCGTCTGTACCGTGATTGTTTGCTATGTCTTTTTTTGTGTAATTTACTTTGGCCGCTTTTGCAAACACTGACTTTGTGCCCACAAAGAATTTACCATTGTCTGGATTGGTTCCACACACCACAGCGGGTGCACCGTCCCACTTCACAGACACACTCATGGCCTCAGAACTTGATCCTTTCAATGTTAATAATAATCCTCTGAAGTATTCCAAGACTGCCTTGCCACCCTCGTAGCCGTCGGTGATCACTATGTCCTCGATGTGTTCAAGGTGTGTCCTCTTGAACTCTGTTAGGACATCTTCTATCAACATTGATTAGTCCTCTCGGTATTCGCCGTCTTTGATTTTAAGCACGTTCTCTTTTACGTCTCGATTCTCTTTAATCCGTGCGACTCCTTTGCTGAACTTGGAAGCGTCCATGTTCTTAAGTGCGGAGTTGAATTTCTTTTCTAGTTTGAATGCTGTGTCTTGATCGAAGTTCTCCCTGATATATGTCATAAGTCTGATGGCACTTTCAAGGATGTGTGAGGCTCTACTCTCTACAACCTCTTCCTTGTCCCTTTTTAAAGGCATTGAGCTCAATTCTTCTAATAAACTTCTAGTATGTTTTTGCATTGTAGGTATTTACTTCTTATTGTAGCACAATTCTAGCATAAGTCTACTTGGTTTTACGGTAAATGAAGTATTTTCGTTGATTTGTGTCATCTCTGATGTCTAAAATCTTCAATTGAAACATCTCAGCCAGTTCTATAATAAAAGGCACGTTCCAAGCATAGAATTCTATCCAATCTGCCTCTGGCTTGTCGTGTTGCACTCCAGGATTTACCCGAAAGAACATTGTGCCACCGTCTGCCAGTAAACTCACACATCTAGAAACTTCTGCTATTATCTTATCCTTGTTACCGAAGTTCACTGATCCTAGACATAGAATTACATCAAATTTCTGGTCTGTTCTATATTCTAATGTGCCCACTTCGTGATCAGCAAGGTTATTGTATGGATCTATACCGATAAGATTATGTATTTTGCCTTTGAATTCGTTGTAACCACACCCGACATCTAGCACCGCCCTTGGTTTTAAAGAATTTACCTCGTCTATCAAAGCAAGACCAGAATACTTCCACTTTTTCATGTCGTTTTGCCAATATTTTGAGAAATACTTGTTCAAGCAGGCATCGTCTATTGCCTCCACGTACTGTTCGATGGTGTCACATCTCTGCACTTGGACACCAAATGTTTCCTGAATATAAGGTTGTGTGATCTTGTCCAGATTGTTTTGACTGTGTGCGAGAAGTTTCGCAAATATCTTTTTGTTCATGTAATGACAGTATATATTAAATGCTTATGCTGTCAAACCTTTTTATTGATCGGCTTTGCTAGTATCTCTCTGGTCTTCTCTGTCATTACACCTGTGATTACCAACATGGGTCTTGGTTTGTTACTTGCGTTTGCTGTTGCGTGTGGAATATTGGGCCAGTCAAATTTGTGAATGTCTCCTGCTCGCCATCGGTCAAACTGTTGGTTACCATACATTATGAATTGGCCGGGCTCCCAATCCTGTAGCATGATCATGATCCTTATCACGTTGTTGGGATTTGCGTCGAGGTCATACAATTTGTCTACGTGCATGTTTAGAACCTCACCTGTGAACTGCACGTGTAGTTTTGATTTGGTAGATGACAATTCAAAGAAGTCTGTTATCTTTTGTAGTGTTGGGCACTTTGTGAAGTCCTTGAGTCCTCTGTAAATTGTCATCTTGGGATCAGCACCTGCTGTCTTTAGGTCATTCTCTTCTGCCTCGACATCAACATTGACATTTTCTCTGCCCGTGCCTTCCCTACGGTTACCCCAGTTAAGTGGCTTGGCATCCTCTATCACAGATTGTAATTCCGTCTGCCACCCGCCCGTGAACTTGCCCAGGTGTTGCACACAGTCCGTGTCCTTGTGCCACTTATTAAAGTGATAGTTGCTTCTTGCTTTTGCGTCTTCCCAATTACTTGTAGACATAAACTTGTATTCCTTTGTCTGCGTAATTATGTATCCTTCCCTTCGTATTTGGGAAACTTATTTCTAGCAACCTGCAAAGGTCTACATTGTCTCTGGGTTTGTGAATTTTATCTTTGTTATCTTTGATGAACTGCATTATATCTTTATTTTCTGCTTGAATGTGTTCCCACATCAAATCGAGATTAACAAAATGCTGGTAGTTTGGATATGTTATGTTGAACTCGCCACACAGTTTCCACCACTCCAAACATTCAAAATCATTCCTGTACACCATAACAATGGGATGGTGAAAGTCTTTCAGATGTACAAGTTCATGTGCGAACGTGTGAGACTTTATAATCCTTTTGCCTTTGCCGGAGAAGGGCAGATCCCAATTATCTCTTGTTGTGCTGAACTCCATGCCCGGATCAAAATAGGCACCCGTGTGCATGAGATGTTTGCGTCCAGGGGTATCGGCATCGTGGTAGTAGGTTCTCTCTTCTGTATAGTCTGTGTGATCTATATCATCACTCCAGTAGATATTCTTGACAACACTACTCCACTTTGATCCCGGTGCCCCTGTAAACAAAATATACATCTATTTGGTCAACTCTTCCTTGTAGATAGCATTGTAACCCAATTGATTCTTTCCAAAATCAGATAGTGTTTTCAACGCACCCGGTGTGATGAATGACTTCAGTGTTCTTACTGCGGCGTCACCCTCTGCACCTGTTCTCCATTCGTACTTGCCCACTTTCTTTTCGATAGCGGCCACTGACTCTGGATCATTGATCATCTTGTCCAATGCGGCAACAAGTTTGGCCTTGTTTGGATTGCCCTTGTTCACCCAGAATGCTTTCTGTAAAGCATCTCTCCAACTCTTGACAAGTTTGTACGCATCATAGAAGTCACCACTCGGTGCCACTCCGTATGTTGATTCGTACAGTGCCTCAAATGTTGGTTCTGTGAAGTTTGGATCCTTGTCGTGCTCGCCCGTTTTCACATTTAGTAGTCCATGATGGAACCAAGTGTATGCATCACCTTTTCCTATCACTGGCATCACGTGTTTCTTGTATGCGGCAGGATTTTCCCTTGTCGCGTTCAAATCACCTCTGATGAATGCAAGTCTTCTCTCAGAACCTTTCATTCCTTTTACCCATACAATCTTGTTCTCAAATGTTTTTACTGGATCACCGTTGGGTCCTGTAAGCAACATGACGATTGCCATGATCTCTGGAGTCATTCCAGATCCTGACGGAAACTGTATAGGTCCGTTCTTTGTGTCTGCCTTGTTCCTAGCACCCACAATGATGTTTAGGTTCATATGTCCAACTGATTCCCAATCAAAGTAATTGTATTCTACAGGTTCCACGAGATATGATATACCGTTACCACCATGTGATACTAATATAGTCTTGTCATCAAACCTTAATTGATTTTGGAACTCGTTTGGTCCCAGTTGGTCTCTTGCACCTGGCTTGTAGATAAGATTGATCTTCTCACCCAGGTGTTTCTCCCATTCCGCTACAACTATCTGTGCCCACACAGAAGTTCCACCAGATGGTTTTTGTGGCACGATCAAGTTGTAATCTGCCAGCGCCGTTGTTGTCATCAACACCAACGCCATTATTGTTTTCTTAAGCATAGTCTAATCGACTCCTCTTTGTTATTCCCCAATACATTAGCAGGATAACACATGCCATCAAGAAAATAAAGATAGGCCTTGTGATTAAATCATTTACCGTATGTAAGGATGTTAGTTGATAAGTGAGGTTGTATATCCTGTCACTTAATATGAACCCAATCAGCAGTGCTGGCCTGCTGACTTGGAATTTTTTACATAGCACTCCAAATACTGAGAATACTAATAGTACCGCTAGGTCTTCCCACCCTCCCGTGTACTGCAAGGTTGCCCAAACAATCACAGCAAGTATGCAAGGAAAGTAGTACACGTATGGAATACGTGTCATCCACCCCGCGAAATATGCCAGTCCATAACACAAGACAGCAGTGATAATTGTTCCAAGTAGGAACGCATAGGTCATGCTGTCAAATAATTTGTCGTCGTAGAATGTATCAGGTGATCCCAGGTCAATGCCCAGGTACAAAAATAGTCCCATCAGTATCGCGGCGAAACTTGCACCAGGTATACCAAACAAGACTGTTGGAATGAATGACGAGGCCTTCTGTGCGTTGTTGGCCCCCTCGGCGCCTACGACTCCCTTTACATTGCCAACGCCAAACTTTTCTTTTGGATTAGCGGCAACTGTGGCACCGTATGCCAACCAGTCTGCCATTGCACCACCCAGTCCAGGTAGCAGTCCTATGAAAGAACCTATGGCTCCTCCCCTGGCACTGTCCTTCCAACATCGTATGGTATCTTTTACTCCTTGTTTGAGATCTTGCCAACTGCCGTGTTCTGCTTTTATCGTTGTGGTCTTCTTCCTGTTGAACCATCCGTCCCAGAGTTCTGGTATCGCAAAAAGTCCTGCCATGTAAGGTAATATCTGTACACCATCTTCGAGGTATCTCCAACCCATTGTAAATCTTGGTACGTTGTTGACATCCACTCCAATCAGACCTACGGTCACACCTAACACGATTGCGAGCACACTCCTGACATATCGCCTAGTGGATACGAATCCCACAGTTACAAATGCCAATAGCACCAATGCCCACAGTTCGGGTATGCCCATGTACATCACAACTTTGGTGTACCATGGCAAAAATAAAAATGTAAGTGATCCCCAGAATAGACCATTGCAAGTAGACGAAGTGATCGCGGCACTCAATGCCCTAGTGGCCTCTCCATTCTTGGCCATGGGAAAACCATCCACCATGGTGGCCGCCGCAGAGTTGGCTCCAGGTATGCCTAACAGCACACCTGCAAATGAATCACCGGTTGTTGAGGATGCCACAACTGCCACGCAGAATATCACACCCAGGTAAGGGTCTCCTACAAAGTAGGGCATGACTCCAAATAGTGTGATAAGACCTGTTGTTGCTCCCGCGGCTGGTATTAGGCCAATGATTAAGCCGTAAACAATACCCGCCATTAATATAGCAAGTTCCATATATCGATTTTAGGGGTTGATGTTGTGAACTTCCATGAGAGCGTTACAACAAGTTATGTGTTTGTAATTATATCCTATACTATATACTTTATATGAAACTGAGTCAACAACAAAAGATCCGGATGTATTCTCATCACGATAACGACTTAGACTTTGAGGACGAGTTCTGGCCCATAATAGGCATACTACTGGCCATACTGGGTGCGTGGACAGGATTCATACATCTCATAGATTATCTTACCATAGACGCCATCCCATGGTGGGTGGAGCCGTTCACTATAACACCCGTCATATTCCTGCTGATAATGAAGGAACACTACGACTCACTGAATCCCTTACACTGGTGGCCCATGTTCTGGGGTTACGAAGCGAAGTTGCCTGACGAGGACAGGATCACAAT
>CAJQJC010000035.1 GCA_905478565.1 uncultured Candidatus Pelagibacter sp. | reverse complement strand
TTTTCTTTTGAGGCAGAGTCATCTTCAGCTTTAGGATTAGGCTTTAGATGTGGTTTTTTAGGATTATTACACTTAGAAATAATAACGGAAAGATTAGAAAGAGAATTTGATATAAACTTATTAACAACAACACCAGGAGTAGTTTATAAAGTTCATTTAAATAAAGGTGAAATAATAGAACTACAAAATCCCTCAAGTCTACCAGAAACTACACTAATAAAATATATTGAAGAACCATGGATTAAAGCAACAATCATTACTCCAGATCAATATTTGGGAGCAATTATAAAAGTTTGCCAAGATAAAAGAGGAGTACAAACTAACTTAAGTTATTCTGGAAATAGAGCAGTTTTAAATTATGAAATACCATTAAATGAAGTAGTTTTTGATTTTAATGACAGGCTAAAATCGATGACAAGTGGTTATGCTAGTTTTGATTATGAAATTATTGGTCACAAAGAAGGTGATCTTGTAAAACTTGGAATTCTAGTAAATGCAGAACCAGTTGACGCATTATCAATGATGGTGCACAAAGATTTTGCACAAACTGTTGGAAGAGAAGTATGTGAAAAACTAAAAGATTTAATTCCAAGACATAACTTTATGATTCCTGTCCAGGCTGCAATTGGTGGTAAAATTATAGCAAGAGAAACAATTAAAGGATTCAAAAAGGATGTATTAACAAAAATTCATGGAGGAGGAGCTAGAGATAGAAAGAGAAAATTATTAGATAAACAGAAAAAGGGAAAAGCTAGAGGAAAACAATTTGGAAAAGTAGAGATACCACAAGAAGCTTTCATTGGAGTATTAAAAATTAATAAGGAATAATTTGTGAAAAAGGTTAATTGGGGAATTATTGGTTTAGGAGCAATAGCCAAACAATTTGCTAAAGGTTTTGAGAATTTAAATAATTCAAATTTATTAGCAATCGCAAGCAAAAATAAAGAGAAATTAAATGACTTTAAAAAAAACTTGAATATAAGTGATGATTATTGTTTTAATAATTATGAAACATTATTAAAAAATAAAGAAATTGATATTGTTTATATTGCCCTCCCAACTTCATTTCATAAAGAGTGGATAATTAAATGTTTAGATTCTGAAAAAAAAGTTCTAGTTGAAAAGCCAGCGACTATGAATGAGGAAGAAATTGAAGAAATAAAAAAAAGATACACAAAAGAAAAAATTTTTATAAAAGAAGCTTTTATGTATATGTATCACCCCCAAATATTAAAAGTAATAGAATTAATAAATCAAGGAGAAATTGGTGAATTAGTTTCAATGGAGTCAAATTTCGGAATTAATGTTTTAACTAAAAGAAATATCTTTGGATTTAAAAAGATAAAAAAATTGAATAAAAAAAATAGAATTTTTAGTAAAGAACTTGGTGGTGGAGTTATATTAGACATAGGGTGTTATCCAGTTTCTCTTAGTTCTCTTGTGGCATCTCAAATATCAAAAATTGATTATAATAAAATTAAAGTAACAAATATTGAAAAATATATGAGACCCAATGAAGTTGAAATAGACGCTTCTATGGAGTTGATTTATGAAAATAATTTCAAATCAAGAATTTCGGCATCATTTACAAAAAAATTAGGTTCCAAAACTATTATTTTAGGAAAAAAGGGCGAAATACACATAGAAAATACATGGTTAAATCCCTCTACGATTAAGGTTAAAAATGATCAAAATAAAATTATAAATTTTGAATCAAGCGCAAGTATATTTTCACATGAAATAGATGCATTAAGTAAATGTATTTTAGATGATAAATTAAAACCAAATTTTCCAGACTTAACAATTAACGATATAATCGGAAATATGAAGATTATAGATAAATGGAAAAATTAGATTATGAAAAATAAGATCTACGATTGCATAACTTTTTACAATGAAAACTTACAAGTTAAATTAAGGTTAAATATTTTAAATGATTATGTAGATAAATTTGTAATATGTGAATCTATCTATGATCACAAGGGTAAGAAAAAAAACTTAAACTTTAAAATTGAGGAATTTAAACAATTTAAAGATAAGATTATTTATTTAGTGTTGGACACACAGTTTCCAGATATTACAGATCCGTGGGTTACCCAAGCCTATCAAAGGGAATTTTTACTAAAGGGATTAAATTTTGTTGATCCAGAGGACTACATAATGTTTTCGGATCCTGATGAGATACCAACACCAGAGTTATTAATTAACATCAATCTAAAAAAAAAATTTGGAATCTTTATGCAAAAAATGTTCTGCTATAAATTAAATATATATAATCAGCATGAAAGTCCTTGGGAGGGAACAAGGATAACAAGAAAAAAAAATCTAAACTCAATCGATTTTTTAAGACAAAAAATATTAGCGAAAAATTTAAAATATTCAATTTTAAGATTTGACAAAGAAAGAAGTATAGAAATTTTTAATAATGGAGGGTGGCATTTCAATTACCTGTTAAAGCCAGAAGCAATATCAAATAAACTCAAAACTTTTGCACATACAGAGTTTAATAATGAAAAATATACAGACCTTGAAAAAATTAAAGATAATATCAATAATTTAAAAGATTTATTTAATAGAGGAAATAAATTTCAAAAAGTAAACATCGATGAAAGTTTTCCAAGGTATATAATTCAAAATAAAGAAGAGTATAAAGAGTGGATTATCTAAAAACAAATTTAAAAATTCCTAAAATATAAGCGATATTTTGAAGAGATTTTAAGAACTTAAAGCTAAGTAAATTAGTTAAAAAATAAATTAAATTAGTAAATATTTGTCTTAAAGGTTTAATTTTTTTTAATTTATTGATTTTATTGAAATATAAGTATTCACCAAATTTAAAATTTATATTTCTAATAAAAAATGTGTTTAAATTATTGTGAGAAGATTTTGAGCTCAAATGTTTGGCCTTAGCCTTATTATTAATAATTATTTTGTATTTTGTGTTATTAATTCGATGACACAAATCAACATCTTCCCAATATAAAAAAAATTTCTCATCAAAAAATTTTAATTTTTTTATTTTTTCAACATCAAATAGAAAGTTTGCACCAATTACATTATCAACTATTTTTATATTAGTTGATTTAGTTGATTTATTTAAATTGGGTGCTGAAATTATACAATTATCAATCTTATTAATTGATTTAAGTAGTTCTTTAATAGATTTTAAATTAATAACAATATCTGCCTGAGTTAATAAACAGTATTTTGATGTAACATTTTTTAATAAATGATTACATGATTTGGCAAAACCTATATTTTTATCAAATATTATGTACTTAATTATATTGGTATTTTTCTTTAAAAGTTTTCTTTTTAATTCATGGTCATTACTTTGATCTAAAATAATAAGTTTTAAATTGTTATATTGCTTGATATTTTTAATTAAAGCATGTGGCGTCTTATAAAGAGGTAAAATTACAGTAATGTTTTTTAAATTATTTTTTTTACTCATCTAAAATTGTTTATAATAAGAATATGTGTAAAATAAAACTTTTCAATTTTAAAAGTTTTAAGATGGAGAGGTGGCCGAGTGGTTTAAGGCGCACGCTTGGAAAGTGTGTGTACTGTCAAAGGTACCGTGGGTTCGAATCCCACCTTCTCCGCCATTAAATAAACCCTGAAATACAAAGCTTATTTAAGGGTAGAGTATAAATAAGATAAATTAATTATCATCATTTTCTCTCAAAAAATGTTATAATTATTTAATTTCCATTTATAAAATATGACAAATAATTCAAAATACCAGGCAGACTCCATCAAAGTTTTAAAGGGCCTTGAAGCAGTAAGAAAGAGACCAGGAATGTATATTGGGGATACAGATGATGGTACTGGCTTACACCATATGGTTTATGAGGTTGTTGATAATTCTATTGATGAAGCCTTGGCTGGCCACTGTAAAAATATTGATATTAAGATAAACTCTGATGGCACAATCACGGTACGAGATGATGGAAGAGGAATACCAGTTGATATGCACAAAGGAGAAAAGAAATCTGCTGCAGAAGTAATTATGACTCAACTGCACGCAGGTGGAAAATTTGACCATGACTCTTATAAAGTTTCAGGTGGACTTCATGGAGTTGGAGTTTCAGTAGTAAATGCATTATCAGAAAAATTAAAATTAGAAATTTACAGGGATGGAAAAAAATATTTCATGGAATTTAAAGATGGTGATGCAAAATCTCCACTTAAAGTAGTCGGCAAGTCAAAAGAAACAGGAACACAAATTACCTTTTTACCATCTAAAGAAATTTTTTCTTCAATAAATTTTTCTTCAAGTATAATTGTAAAAAGAATGCGTGAACTAGCATTTTTGAATAAAGGTATAAAAATAACCATTAATGATTTAAATCAAAAAAAAGAAAAAATTATTGAATTTAAATTTGATGGTGGTGTTTTAGAATTTGTTGATTTTTTAGATACTAAAAGAGAAAAACTTTTAAATAAAACAGGAAATGATTTGTTTAAAAAGCCAATTTATATAGAAGGGAAAAAAGACAATATAGAAATAGAATGTTCTTTAAAGTGGAACGGAAGCTATAGTGAAGATGTATATCCATATACTAATAATATTTATCAAAAAGATGGTGGGACACACTTACTTGGATTCAGAAGTGCGTTGACAAGAGTAATTAATAAATATGCAACCGAACACAACTTATTAAAAAAAAATAAAGTAGCTATATCAGGTGATGATATTAAAGAAGGTTTGACTTGTGTATTATCAGCAAAAATACCAGACCCTAAATTTTCTTCTCAGACAAAAGATAAACTAGTCTCTTCAGAAGTCAGAATGATTGTAGAAAGTATAATTAGTGAAAAATTGTCAATATGGTTTGATCAAAATCCGAGTACTTCTAAAATTATATTGGCCAAAGTTTTACAAGCTGCATTGGCAAGAGATGTTGCAAGAAAGGCTAGAGAGAATGTACGAAGAAAAGGTGCACTGGAACTAAGTGGACTACCAGGAAAATTAGCAGATTGTCAAATTGGTAAACAAGAAGGAACAGAGCTGTTTATTGTAGAGGGAGATTCTGCGGGTGGTTCAGCAAAACAGGGAAGGAATAGATCCAATCAAGCTGTGTTGCCGCTAAGAGGAAAAATTTTAAATACTTATGTTGAAGAAATTAAATTAAAAAAAAATATTGGTAAAAACGGTAGTGACACAAAAACAAAAGCATTATCTAAAATGATTTCATCTAATGAAATTGTAACCTTAATTAATGCATTAGGATTAGACCCAAAAACAGATGAAATTGATTTGAAAGATTTAAGATATGGAAAAATTATTATTATGACGGATGCTGATGTTGATGGATCACATATAAGAGCATTGCTACTTACTTTTTTTAACAACAAACCTTTTAATAAGTTAATTGAAAATGGTCACGTCTATCTTGCTCAACCACCTTTATTTAAAATTAATAAGGGTACAAAAGGAATATATATAAAGGATGAACTAGAATTAGAAAATTATATATTACAAAATAACAAAGAATTAAAAAAAATTAAAAGAGGAAGCAAGGAATTTACGAGACTTATAGGTGAAGAAAAAGCCAGAATGAGCATTCAAAGATTTAAGGGACTAGGGGAAATGAATCCTGAAGAATTGTGGAGCACTACACTTGACCCTGAAACAAGGAATTTATTACAGGTGACATACTCAAAAGATTTAAAAAAAGATCAAGATCTTATCCATACACTTATGGGTAATGATGTTGCTTTAAGAAAAGATTTTATTGTATCAAATGCGATTAATGTACAGAATCTAGATATTTGATAATGAAGTTTTTTGAAACTTCAAAGTATTTTTCTTTAAAAAAATCTACGTATATAAATTTAAGATGGATAGCTATTTTAGGTCAGCTAATAACTATAAATTTTGTTTTTTTTTATTTAGATTTTGGCTTTAAATATACTACAACCAGTTTAGTTATTTTTATTGGAGCGTTAAGCAATTTATATTTAATTTATTTCTATCAAAAAACTCAATTATCAGACAGAACAGCTTTCCTTTTTTTATTTACTGATGTTTTACAGTTAGGTTGCTTGATATATTTAACTGGTGGTATTGCAAATCCTTTTTCTATTTTTTTAATTATCCCAACAATTTTCTCATCGTCAAATTTGGGATTTAAAAGCAATACATTATTAGTAGCAATTACAACTATTATGATAATTATTTTAACTTTTTTTTATCAATCACTTCCTTCCCCGATCAATGAACACTTTCATGTTAGTCAGTCATACTATTTTGCAATTCCTGTTTCATTAATAATTGCTTTATTTTTTTTAAATTATTTTGCATTAACTTTTGGAACAGAGTCTAGGTTAAGAAAAGAAGCTCTTAATAAAATGGAGGAAGTAATGGCAAAAGAGCACGAGCTATTATCTCTTGGCGGACAAGCAGCAGCAGCAGCGCATTCATTAGGAACACCTTTTTCAACAATTAAAATTATATCTGCTGATTTATTAAAACAATTTAAAGATGATATTGAAATCAAGAAAGATCTTGAACTTTTGGTAAGTCAAATTGAGAGATGTAGTGAAATATTAAAAAAATTGACGTTAAATCCGACAATAGAGGATGAATTTATTGATAGAGATATCACTATTAGTGATTATATTTTTGAAATCACAAAATCTTTTCAAAAAATTAGTGAAAAAAATTTTGTTGTTAATTCTGATAAAGATAAAAATCCTTTAAATATTACTAAATCTATAGAAATTGTTTATGGTTTGAGAAATTTTATAGGAAATGCAAATAAGTTCTCAAAAAGTGAAGTTTTCATCGAGATAATTACTAATAATGATTATAGTGAAATAATTATTGAAGATGATGGTGAGGGATATCCTAGTGATGTTTTAAGTAAAATTGGAGAACCTTATATAAAATCATTAAAATCAAATGTAAAATCAAAATCAGGCTTAGGTCTTGGTATATTTATAGGCAAAACCTTATTAGAAAAAAACTTTGCAAGTATATCTTGTAAAAATTCAAAGAAAAAAACAGGAGCAAAAGTTACTATTAAGTGGAAAAATAAAGACCTCCTAAGCCTTTAATGTAATTTTTTTTTTTCAAATAAGCCACTTAATTGAGAGATCATTACATCTCCTAACTCCTGGACATCAGTTATTTTGATCGCTTTTTCATAATACCTCGAAACGTCATGACCAATTCCGATAGCTAAAATCTCTACTTCACTTTTTGTTTCTATAAATTTGACTATTTTTTTGAGATGTTTTTCTAAAAAATCACCAGAATTTACAGACAATGTAGAGTCGTCTACAGGTGCTCCATCAGAAATAACCATTAAGATTTTTCTCTCTTCTTTTCTTTTTTTAATTCTATTAAAAGCCCATGATATAGCCTCACCATCAATATTTTCTTTTAACAAACCTTCTTTAAGCATCAAACCTAGATTATTTTTTGCTTGTCGCCATTGTGTGTCGGCAGATTTGTATATTATGTGTCTTAAATCATTTAATCTTCCAGGTTTATTTGGTTTTTCTTTTTTGTTCCAGTATTCTCTGCTTTTTCCACCCTTCCAGTTTTTTGTTGTAAAACCTAAAATTTCAACTTTTACTGAACAACGTTCGAGTGTTCTTGATAATATATCTGCACAAAGTGCTGCAATGGTAATAGGCCTGCCACGCATTGAACCTGAGTTGTCAATTAATAATGTTACAATTGTATCTTTAAAATCAAGGTCTTTTTCTTTCATAAAAGATAGTGAGTTGTATGGATCCATAATAATTCTTGTTAGTTTAGAGCTATCAAGCAAACCTTCTTCAAGGTCAAATTCCCAAGATCTATTTTGTTTTGCAAGAAGTTGTCTTTGTAGTTTGTTGGCAAGTTTAGTTATTAAATCTTGAAAACCAACTAGTTGTTGATCTAAATTTTTTCGTAATTTTTTTATTTCGGTTATGTTTTCTAAGTTTTCAGCTTTTGAAATTTCATCAAATTGTGTGGTAAAAACTTTATAATCTTGATCAATATTAATTGAATTACTTTTTTTTGTAATATTTTCAGAACTTTCCTCTGAGTCTTCCAAATCTTCCAATTGTTCATTCAATTGCTGATCACTTAAATCAAAACCAGTATCCAAAATTGACTGAGTTTCATTTTCTTTAGAATCACTTTTTGATTCTGATTGATCATTTTCATTATTTTGAGAATTATTTTCTTGAGCATCATTTTTTTCATTATCCTCTTCTTTATTCTCGTCATTTTCTGAACTAAACACGTCCATATTTTCAAGAATTTCAGAAAATTTTGAACTGTATTTTTCCTGATTTTCAAAATTTTGACTTAAAAAATCCTTATGTTTATCTATCGAAAAATTAAAATCTTTCTCCCAATAGCTTAAGATTTTAGAAGATAATGAATTTAACTCTAATTTATAAAACTTTTTAAGCATATATAGTTCAAAGGCTTCTGTAATTGAAACATCATTTTTAGTTTTAATTGACTCTTTGTGAGTTTTTTTCATTTTAAAATAATAATTATCATTGAGATTTTTTTTAATGCCTTGAAGCATTTTTCCACCTAAAATTTCATACCTAGTTCTTTCTGCTATCTCGTAAAGTGATTTACAGGACTTATTTTTTGGTAAATTTTTATAAAATATTGATGAATTAGAAAATTTTTTTTTTACAGCATCAGAGTCTGTTTCTGCTCTTAATTTTATAAAATCATGCTTATTTGATAAATTTGTTATATCAATAAATTTATTATTTTTTGAGGTGGATTCTTTGTTATTTTTTTTTGAATCAATTTTATAATCATCTGAAATTACCTTAGCAGTAGATGTTAAAGCATGTTTAAATTGTTCTTTAAGAGTATCGTGTTTATTAGACATTTATATCTGAATATTAACCATCGACTCTGGTAATTCTTCACCAAAACATCTTTGATAATATTCAGCAATTGTATTTTTTTCAATGTCATCACATTTGTTTAAAAATGTTACTCTAAAAGCATAACCAACGTCTTTAAAAATTTCTGCATTTTCAGCCCAGTGCAGAACAGTTCTGGGACTCATAACAGTTGATATATCACCGGCAATAAATCCTTTTCTTGTTAGTGTAGCTACCTTAATCATATTGGCGACTTTATCCTTGCCTTTAGCGTTATTTAAATCTTTATTTTTTGCTAGAACAATTTCCATTTCCTTATCTAGACTAAGGTAATTTAAAGACGTAACAATATTCCATCTATCCATTTGTCCTTGGTTAATTTGCTGTGTACCGTGATAAAGACCTGTGGTATCGCCCAGTCCAACAGTATTAGATGTTGCAAATAATCTAAAAAATTTATTTTGTTTAATTACTTTGTTTTTATCCAATAAGGTAAAATTACCTTCGGCCTCTAAGACTCTTTGAATAACGAACATTACATCTGGTCTTCCTGCATCATACTCATCGAAAACAAGTGCAACAGGATTTTGAATGGACCATGGCAATATTCCTTCTTTAAATTCTGTGATTTGTTTTCCATCTTTTACAACTATGGCATCTTTACCAATCAGATCTATTCTACTGACATGACTATCTAAGTTAACCCTAATGCAAGGCCAATTTAATCTGGCAGCGATTTGCTCAATGTGTGTAGACTTACCTGTCCCATGATAACCTTGAACTAAAACTCTTTTATTAAAAGCAAAACCTGAAATAATTGCAAGTGTTGTGTCTCTATCAAATTTATAGTTCTTATCTATCTCTGGAACATACTCACTTTTTTTTGAGAATGCATCGACTTCTAAATCTGAGTCAATTCCAAAAGTTTGGTTTAGAGATATTTTGATATCAGGTTCTGAATTAATATTAAGTTTCAATTTTTTCCTTATATGTATTTTTAAGTTGTGTATATGCCAAGGTGATTAGTTTAAGTTTTTCTTCGTATTGTTTATTACCTAAATTAATATCAGGGTGAAATTTTTTGACAAGTGCTTTGAATTTTCGTTGAATTTTCTCCCATTTTAGACCAACTGAAACACCTAAAATCCCAAAAGCTTTGATATCATTGTGGTCAAACTTAAATTGACTCATGTGATTGTATTCACTTTTTAACTTAGCTTTATCAAATTCATCTCTTAAAGTGTTGTTCCAAAGAACTTTAAAAAAATTATCAGATGAACTAAAGCTTTGAGTTGGCTTATGCCATGTCATGTCAGATTTTAAAAAATTGAAAACTTGCTCATCATTCATTCCAGAAAAATAATTCCAGTTTTTGTTGAACTCTTTAACATGATTCAAACATAGCAATCTAAAGTTTTTACTATTATCTTTCTCAACAGGAGCTTTATATTGACCAATTTCAAAGCAATTATTCCAGTCACAAATGTTTTTCATGTTATATAATATTATTAAATATTTATGAATATAAATGAATTAATCATAATTGTAAAAAACAAACTTGAAAGTAGTATTGTTGTTCAAGAATTAAAAATAGAAGATAAAAGTTTTTTACACATAAATCACAAAAGTCATGAAAAAGGCAAGTTTCACTTGAAGATAAACATTAGAGCAAAAGAACTTGATAAATATAGTAAAATTTCCGCAACAAAAAAAATTTATGCAATTTTAAAAGTAGAGCTAGAAAAATATATTCACTCTATTCAAATATCATTTATTTAGTTCTTTCATTAAAAAAGATCTAATTTTCTCTTTTGTAAATTGAAAGTCATAAGAAGCAGAGCCAATTTTTTTTAATAAGATTAAATTTATCTTTTTAGAGATATTTTTTTTATCTTTAGTCATGAATGAAAGAATTGTATTAGTATTTTTTTTTGAAAATAACTTTTCTTTATTAAAATTGAGCTTGTTTATATGAGTTTCTATAAGTTTAAACTCATTAATACTAAGAAGTTTATTGGATAAGCTAAATTTTGAAGCTATCCTAATTCCCAATATAACCGCTTCACCATGATTTAGTTTTTTTGAATAATTAAGAGTCGCCTCATATGCATGTGCAAAAGTATGTCCAAAATTTAATATTTTTCTTAAGGAAGACTCTTTTTCATCAGATTCAACAATCTTTTTTTTTATTAAGCAGCTCTTATAAATAGCTTTTATAATATGGGTGTTCTCTAAGTTTAAAATTTTAGATCTATTTTTATCCAAAAATGAAAAAAATTTTTTATCAGCTATTAAAGAATGTTTTAAAATTTCTCCGTATCCACAGATTATCTCTCTCCTCGGTAAAGATTTTAAAAAATTAATATCCGAAATAACAAGATCAGGTTGATAGAATGAGCCAATTAAATTTTTGCCATAACTAGTGTTAACACCTGTTTTACCGCCAATTGAGGAGTCAACTTGAGAAAGTAAAGTTGTAGGAACATTAACAAAAGTCAATCCTCTTTTAAAAATACTTGCTGCAAATCCAGAAACATCACCTGTAATTCCCCCCCCAATCGAAATCAAACAATCATTTCTATTAAAATTTTTTTTCAAGAGAATCGACAAAATTTTATCTACACTTTTTTGACTTTTATTTTTTTCATTAGCTTTAAAATAATGAATAGTTATTCTTTTATTAAGCAACGAACTTGATAAATTCTTAACAAGTTTTTTTGGAATATTACTATCTACGATAATGAGACATTTAAAAAAATTTAAATTGTTTTCACTCAAAAACTTTGGCAATTTACCAATGATATTTTTTCCAATAATAATTGGGTAATTTTTACTATTTGTTTTAACTTGTAATTTAACAGAGTTCATAATTTTTAATTACTTCTTTTACTATTTCACTTTTTGAAAGCTTATTACAGTTTATTTTAAATTGTGCTTTTGAATAAATCTTTATTCGCCTCTTTATCAATTGTTTAATTTCTTGAGGAGTTGAGTTCAAGGCTAAAGGTCTTTTTTTACTACCTTTAATTCTTTTTAGAAGAATATGATCACTCCAATTCAACCAAAAAGATAAATGGTTTTTTATAATTTCATTTCTAATTTTTTCATTGACGAAACCACCACCACCTAATGCAATAACACTGTTTTTGGATTTTAAAGTTTTAAGTGTAATTTTTTCCTCTAATTTTCTAAAATTAATTTCTCCTCTTTCTTTAAAAATATTCGAAATAGTCATTTCTTCATTTTTTTCAATTAAGCGATCTATATCAAAAAAATTTAGGTTTAGTTTTTTTGAAACCAAATACCCTATGCTGGATTTTCCAGACCCCATCATTCCTAAGAAAATGAGGTTTTTATTTAAATTCATAAGCTTTCTTTATTGAAAAAACACAAATATGTCTTAATTTGAAATTAGTAAAAGATATATGCAATTCAATAAAATTACAAGCACAACGAGTAAAAAATTTTCGTTGATGACATTTGTTAAAGTGATTTTAACTTTAGCAATTATTTATTTATTAGTTTCATTAATGAATAAAATCGATTTTCCATCACCTAATAAAGCAATAGAACAAATTATTCCAAATGAAAAAATCACAATTGTTAAATAAAATATATTTAACAATTTTAGTCTTTTTTTTATTACAAGGGACAGTAACTCACGCTGAAGACCCAGTAGATATCTGGAAAATAGAAGAAAATTCAAAAAAAAAAATAGAAAGTTCAGAAATAATTAAAAAAGATGAAAAAAAAATTGTCACAGGAAATTCAGTATATGAAATGCAGTCTGAAAATAATAATTCACTATCTATAGAACAAGATGAAACGTTAGCATCAAAAGAAATTGAAATTATTGGACTTTATGATCCAGCTAAAAATGGGCTTAATATCAATATGTGGAAAAATTCAGATGGGTATAGAATTTTAGATGTATTTAATAGAATAGAAAAAATTAAACTTTCTAAAGATGCTGCAGAAATTTTAAATATAATACTTTTGACAAATTCTTATTATCCAGGGCTCAATATATCTAAAGAGCAATTTTTAAATATCAAATCTAGATGGCTAATAAAAAATTCAAATATTGACCTAATAGAGGCATACTTATTGAACAACCAAACAATTAATGATCACACTGAGCTGACAAAATATTTAGTAAACTATCATCTTTCTAGATCAAATATAGAGCAACCATGCAAAATATTCTCAAAAATTGATAATACGATTGAGGATAAATACTTATCAAAATTTAAAATATATTGCCTAGTAAATAATGGAAAAAAAGATGAAGCACAGTTATTGCTGGATCTTAAAAAAGAATTAGGGTTTAAAGATAAATTTTTTGAAAAAAAATTCAATTATTTAATGGGATATTCCACTGAACCTGAAACTACAATCTCAGAGAAAACAATTTTTGATTTCCATTTATCTCATAGAACGAATCCAGATTTTAGTTTTGAACCAAAAAAAACAACATCTAAACAAATTTGGAAATATCTATCCACTTCAAATTTATTGAGCAATACTAGTGAAATTGAACTTGATGATATAGAAAAAATTCAAACAATTGAAAAAGCAACACACGAAAGAAATTATTCTGAGAAAGAAATGTTTGATCTTTATAAAAGATTTCAGTTTAACATTAACCAACTATTAAATATTAAAGAGTCTTCAAAAGTATTATCAAATGTTGAGACAAGAGCTTTAATTTACCAGGGTATTTTAATAACATCAGACATCAAAAAAAAATTTGAGTTGATAAATGCTTTAAAAAATTCTTTTAATAACGAAGGATTAGAAAATGCTTTTCAAGATGAATTAAGAAATTTTTTAAAAGGTATAAATCAAGAGGATGTACCCTCAAATTATACCTCATTTTATGAAAAATATACAAAAGATGACAATGACATCGAATTTACAAATATAAAAATTAATAATAAAATCCTTCATCAATCTAAGTTAGTTAACTACTTTAAAGAAGATGCATCATACAAAAAAATTGATAAAGACTTAAAAGAACTTCTTAAAAAAATTAAAAAAAATAAAAAATATTTTTTCTCTATGAAGGATGTGATTCTTGTAGAGTCATTAAAATCTGATGGAATTAAAGTCCCTGAAAGATATAAAGATCTTTATGAATTAGACGATTCAGAAATACCTAGTGATATAAAAACTTTGATTAAAGATGAGGATATGGGTGTTGCAATGCTTCGAATCGTAGAATTTATAGGGCAAGATAGGTTAATAGACATTGATGCAGATACAATGTATTTAATTATTAGCACTTTAAATCAGCTCAATGTTGACCCAATCAGAAATAAAATTTTATTTAAAGTTCTGCCTTTAAAAGTTTAAGATTTATAATAAAATAACCTAACTATGACTATAAGACCCATTTTGACAGAGCCAAATAAACTGTTAAGGCAAGTTTCAAAACCAGTTGACGGTGTTGGTGTTGAAGAACAGACATTAATGAATGATATGCTTGAAACTATGTATGCCGCTCCAGGCATAGGTCTTGCTGCAATTCAAATAGGTGTTCCAAAAAGAATTATAGTCATGGACATAAGTGCTGATAAAACAAAGAAAGAACCTAGATATTTTGTTAATCCAGTGATTAAAAACAAAAATATTATTAAAGCTAAATATGAGGAGGGATGTTTATCAGTGCCTAATCAATTTGCAGAAATTGAAAGACCTAATTCGTGTGAGGTAGAATATTTAGATTATGATGGAAAAAAACAATTATTAAAAGCAGATGGTTTGTTAGCAACTTGCATACAGCATGAGATGGATCATTTGGAGGGAATTTTATTTATTGATTATTTATCCAAATTAAAAAAATCAATGATTCTAAAAAAACTCTCTAAAAGTAATTCTACAAGAATAATTGTTTAAAAAATGCTAAAAAAAATTGTTTTTATGGGTACACCATCTTTTGCTGTACCAATTTTAAAATCTTTATATCAGAATGGATATCCAGTATCTGTTGTGTATACACAACCACCGCAAAAATCACAAAGAGGGCAAAAAATTAATAAATCTCCAATTCAAGGAATTTCCGAAACACTAAAGATTGATTGTAGGACACCCGATTCATTTAAAAATAATAAGGAAGAATATAACTATTTAAAGAAATTAGGTGCAGATATAGCAATCGTCGTCGCTTATGGACAAATAATTCCTAAGGAATATCTAAGTTTAGTTAAAAAAGGGTTTATTAATATTCACGCATCTCTATTACCAAAATGGAGGGGAGCAGCACCTATTCAAAGATCAATTATGAATTTAGAGAAAGAAACAGGAATTAGTATTATGAAAATAGGTGAAAAACTAGATACAGGACCTATTTGCAATTCTTATAAAATAAAAATAAAGAGTGATGATAATTCAGAAACGATAGCAGAAAAACTATCTACATTAGCTGCAGAAAAAATATTGGATATTATTGATGAAATCTTAACGGATAAAATAGAATTTAAAGAACAAGATCACAACGAAGCAACTTATGCAGGGAAAATAGAAAAAATAGAAGGACAAATAAAATGGAATGAAACTGCAGAAAGTATTATTGGAAAAATTAATGGATTGTACCCAAGTCCTGGAGCATTTTTTATTTATAACGGCGAAAGATACAAAATTTTAAAAGCAAATTTAGCTCAAGGTTATGGAAAAATTGGAGAAGTATTAGATAACTATTTAGAAATTAGTTGTGGTAATAAAAAATCGATTAAAGTTCTTGAAATTCAAAGACAAGGAAAAAGACCACAAAATATTGGAGAATTTATGCTTGGATCACAGATTAAAAAGGGATCAAACTTGAATAATGCATAGATATCAAATATTAATTGAATATGTTGGAACTAATTTTGTTGGGTGGCAAATTCAATCTAAGGGAAAATCAGTTCAAAAATTAATTCAAACAAAGTTATCTAAACTTTTAAAAGAAAAAATATTTTTAATTGGATCTGGTAGAACAGATGCAGGAGTTCATGCAATAGAACAATCAGCACATTTTGAATGTAAAAAAGAAATTCAAAAACTAGATAAATTTTTAAAATCAATAAATTATTTTATAAATGATATGAATGTTTCAATTATAAATATTAAAAAAAAAAACCTGAACTTTCATGCTAGATTTTCTGCAAAACAAAGAATTTATAAGTATGTAATTCTTAATCGATTGAGTAAACCCTCTATAGAAAAAGAGAGAGGATGGCATATAATTAAAAAGTTAGATGTATCTTTAATGAAAAAAGGTGCAAAAAAACTTTTGGGTACTAAAGATTTTTCTACGTTTAGGTCTTCGAATTGTAATGCCAAAAGCCCAATTCGAACTATGAAGTCAATTAAAATAAAAGCAATGAGAGGTAGAATCGAAATACAATTTAAATCTCAGTCATTTTTACAGCAACAGGTTAGATCTATGGTTGGTTGTTTAAAATATTTAGCAGAAAAAAAATGGGATTTAAAAAAATTTGATTCTGTTTTTAAATCAAGAAAAAGGGTACTTTGTGCACCCCCTGCTCCTGCAGAAGGATTATTTTTAGAAAAAGTTATTTATTAGATTGTTGTCGCTTTATACTGAATTTTTTATTAATTCTCCATCTTGACTCTGCACGCACTATGTAACCACAACAATTTTTTGATCGGCATTTACAGGGGAATTGTTTATAGTCTTCATCAAAACTAAACCCGTAGTCACAAGTAAGCTCCTCTCCTTTTTTAATATCTTTTATAGCTACTACCCATAATTTTAGGCCTGTTCCGTTATAATCACAATTATTAGAGCAAGAGTGATTTATTAAACGAGCAGTATTCCATGATACATCACCGTCAAGGTCATATTTTTTGTTCAGGTTAAATAAATAAATAGGCTTTGCATTGTCAAATTTTTCAGACTCTTCAGTTTGTTTTTTTGTGATAATTTTTCCAACATAATCAATAATTTTTTCACCTTCTTTTATGTCTCTAGCTGCATAAAGACCACGACCTTTTTTATCAATATTTGATTTTTTAATTCTATAAGCTTTCATTGAGAGTTATTTAAAGCCTATTAAAAAATTATCAATTAAATTCCATCAATGCGTTAACATGCATCTCTGTACTCTCTTTAAGAGCATTAAGATCATAGCCGCCTTCTAAAATTGAAACTACTTTTCCACTGCAATGTAATTTAGATAACTCCAAAGTTCTTTTGGTGATTTCATAAAAATCGTTGCTTTCAAGTTGAAATTGAGCAAGAGGATCATCTTTATGTGCATCAAAACCTGCTGATAGCAATATAAATTCAGGTTTAAACTCCTCAATTTTTTTCAACACAAACTCATAAGCATTTAAGTATTCTTCAGAGGTTGTGCCAGCTGGTAGAGGAATATTGAATATATTATTATATTTACCTTTTTCTTTTTCTGTACCAGAACCAGGATAAAAGGGAAATTGATGAGTTGAGATATACAAAACTTTTTCATTATCATGAAAAATATCTTGAGTTCCATTTCCATGGTGAACATCAAAATCAATGATTGCAACTTTATTTAGTTTATACTTATTTATTAGATAATTAGCTCCAACAGCTACATTGTTGTAAATACAAAAACCCATAGCCTTATTTTTTTCAGCATGATGTCCTGGGGGTCTGACTGCGCAAAAGGCATTTCTAAATTCTTTATTTTGAACACCATCGATAGCTGTAATGATTGATCCTACAGCGTCTGATGTAGCATTCTTACTTCCTGGAGACACAATTGTATCTCCATCTAAAAAAGACAGTCCTTTCTTGGGAAAAGATTCTTCTACAAAGTTTATATAATCAGAATTGTGAGTTTTCTGTAATAGAGATCGATCAAACTTTGATGGCTTTTTCCAAATTAAATTTTTATTACTTAATTTTTTAAAATTATTAATAATTGTGGTAACTCGATCAATTTTTTCTGGATGCCCTTCGCCTGTATTATGATTTTGATATGTATCAGAAGTTATTAAACCGGTTTTCATTCAAAATAACATTCTAAAATATTGTAATATATCTTAGTCAATTTTTTTAGATCTGAAATAGATACTGCTTCATCTACCTTATGCATTGTTTTACCTACTAGACCAAATTCCAAACATGGAGCAATTTTTCTAATAAATCTGGCATCTGAAGTTCCACCTGTTGTAGATAGCTGAGGTTTAATTTTAGTAATTTTTTTAATGATATTTTGTATCATATATGTAGTTTTATTAGGCTTAGTTAAAAAAGCCTCACCTGATACACGATATTTTATTTTAAAATTAAATTTATTTTTTTTAGTAATTTTTTTAAAAATTTTATTTAACTTATTTTTTAAATTCGAAGATGTGTGTTTATTATTAAATCTTATATTAAAAGATGCTTTTGCTATGCCTGGAATAATATTATCAGCAGTATTATCAATATTAATCTTAGTTACCTCTAAATTAGTTGCCTGAAAATCTTTTGTCCCTTTGTCAAATTTTAATTTTTTTATTTCATCTAGTATTTTTATAATTGTATATGATGGGTTATTAGCACGGTGAGGATATGCAACATGACCTTGAGATCCAATTATTGTTAATTCTCCAGTGACACTTCCTCTTCTTCCAATTTTAATCATTTCGCCAAGTTTATTAGGGTTAGTTGGCTCCCCAACCAAACAAAAATCTATTTTTTCTTTCTTTTTTTTTAGGTAATCAACTACTTTTTTAGTACCATTAATTGCAACACCTTCTTCGTCACCAGTAATCAGCAAGCTGATAGACCCTTTAATTTCTTTATTATTTGATACAAAGTTATTTACAGCAACAACCCAGCTTGCAATTGCACTTTTCATGTCATTTGCACCTCTTCCAATAAGATGATTTTTTTTAATAGCAGGACTAAACGGTTTTATAGTCCAATCTTTTAAGTCTCCAGGAGGTACCACATCTAAGTGACCAGCAAACATGAAGTTTGGTTGAGATTTTCCTAATCTTGCATATAAATTTTTTACAGGTTTAGAGTTTTTGTCTTTAAACTCTAAAATTTTACAATTGAACCCAATAGCGGTCAATTTTTTTGCTAAGAATTTCATGATACCAGCATCTATTGGTGTAATGGTTGGAAATTTTATTAGCTCTTTAGCTAAAGTAATTTCATTATAAGTTGGCATTTTAGTCTCTCAATAGATCGTTAACTGAAGTTTTAGATCTAGTTTTTTCATCAACCTGTTTAATAATTACTGCACAATATAGAGATGGTGCTAATGGATCATTTTTATTTGGTAGAGATCCTGGCACAACAACAGAATAAGGTGGTATTTTTCCATAAATAATTTCACCTGTTTTTCTATTAACAATTTTAGTGGATTGGCCAATATACATTCCCATACTTAATACGGAACCTTCTCCAACTATCACACCTTCTACTACTTCAGACATTGCTCCGACAAATACATTATCTTCAATAATTGTGGGAAGTGCTTGGGCTGGTTCTAAAACACCTCCAATTCCCGATCCTGCTGATATATGGCAATTTTTTCCAATCTGACAACAGCTTCCCGCACGACTAAAGGTATCCATCATAGTACCCTCATCAATATAAGAACCAATATTTACATAACATGGCATTAAGACAGCATTTTTTCCAACGAAAGAACCTTTTCTAACTGGAGAGTTGGGAACCATTCTAAAGCCAGCTTTTTCAAAATCTTTTTTGGCCCAGCCTGCTGTTTTTCCTTTTAGTAAATGAGCCTTGTCATGCCAAGCGCTATAAGGGCCACTTAAAGTTTCCATACCATGAATTCTAAAACTTAACATAATCGCTTTTTTTATATGTTGATGAGTGATCCATTCACCATTGATTTTTTCTGCTACTCTAGATTTTCCACTATCAAGGTCTTCAATAATTTGGTTGATTGTATCTTTTAGTTTTTTATCGGAATTTTGATTTACTTGATCTTTATTATCCCATGCTTCGTTAATTATTTTTACAAATTCTGTCATATTTCTTTATTGTTAGATTAATTATGCTGCTTTTAATATATTAATTTTTTGGAGAAAAGAAGGCAAGTTCTTAATCTTATAATCAATATAAGGTTTATCAGCATCCTTTTTTGCAAAAGCTTCCTCATTTTCAAGCCAACACGTTTTCATTCCTAGGTTTTTAGCTTGCTCTAAATTATGAGCAATATCTTCTATTAATATTGATTTTGTTGGTTCTATTTTAAACTTATCAATTATCTTTTTATAAGGGTCTATATGTGGCTTAGGAACAAAATTGGCATCCACAATATCAAACGCACCATCGAATAAGCCATCAATACCTAATTGTTTAGTAACATTTTCTACATGAGCATGGGATCCATTAGTAAATATGAATTTTTTTTCTTTTATCTTAATTAGTTCATCTTTTAATTTTAGATCTTTTGGTAGCCAGCTAATGTCTATATCATGAACAAATTCTAGGAATTCATGAGGGTCAATACTGTCTTGTTTCATCAATCCAGATAATGTTGTGCCATATTCATAGAAATATTTTTTTTGGATTTCTTTAGCTTTAATTAAATCTACATTCATTTTTTTCGATATAAATGCACTCATTTTTTTATCTACTTCAGAAAACACCTCAGTTTGTCCTGAGTAAAGTGTGTTATCTAGATCAAAAATCCAGTAATTTATATTTAATAAATCTTTCATTCTCTAATTAAAGTCCCTGAACCTTTATCAGATAATAACTCAAATAAAAGTGAGTGATTTTTTCTTCCATCAATTATTACTACTCCTCTAACTCCATTACTTGCAACATCTAGACAATTGTTAATTTTAGGTATCATTCCACCAGAAATAATTTTTTGTTCAATTAATTTATTTGCCTTACTTGAGTTTATCTCAGGTATAAGTTTTTTTTCATTATCAAGTACGCCTTCCACATCACTTATAATCATTAATCTTCTTGCCTTAAGTTCTTTAGCTATTGAACCAGCAACTGTATCTGCATTGATATTAAAAGTTTGATTGTGTTCATCTAATCCTAATGGTGCAAGAACGGGCACTTCATTAACTTTAATAATTTCTTTTAAAACATTAGTTTTAATGTGAGTGGGAGTACCTACAAAACCTAATTTGTCGCTTTCAGGTTTTACAGTTATTATATTGTATTCTTTTGAAGTAATTCCTCTTGTTTCACAAGATTGATCCTTTAAAGCATCAACAATTTCCTTATTAAATTCAATCAATACATCTTCAACTATATTGATGGTATCTTTATTTGTAACTCTTAGTCCATCAATAAAACTACTTTTAATATTCAGTTCATTTAATTTGTTATTTATTCTTTTACCTCCACCATGAACAATAATTGGATTAAAACCAAGCTTCTTCAAAACACCAACATCTTCTATGAAAATTTTAAATAATTTTGGATTAACTAAAACACTCCCACCACACTTAATAACAATAAATTCATTGTTATACTTTTCTAAGTATTTTTTTACCTCTTCAAATGTCGGACCGTCTTTAGGCAAAATGTTTATTAACACTTCTTCTTTTAACGATGACATTTAAGTTGTTTTGATAGTCATTTTTCGTTGCACAATATATTGCTGGATCATTGTAAAGATATTGTTGAAAGACCAATAAATCACTAGTCCAGCAGCGAATGGAGCAAGTATTACAGTTAAAAATAATGGAAAGAACATAAATATTTTAGCCTGTATAGGATCTGGTGGAGTAGGATTTAGTTTTTGTTGAATAAACATTGTTATACCCATAATGATTGGCCAGGCACCTATTAATAAGAATGATGGTGGGTCCCATGGTATTAATCCAAAAAGATTAAAGATTGAGGTAGGGTCTCTATCACTTAAATCCTTAATCCATCCATAAAAAGGCATATGACGCATTTCCAAAGTTACAAAAAGAATTTTATAAAAGGCAAAGAAAACTGGAATTTGGACAAGTATAGGCAAGCATCCGCTCATCGGATTTACTTTTTCTTTTTTGTAAAGAGCCATCATTGCTTGTTGTAGTTTCATTTTATCATCTTTATGAAGCTCTTTTAGTCTAGCCATTTCAGGAGCTAAAAGTTTCATTTTTCCCATACTTTTAAAGCTAAAATTTGCCAGCGGAAAAAACGCTAATCTAATACAAACTGTAACAGCAATAATTGCTAGACCATAATTACCCAGCAATTTGAAAAAATAATCTAAAGCAAAAAATAATGGTTTTGTTATAAAGTACATAAAGCCCCAATCAATAACTAGATCAAATTTATTAATATTTAATTTTTCAGCATAGCCATCAATGATGTTTACTCTTTTAGCTGCTGTTATAATTTGAATTTTTTCCTCAAATGAACTGTTTGGTCCAACCTCCACACCTTGAGTAGAAATATAGTTTGCACGAAATTTATTTTTATAATCAAAGGTCGTCTTAAATTCTTTTCCTTTTTGAGGAATAATTGATGTAATCCAATATTTATCAGAAATACCTACGAAGCCCTCTTGTGCAATTTGAGTGAATTTTTTTTCTTGGATATCGTCATAATCTTCCTCGATTAACTCATCATCAAGAACAGATAAAAATCCCTCATGTAAAATGTAAAATCCAGATATTTCTGGCAACTCATTTCTAATTATTTGTCCATAAGAATAAAAATTGTAAGATTTGTCTGATTTATTAATTATTTTTTCCTTTATAGTAAATAAAAATTGATCATCCAAACTTATATGTTTTTCAAATGTAATACCTTGATTATTGCTCCAGGATAATTTTATTGGGTTATTGACTTTTAAGATGTTATTTCCAGAAATTTTCCAGAGAGTTGATGCATTTGGGATGTCTATATTTTTATTATTTGTAACAAACCCACTTTCAATTACATAGCCATCATCAACATTTCTAGGATTTAATAATTTTACACTTTCATTGCCATTAAGTTCAACATTGTAATCTTTAAAAGTTAAGTCATCTATTGTTGCTCCCTTTAACGAAATAGAGCCAATTATATTATCGTTTTCAAATTTAATCCTATCATTTTCTTTTAACGCTTCTTCTCTGGAGAGTTTTATGAAGTTTTCATTTTTTTCTAAACTAGGTGTGTCAGTATTTGACACCTCATTGCTTTGTTTAGCTAAATTTTTTTTAACAACTTCAGGATCAGGTTGAAAAAAAAGACTATAAAGAATTATAACAGCTGCGCTTAATGATATCGCAGCTATTACATTTTTATTTTCCATTATTTTTACCTCTTAATTCATTCTCCACTGGATCAAAGCCGTTTCTTTTAGAGTAAGGATGGCATGATAAAATTCTTTTTGTTGCTTTAAAAAGTGCCTTAACTAATCCATAAGTATTAAGACAGTCAATTGCATACTGGGAGCAAGTTGGAAGGTATCTGCATGATGGAGCTAAGTAGGGACTTACAACTGATCTGTAAATTTTAATTATTGATATTAAAATATTTTTCATTATTTAATTTTTTTAAAATCTTGAAATAAAGTTTCTTTTATTACCTGATAATCATTGTTTAGCATAGTTGTTTTCGCCATCACAAGATAAGATAAATTAAAGTTAATTGATATTTTTTTAACTAAATCGTTCATAATATTTCTTAATCTTCGCTTAACTTTGTTTCTTTTTACAGCACTTTTGATTTGTTTTTTTTTAGTTACAAAACTGATATTTAATTTTTTATTATTCTTATTTTTAAGAACTCCAAAAAAAAGAGTGATAAATTTATTAGAGATTTTTTTTTGTTTAAGTAAGTTTTTAAAATCTTCGTTTTTTGAAAGAGCAACTATTTTGCTTTTCATTTGCTGTTATCTACTTTTTCTTTTTAACTTTGGGTGTTAAAGTTTTTCTACCTTTTGCTCTTCTTCTAGCTAATAGTTTTCTTCCACCCTTAGTTGACATCTTTTTACGAAATCCTGTTTTACGTTTTCTTTTAATATTACTTGGTGAATATGTTCTTTTCATAGGATATATTTAATTTTTAATAAATTTCGCTCTTTATAGTAATTAAATGTATAAATAGCAAATAGAAGATTTTATATTACTCTAAGTAAATTATGAAAAAATCAAAAAAAGTTAAGATAACTTTAGGTTTATTTTATCTTCTAGTAGTTTCATCATTT
>CAJQJC010000034.1 GCA_905478565.1 uncultured Candidatus Pelagibacter sp. | reverse complement strand
CGGGAGGTGGTGCACCAGGTGGTACTAACGGAAAAAGTAAAACAGCATATTCAGGTGGAGAAGGCGGTAACGCTGGACCACAACCATATTCAGGTTCAGGTGGAGGTGGCGGAGGAGCCACTCTAGTAAGGATCGACGGAACAGACATCGCAGTCGCAGGAGGCGGCGGAGGTGGAGCAGGAGCAGGTAAGAGCTCAAACGGAACAGCAGGAATTAACTCAAACTCAGCAACATCAAACACACCAGGCACACTGGGAGAGAACGGCAAGGATCACAGCGGAGACGGTGGTGGTGGTGGAGCCGGCGGTGGTGGTGTTGACGGCGGAACATCAGGTGATGGCGGAACAGGCGACAACGGTGGTACCGGTGGTAAGTCTGGTTCGAATCTAGTGCCATCGAGTGGTTCATCTAGTGATGGGTCAGGTGTGACACCAGGAGGCACAGGTGAATCTCACTATTCAGCAGGCGTGGCAGTTGGCGGCAGTCCAAGTTCGCCAGGTGGCGATGGAAAAGCAGTAGTGATTTTCAACGTTGCTGTACAAGGAAACATCAAAGTAGGCGGAGCATGGAAAGAAATTTCGGAAGGATTCTTCAAAGTGGGGGGTGCTTGGAAGCGTTTGACAGCAGGTTACATGAAAGTAGGCGGTGTATGGAAGGCCTTGTTCAATTCAGGGATATCTTTCGTGTCAACAGCGGCCGGGTTCGGTGACGCAGAGGGCGGATCAAGTTCAGGTGGAGGCGGATCTGGAGGTGGTTGTTTCATAGCAGGCACAATGATATCAATGCACGATGGTTCATTGAAACCAGTTGAGCAAGTGGACATAGGCGACACGGTATCAGTCGGTGGCAAAGTATTTGCGACAGGTAAGTTCTTGATAGACAATTTATATGATTACAACGGTATACAAGTATCTGGAACACACATGGTCAAAGAAGATGGTGCATGGGTAAGAGTAGAAAACAGCAGGATAGGAAGATCATTAGGCGACGACGAAGTTATAGTGTACGTGTTCGGTAACGAGAATAGAAGAATTATTATCAACAACACGGAGTTCACAGACTACTTTGAATTAAGTGAACAACAAGAATTAGTAAACCACGGCGAACAATTTTTTAGTAATTGGCAGGATCATGATAGACAGATACATGATAAAAATGTTAATATACTGAATGCTTGATAAAAGTTTTTACCACGGACAGCAAGGCGAATGTTTTAGGCAGTTAGACAAACACTGGCAAAACATCAAACACGAGTTCGACTCACAACCTAACAAAACTTTTTTAGATCCAGAGGACTTCTCAGACAGTGTAAGAGGACTACCAGACGATTTTGATGACAAGTCGGGAGACTATGTACACGGGCAATGGCAAGCGTTGGGCATACAATCAGGAGAACACGAAGGACAATCATTTAATGACTATCCCATGCTGTATTCGATACTGAGAAAATTTCCCTACAAAACAAATGTGGCCATAATGACAGTAGGCCCGAATACCAAAATTGGTAACCACACAGATAACGAAGGAGGATGGCGCTACCAGATGTGCCTCGACGATGGGGGTGGCGAGCAAAGTGGCATGTATGTTTTGGATATTGAAACACAAAAACAGGAACTTATGACATGGAAGACAGGAGAAGCATTCATATTTCAACCAGACATACAGTTACACAACGGTTTCAACAACAATCCAGGGCCAAGAACCACGTTATTAATTGACTTTTACAAAGAATCACTGTACACTAAAGACAAGTTTGACAAATATTACCAACACTACTCTGAATGTTTTGAAGGGTTGGAAAATTTAGTGGACATATATGAATCTAGAAAAAAATAAAATAGCAGTCATAGGACATAGCAGAGGTATCGGAAAGGCCATATGCGACCTCTACAAGAAAAAGAAATACAACGTGGTTGGTATGAGTAAAAGTAATGGCTTTGACCTAGTACACGATCAAGAAAAGATATTAGAGAAAATACAAGATTGTGGCCTCGTAGTGTTGAATGCACATGCAGACAGAGGGCAGTTGACCCTTCTTAAAAAAATATACGGCAGACATTCGTTTGACAAGATGAAGGTAGCAGTGATAACAAGCACGTCTGGAATAGAAGAAGAACCAGACTACAATGAATTCCAGATTTGGGACAAGTTCGAATATGTACAATATTGTGAAATCAAAAAAGAATTGATACAATACATAAACGAATTACAGGAAGAGTTAATTTCTAAACCTTTATCGGTGTATGACGTTTGTCCAGATGTGGTAGACACAGACATGACTAAAGGCCTTTGGGAGAATCTGCCAAAATTAAAAGCAGATGAAGTAGCAGAAGCAGTCAGTTACTGTTTTGAGTCAACATTCAATGTAAACAAGATGGTGATACAGAAAAATGCAAGATAGATTGTGGGACAGAGAAAAAGATTATGACACATTAACCACATGGTGGAATCAATGGGAATTTGGTGTGGTGCCCAAGGAGTGCCTGCCACCTGACGGAATCATAGTGGAGATCGACGAGAAGCCAGTGTGTGCTGGTGGATTGTATATAGGCGTTGGCACCCGGTTTGCTTTCATGGAATGGATAGTCACAGACAAGGACGCTGACCCAAGAAACACACACAAGTGCCTCAAGAAATGTATAGATAGTTTAATGCAGTTAGCAAAGACTAAAGGAATAAAGCTCGTTTACACTGCTACCAAGGAACAGGCACTGCACAAAAGATACACAAAATACCATAATATGGTGCTTACGGAAAGCAACGTGAAGACTTTCCTACGAGACCTAGATGGGTCTTATTCTAAGGATTTAACTTGGATATCCGACGATGAGCAGATCGACAACCGTAATAAATAAGCATAAGGAGTACATTTAAATGGCAACAAAACAAGAAGTCGCAGACTACATCAATGCAAATTACGAGACAGCG
>CAJQJC010000033.1 GCA_905478565.1 uncultured Candidatus Pelagibacter sp. | reverse complement strand
AAGGATTTAACTTGGATATCCGACGATGAGCAGATCGACAACCGTAATAAATAAGCATAAGGAGTACATTTAAATGGCAACAAAACAAGAAGTCGCAGACTACATCAATGCAAATTACGAGACAGCGTGGACGTCAGAAGAAGAAGCAAAGATTGACGCTATGCTGACACCTGAACTTGCAACTATTTTGATCAAATTGGTGGGCGATGTGAGTTTCTTGACAGAAGTCAGAGACAACGCATCAAACAACGACTAGACAATGGCATACAAGATAAACAACACATTCGGAACCTTATTGGTCACGCTAGCCGATGGAACAATCGATGTCGCTACCACGGACCTTACACTTATAGGTAAAGGTTACGCAGGATTCGGTGAGAGGTTGAACGAGAACCTTGTAAAACTCCTAGAGAATTTCAACAACACAACAGCACCGTCGAACAAACAGCAAGGACAACTTTGGTTTGATAAAACAAATAAAAGAATCAATGTTTGGACAGGAGATAAATGGAAACCAGCAGGCGGACCAACTAACTCTGCCACATCACCAACCAATGCTGTACAGGGTGACCTATGGTTTGATACCACGAACAACCAACTTTATGTTTATTCAGGCACTGCTTGGACCTTGATCGGTCCTACAACGGTGGCAGGTTCTGGTGTAACACAGTTCACCAGTGAAATTTTGGAAGACAACACGGGTGTCAATAGATCAATATTAAAAATGGTTGCGAATGATACCGTGGTTGGTGTAGTCTCAAACATAGCATTCACACCCAGTTCAACGGAGACAAACGGTGCGGCATTGATAGCATCTGGTTTCTCCTCAGTGGCACAAGGAGTGCAACTTTCAACATCAGTGACATCTGCTAAATTCAGAGGCACGGCAACGGATTCAGACGAACTGGGCGGAGTGGCCGCGGCAAACTATCTAAGATCAGATTCAGCAGATACAACAACAGGCAGAATCACAATACAAACAGACGATGGTATAAGACTAGGTGCCGGCAATGACATTACGATGACATTGTCCAGTGATGATTTCACAATCGCACAGACCACGCAAGACAAGGACATAATATTCACGGTCAACGATGGCGGAGTCACTAAAGAAGCATTAAGAATCAACGGAGCACAAGGCAGGATTGAACACTTGAGGGTAGGAGATCTGACAGTGGATGGTACAAATACAATAATAAACACCAGCACACTGTCTGTGGAAGATAACATAATAGAATTAAACAGGAACGTATCTTCAAACGCAGGTATGCCTAACTTCACAGGATTGAAAGTCAATAGAGGTGAATCATCTAGTGCCACAGAACAGAACCTGTACTGGGTGTGGGACGAAACATTTGCTGATGATGGATCAACAACGTATGGAAATGCGGGAGGAGCCTGGACAGCATTCAAGTCAGGAGGAGGCCAAAACGAATTATCAGCACCCACTCTTGTTGACGTCAGGGCTAACGTGGTACATGCAACAACAACGAGTGCCATGTACGCTGACTTGGCAGAGCGTTATGAAGCAGATTGTGACACGGAAGTAGGTGACGTAGTGATATTAGGTGGCGAAGCGGAGATAACCAAATGCCAGGAAGAGCTTTCAGATGCTGTATTTGGTGTGATCTCCGAATCTCCAGCATTCTTGATGAACGCACAGGCGGGAAACAATGACTCACACCCCATGGTGGCGCTGAAAGGACGTGTTTTCGTCAAGCTCAAAGGCGCCGGCAAGGCAGGCGACAGGTTAGTTTCTGCAGGAAACGCCGAAGCACGTGTGGCCACAGCGGACGAATGCAACCATTTCAACGTCATAGGGCGTATAATTAAAGATAAATATTACGAAGAAACAGCACTCACAGAGTGCGTAATAGGAGTAAAATAACAATATGGCATATAGTGCAGGTGATACAATTTTAGATGACGAATACAACGCATTCGTAAACAATAGTTCAGATCCATTCGGATTCAATCACTTCGCGGGCACAGGCTCTACGATATACGGACTGGGAGAATCAGCAATAGCAACGGTTTCGGCAGGTGACACTGTCGCGGCATCAAGTTGGAACAGTCTATTCACAGGACTAGACAACATTGCCAACCATACAAACACATCTATAACATCATCATCAGTTTCAGCGGGAGACACCATTGCCATAAGATCAGCATTGATCTCAGACCTGGCCAACTTGGCGGCGGCGGTAGCGGCTGGTTCAACAAACGCCACGGCATTGACAACATCATCATCATTACAGACCATCACCACTGCATCAGAGGGTTGGGACAGCACGGCCACTCATGAACACAGTATCACGTGGGCAACTGCGGACAGGATGAGACACTTCTTCAACGCAGGCGGCAAGGTCAGGATAGTGACCAGCACCACACAGTCCTCAACCAGTCCAAAAGACCAGGCCTACATAGACCTAGGCGCGGCACTGGGCAACATCGACATCGGTGCACACGCAACAACAAGATCAGGTTCAGGTGAGAGTTTGACAACAAGCGGTCTTGCTAATGGTTTCCATGACCTAGGAACAAGTTACACGTCCTTGATCAAATTGACTACAGACAACGCGAACTACACTGACAACAACATTGAGCTTTTCGCCAAACTTAACGCGGCGGTAGGAAGTGCTGTGACCTTGGTCATCAAGATGGTGGCAACAGACGGTGCCAATGACACCCAGTTTGACTCTGGAAACACAAGCGGTATCGCGGTGGACATCAAAAACACTCCTAAGATGGTTACAAACATTTTCGCGATAACACCAAACACCAACGAGGGATTGACGACATCACCCACACACGCTTCGGTAGGCAACGAAGGCAACGCCAACGGTACTACAACATAATAATTTTACCAGGTTGATTCTCCACCATAATTATTGTATAATTGTGGTATGGATATTCGCGAACTCAAACGACAATCAGATCTATCTTACGACATAGCGGTCGCCAAACGCAACGCTCTGGAGAAGGCACACTCACGACAGGTTTTGGCCTATAACGGGAATCTTTTCCGTGCGGATCCCACAACGATCTGCCTGGTGAGGACCTTGAAGGAATCACAGGACAGTTTCTACTTGTTGGACACAAACAACAATCCGGTTGAGATCACTGACCCGGCGAAATTCCTATCGATCCTAGTGGAACGCAATCAAGAGAGCCTGAACGCATACCATCAGATATACAAGACATTCACCAAAAAGGACGCATGATGTCCAGGGGTGTATTGCTTTTCTGTTTTGACACTGAACACACACGGTATCACAAGATACTGGAGAGGTGTGTGGCCCTAGTAAAGAAAAATCTCAAAGTAGAAATCACAGTGGTCACTAACTTTGAAACTTTCAATAAAATCAAACCATTAGGCTTAATAAATTACAAATTTATTGAACCCGAACTAGGTAACACTAAACTAGGAAAATCTTGGAACAATGTGGACAGGCATCTTGCATACGAACTTTCTCCCTATGACAAAACACTTGTGATGGACATCGACTACTTCTGTTTTACGGATAACTTGTTAGAGCTCTTTGACACAGAATATGATTTCCTGGTACCAGACACAGCATATGATCTTACAGGCAGGAACACGTTCGACCACAGGAGGTGGAGCATGATACCCATGGTGTGGGCGACTGTGCTACTGTTTAAGAAAAACGAAAAAGTAAGGAAGATATTTGACACAGTAAAATACATCAAGAAGAACTACTCTTACTTCAACGAGATGTACAGGATATATGCCAAGAACCTACGTAATGATTATCTGTTCGCAATGGCACTGCAACAGATAAACGGATTTGTTGGATATGAAAAGATGCCGTTCGCACTACCGACACTGCCGCCAGACTGTGAAGTGATTGACATGACCAACGAAGGTATCGCATGGAAATACAATGATCAGATATCATGGGTGGAAAATCAAGATGTGCATGTCCTTAATAAGGAGATATTCAATGTCTAGGGGATTTCTGTGGTTTGCACAAAACAATGACAAGACTGACTACGTTGAACTGTCCATTACTCTAGCAAAGAGCATAAAACGTTGGAACAAGCACAACAAGATATGCGTGATCACAGATGAGAAAAGTAAGTTCGACAGTGAACACGTGGATGTTGTGAAAGTGGTGAGGCAAGACGACAGTGCGGCACATGACATCAAGTGGGCAAACGAGCACAAGGCGTTCCAGATCTCCCCTTTCACTCACACAATCAAACTTGAAGCGGACATGTTATGGACAACCAACACAGATTGGTGGTGGTATCACTTGTGGCAACACGATTTGTTATTCAGTGTTGACTGCTTTGATTATCGAGGTAACGTGATTAAACATACCCCATACAGGAAACTGTTCGAGAGAAATCACTTGCCCAACATCTACAACGGATTGATGTATTTCCGTAGGAGCAAAAAGGCACAGAACTTTTATGAAATCGCAAAACACATAGTAAAAAATTGGACCCAGGTAAAGACAAGTATGTTGATAGACTGTCATGACAAATATCCTAGCACAGATGTTGTGTTTGCTCTTGCTTACAGGATAATGGATCCAACAGCGAAAGATTTGATCGACTATGAATGGTTTAAATTTATACATCACAAGCCAGGAGTGAATAACACAATGAGAGCCATGGATCAGAACAATTATCTTTACCCCAACAAGTCCGGAGACGCGGTGTACATAGGTGAGACACGTGTTGATCGAGTGTGGCACTACCACGACAAGGAGTTACATGCCAGGATTATTTGAAGCGTTAGCAAAGACACCACGTAGACCTGAAAAAAAATTCTACATCACTGTTGCTGGTGAAAAACACGAAGTTACCCTAGAGAAAAAAAAGTGGGCACAACAGCACGGTGAAGAAAATCTAATGATCAAGGATAGTGAGATAGTTTTAAAACCAAAACCAAAGGCAAATACGCAGTACAGAATCTTGAAGGAAACACAAAAAGGATACGTATTCCAGGACGACGACATACACTGGCCCACAGGTATAGTGGAGGGAGGCAAAGCATGGCTAATGGAACAAGAATAAGCGATCTCGACTTCGTATACATTTCATTTAAGGAGCCAAACAAAGAAGAAAACTGGGCCGATCTAAAGAACAAGGTGCCATGGGCCAAGCGTGTTGACGGAGTGGTGGGTTTTGACAACGCACACAAGGCCGCGGCCGACATAGCAGAAACGGATTTCTTCATCAGTGTCGACGGAGACAACATTATAGATGAGAAATTCCTTTTGGAGACACTTGCCTGGGACAAGACTGACAGGAAGGCCGTACATAGATGGAGGGCAAAGAACAGCATAAACGGACTCGTTTACGGCAACGGTGGCATAGTTGGATGGGACAAGCAAACCTGCAAGTCAATGAAGACACACGAAAATGCTGAAACAGAGGAGAACCAAATAGACTTCTGCTGGGGAGTGCCGCACGAGAACCTCCATAACTGTTATTCAACGACTGTAATCAATGCAACACCACAACAGGCATTCGTGGCAGGCTACCGAGAAGGCGTGAAGATGAGCACCGAGAAAGGAAAGCCTATCACAGCCAAGAATTATTCAAAACAGATATGGAAGAACAACCTCAACATTCTGAGCACATGGTGTACGATAGGTGCAGACATCGAGAATGGCAAATATGCCATGCTTGGCTCTAGGATGGGTTGCTTCTACACAGTGCTTGAACCAAACAATGAACTTTACAAAGTGCGAGACTTGGACAGCATGGAGGTGTACTACAACCAGATAGCACAAAGCGATATTGATGACGAACTTGTGATGTACGGTAACAGTCTGAGACAACAATTGGACATACCTATTGCGGAGTTCACTGAAGAAGACAGCAGGTTCTACAGGTTTGTCATGCCAATACACAGGAACAAAGGAGTGCAAGATCGTGAGTACAAGTGATTACAAGTCAGACGCACTGAAGGCCAAGGATAAACTACAGGAAGTTTCGCCAACAATGTGCCTGGCCAAGTGGAACCAGACTTCACTGCACCTGCCAACTGGATTGACCAACAGTTGCTACCATCCGCCACTGCATGAGATAGACGCTGACCAAGTCAAATCCAATCCCGCGGCACTGCACAACACCGCAGAGAAACTAGATCAAAGATCCAAAATGCTTAAAGGTGAACGTCCAGGAGGATGTTCTTACTGCTGGAAACTGGAGGACACGGGCGAAATGTCAGACAGGCATTATCGTTCAGGTGAACCATGGGCCATGCAGGACTTCGAGCAGATCAGGAAGAATCCAATGAGCACAAGTTGGACGCCGAGATATGTTGAGGTGAACTTCAACAACGCTTGTAACTTCAAGTGCAGTTATTGTTCACCTCAGTTCTCGACCACGTGGGCCAAGGAGGTGGACAGATACGGCGAATATCCTACCACCCCTCCCCACAACGCACCAGAACACTTCCAAGGTCGAAGGAGGCCCATACCCAACAGGGAGGAGAACCCTTACGTGACCGCGTTCTGGAAATGGTGGCCAACGCTGTACAAGAATCTCAAACACTTCCGTATGACCGGTGGTGAACCCATGATGGACGTGAATACCTACAAGGTGTTTCAGTACATAATAGACAATCCCAAGGATGACCTGCACCTCAACGTGACCAGCAACATGTGTCCTCCGGACAAGAAACTGAAGGAGAAATATTTCAACATGGCACAGGAGATATGTATGCAGGAGAAGGTCGAACACATGATGCAGTTTGTGAGCGTGGACGCATTCGGCAAACGTGCTGAGTACATACGTGACGGCCTGGACTTCACCTACATGATGGACAACGTGGAGGAGTTCTTGGACAGGATACCTGGTCGTAATTCAATCACTTTCATATGCACGTACAACAATTTGAGTATTACAAGCATGGACAAACTGTTAGAGAAGATCTTGGAACTGAGAACCAAGTATTCGAAAACCTACCAGCGTGTGTGGTTTGACGTGCCACTGCTGAGACAACCCGCATGGCAACAGATAACGATGTTGCCCGAGTCGTACCAATCAATACACGAGGACAACATCAAGTACATGCAGGCCAACTCCGGAGAGTCGAACGGGCTACACATATTCAAGGACTTCGAGATCCAGAAGATGCAGAGGAATCTCGCATACTGGCGCGAAAACGCGGACGCAAGTACGCAAAACAAAAAAAACTTTTACGCCTTTTTTAACGAACACGATCGCAGACGTCTCACAAGGTTTCTTAACACCTTCCCTGAGATGGAAGAATTTTGGAAGGAGTGTATGAACGCATGAATGATTTAGAATATAAAAAACAAATACTGGATCCAAAGAGTGCAAGTTTCTGTGGAGCCAAGTGGTACAATGCTACTATATGGTTGGGCAGTGGTATGACCACAAGTTGTCACCATCCACTTCCACACAAGATTGATCTAGAGGCAATCAAAACAAACCCAAGTGCGATACACAACACAGTACAAAAGAAACAGGAACGTAAACAAATGCAGTGTGGCGACAGACCAAAAGGGTGTGAATACTGCTGGAAGATAGAGGATATCAACAGAGATAATATCAGTGACAGGGTGTACAAATCCAAGATATTCTCAAATGAATCATTAGATGAAGCACACAAGGCAGACCCAAACACCGATGTAAATTTAAAAACTTTAGAAATAGCATTTGACAGGACCTGTAACTTTGCTTGTACATATTGTAATCCTGCATTCAGTTCCACGTGGGCAAACAACATAAAGAGGCAAGGACCATACACAGATATGAAAACCGATGGACGTAATCACTTCACTCACAGTCATGAAAGTGCAGAGCCATACAAAAAAGACGAAACCAATCCCTACGTTGAAGCATTCTACAAATGGTGGGAGACAGACCTACACAAGAGCCTTGATGAACTGAGGATAACAGGCGGAGAGCCAATGATGTCCCCCAACCTATGGAGACTGTTGGACTGGATAGAGACACAGGGCGACAAAATGAATCCTGACATGACACTTGCAATCAACAGTAACCTGGGTGCAAAGCAGAGCATTATTGACAGACTCAAAACAAAACTAAAGAAGTTTGACAAATTTGAACTGTACACAAGTTGTGAAGCAACGTTTGGACAAGCCGAATACATCAGAGACGGATTGGTGTACGGAGATTGGCATAGTAATTTCTTGCACATGATGGTGGACAAAGTTCCACGTGCGATCCATAACATGTGTACCATAAATGCACTGTGTTTGGAGTCATTGCCTCAACTGTTGGAGAAAATGGTATGGTTCAAGAGTGCAAGTAAAGTGTACGGACCGGAGGTCAACTTCACGCTTAACATATTGAGGTTTCCAAGTTTCCAATCACCACTTGTACTACCAGACGACCTAAGAAATAAATTTAAAGGAGACTTGGTAAAGTTCTTAACTAGTAATAGTAAATGGTTAGAGGGCATGGAAATCAATCAAACACAGAGACTTATAGATTACTTGGATGTTGTCAAAACACCACATTCGGGTGCGGCCGAGCAGAGTAAACTACAGCAAGACTTCAAAGCATTTTACAGTCAATACGACAAACGATCAGGAAAGAACTTCGAGAAGACTTTCCCAATTATAGGAGAATGGTACCGTGGCATATGAGTACGGGGCGAAAGAGCCTGAGAAATTAAAGATCAAAGACATGACGCCTAAAGAGAAGGAGTTGTTGCTAGACAGTGAATCATTCTGCATGATGCCTTGGTTGCACATACATGCATTTCCAGATGGCAGGGCATATCCTTGCTGTTTCGCATTAGACAAATATCCTGTAGGCGATCTGAACAAGGATTCGATGGAGATGGTTTTCAATGGCAAAGATATGCGACAGATAAGACAAAACATGTTGTCTAATAAAAAAAGCAAACACTGTACAAAATGTTATGATCAAGAGCAATCAGGATTCTTCAGTCTGCGTCTTAGTTCGAACAAACACTTTGGACACAACATAAGCATGATAGAAAACACACAGCCTGACGGCACAGCAGACTTCGTTATAAAGTATTGGGATATTAGATTCAGTAACCTGTGTAACCTGGCCTGCAGGAGTTGTGGCACATGGTTCAGTTCAAACTGGTACGAGGATCATAAAAAACTTACAGGTGCTCCGCCGAGTCATGCAAAGATCATGAAGGTGGGTAGAAGCAGTGATGACATATGGGATCAAATGTTGGAACAGTTCGAACACGTTGAACAGTTCTACTTCGCAGGTGGCGAACCGATAATCATGGAAGAACACTATAGGATATTGAAAGAACTAGATAGGCGTAAAATGTATCACGTGAGATTAATTTATAACACAAACTTCACGAGGACAAAATATAAAGACATTGATGTCTTAGAGTTATGGAACAAGTTTGATTCCGTATCGATAGGTGCAAGTTTAGACGCAGAGGGAGCCAGGGGAGAGTACATGCGTAAAGGCACTGTATGGGAAGATGTTGTTGCAAACAGAAAACGAATGTTAGAAGTTTGCCCCAAAGTGGATTTCTACATATCAAGCACGGTTGGACTTATTAATGCACTGCACATATCAGACTTCCATAGAAATTGGGTTGAACAAGGCCTACTCAAACCACAAGACTTTAATTTTAACCTACTTCAATATCCGTATGCACAGAGAATAGATCTCTTACCAGAGTCTTACAAACAAAAAGTCAAAGAAAAAATAGAGAAACATCTCGAATGGTTGCGTCCTTTAGACAATCTCACCAGGGCAACTAAAGGATTCGAATCTGGACTTAATTACATGATGAGGAGAGACAACAACAAAGACATACAACAGTTCAAAGACACAATGAAAAAGATGGACGTGATCAGAGACGAAAATATCCTCGAGACATTTCCTGAATTGAAGGAATTGTATGAAGCGAATTAAACCCAGCGAAGGCAACAAAACATTCTGCATGGCACCGTGGACGCACACGTACCTGTCACCACAGACAGAGAGACGCTTGTGTTGTGCATCCAGAGAGCCTGCACAGAGTTTCAAGCAGTACATAGACACAGGCAACGATGCTAAGGAATACAAACCTCTTACACTAAAAGAACACTGGAATTCAGATCACATGAAATCTGTTAGACTGCGTATGATGGCAGGTGAAGAATTACCGGAATGCCAAGTGTGTGATCACAAGTTATTGAACACAGATGTATACAGATCATATTGGAATCAATTGTTCAAGGACAGGGTGGACGAAGCATACGACAGCACGGACGAAACAGGCGCCACCACAATGCAAACCATCAGTTTTGATTACAGGTTCAACAACCTATGCAATTTCAAATGTAGGATGTGTGGAGACATGTTAAGCAGTAGTTGGGAAGCAGAATCTAGAAAGAACAAAACATGGAGCAAAGAATCACAACCATGGATGGCGTCACCTTTGAGAGAACAGATCATAAAGTTCCAAGACACACAGGTTGTACAGGAGTTCGTTGAAGCAGTAGAAACAAAAAGGATAAAAGAAATATACTGGTGCGGCGGAGAACCGTTGATGTGGGACATGCATTGGAAGGCCATGCAGAGGATAATAGAACTAGGATTCGCAAAAGAAGTGTATGTGAGATACAACACGAATCTAAGTAGGACATCATTCAAGGGAATCAAACTGTTTGACTTACTGCCACAGTTCCAGGATTGGCAAATATGTTCATCATTAGATGGTACAGGAGAAGTTGGAGAGTATATCAGAGACGGATTAAACTATGAACAGTGGTTACGCAATTTCAAAGAAGGAATGGCAGTGGCAAAAACAGCCAGAGAGATGAGATTAGATTATACGATCACAATGCCTGGGTTACTAGAACTAAAAAACATGTTTGATTTGAGCAGGGAGTTGGACACAGAGATATTAACAAAAGTCATGTTTACCTTTAGCAATGATGAAATTTTAAGTCCATTAGCACTGCCCAAAAAACTGCTACACACCATAATTGACGAAGCACTTGCATACATCGAACCTCTGGCCACAAGAAAACAACGATCACTGATAGAGGTCATAAAGAATTTAAAAAACAGAGAAACCTTCACACCAACTAAAAAAGGAAAACAGAGACAAGAAAACATTGATAAGATACGAAAACAGGATATAAAAAAAATATTAAGCAGAGATGAAAGGGTTTTAGACTGGTGGACAAGTATATAGATTCAAACATGTGCCCATTGCCGTGGACTCATCTGGAAGTTGATGTAAATGGCGGTGCATCTCCTTGTTGTTTGTACAAGGGCAGTATTCCTGGTGTAAAGGTGTACGAACAAAGCCTTAAATCAATACAGCAAACAGAATACATGGAACTTTTAAGAAAGAAGTTCAGAGATGGCGAGCGTCCTAAAGGTTGCCAGAGTTGTTGGCAAGAAGAAGATGCCGGAAAAACATCCAAAAGGCAAAACTCAATTTACAAAATGCGTAGCAGTTTAGAAAACTGGACACCTAATAGCGAGCCAACGTTGAAATTCATCGACTTTAAGTTGGGCAACGTATGTAATTTAAAATGTAGGATTTGCGGATCGTGGAGTTCTTCAAAGTGGGCACAGGAAGAAATAGATTATGAGACAGCCAAGGGTGGAGATAATCCCGTGGCAAGAAAGCAACTGAAAGAGGGAGGCTGGCCAAAACGAAACCCACAGTTCTTCGAGGAGTTGCAGGAGGACCTCAAACACGTGGAGTACTTTGAATTCACAGGCGGCGAACCGTTCATGATTAAGGATCACTTCAAGATATTGATTCACTGTGTTGAGAAAGGATATGCCAAGAACATAGACATACATTACAACACCAACGGCACACAGTTGCCACCACAGGAAATATTTGACCTATGGAGTTATTTCAAACATGTGGAAGTGGCGTTCAGCATTGATGATGTGGGAGAACCTTTTGAGTACCAGAGACATCCTGCCAAATGGCGAGAAGTAAATCAAAACCTTGTTAAGTTTAAAGAAATGAAAACTCATAATATGGATTTTCAAATATGTTCGACAGTGAATATATTCAATGTGTTCAATTGGGCCAAGATGGCACTATGGGTGGCACAGTTTCAACCTAAGTTTTTTTATGTAAACACTTGCTTTGATCCAGATGTGTTCAACATACAGACACTGCCAAGACAGGTAAAGGATATTGTGGTTGATAGGTATCACATGCTCACAGACTACCAACCCAGCATAAGATTTATGAATGCCGTTGACAGAGATACACCTGAGATACGGGCAGAAAGAAAAAGAAGAATACTACAAACCGATCAGTACAGGAAAGAAAATTTTGGAGACATGTTTCCACTTTTAAATAACATTTTAAAAATTTATGACTAAGAAATTAATAGCAGGCGGATGCAGTTTCACACTGGGCAATGAGCTGAGTGACGACGTGGACGGAAAAACACCATCAAAAAAGACTTGGGCCCATGGATTGTCTATAGAATCAGGACACGAATACCTATGTACAGCATTTGGAGGTCTAGGGAACCAAGCCATAGCGAGACGAGTGTTCAATACAGTAGCCAACAATAATGATATAGGGTGTGTGGTCGTGATGTGGAGTTTCCTTTCAAGGTATGATTGGGCCATGCCCAGACACAAACAATTAGAGGACACACGTTGGACCTCGATATCACCTTGGGACACCAGCATGGCAGACTCGGAGAGACATCAGGCCCTGTCGGGATCAGAGGCACAGCAGGAACACTGGAAGAAACACCAACAATCCATGATAGATACCGGAGTAAAGCCTTTCGCGGAAGCCATATACAAGTATGCGGCCAACCAATACCATGAGACTTATCTCAGTTGGAAGAGCATAATTTGGTTACAGAACATCCTGGAGAAGAAGAAAATACCATTCATGTTCACACTGGCTGACAACAGTCTTTTTTACAATGAGTTCGAACAGCACAAGGACCAGGACACCTTCATAACGGCATTGCATAGCGAGATAGACTTTACCAAATGGTTCTCGTTTGGAGAGAGGATGATGGGTTTCAATCAATGGGCACTGCTAAATGACTACCCACGTGGCACAACACATCCACTTGACGAGGCACACCGAGATGCTGTACAATTAATGTTACCAACTTTTAATAAACTAATAGGAGACAGATAATGTTTACTTGGATTAAGAACATATGGAACAAGATTCGACAAGAGATCAAATATAGGAAGAGGCTCAAAGAGCTGAAGAAGAAAGACCCGTTCATATACAAATAAAATGGTGCTTAAAAAAATTTATAAGGCCCTGGAAAAGTCGCCCAAGTTCGAATTGATAGAACTGCCGTTCATAGATGTCACGGAAGATCCAGTTAGGCCGGAGTTGAGTCTCGAATTCAGACAATCGCATGGCAGGAAGATCTACGGCATAAGGGACGAGGAAGGTGACATAGCCGCTGTGATGTGTTTTGCTTTCACACATGATATCCCAAAGAGCGTGGAGGAAATGGATGCAATGAGTCGGGATGCCGCCATGCAGGCCATACACCGGGCAGGTGTACAGGGCACCATAGCGATAGCCTACACAGTGTGGGCCAAGAAGAAAGGTGGCGGCAAGCACATGGTCAACGAAGTGTACAAGATGATCAAAGAGTCTAATCACCTTAGTAGACTGGTTACACTGAGTCCGTTAACGGACATGGCCAGGAAGTTCCACCTAAAGAACGGAGCCAAGGAAGTACAAGTGAACCTGACCACACAGAATTTCGAGTATGACATAGAGTTGAGCGAATGGGAGAAATTAAAAGGCAAGGTCACAGAAAAATGGCGGAACACCACCTGGAGCATTAAATGACATGGTGGAACTGGTACTGTTATAATTGTAAGTGGCGTGGTGCACCACAAGATCTTGCACAAGATTTTAACACAGACGAAGGATGGGTATGTCCAAAGTGTAACAGCACACAAATAGAAGACATGGGATGGCACAAGGAGCAAGATGAGAATACTTGGAATTAATTGTATGAACCACGATGCCGCAATGGCTGTTGTGGATTACAGTTCAGGCATAGGTGAGATACTGTGGGCGGCACACAGTGAACGTTATTCAAAGATCAAGAACGATCATTATCTCAACCAAAAGATAGTTGACGAGGCAAAAACATTTGGACCATTTGATAAGGTTGTTTACTACGAGAGACCTTTGCTGAAGAAAACAAGACAGTTGTACGCAGGACAATGGGCTACAGCATTAAGTTACACAGAGATGCCACAATGGCATTTGGATCACTTTAATATCAAGATAGATGAATATGTAAAACACCATGACTCACACGCCGCGGCAGGATACTTCACTTCACCGTTCAAGGACACAGGAGCAACAATACTCACAGTGGACGCAATAGGTGAATGGGAAACAGTTAGTATATCAACTGCTGACAAAGTTTGGATTGAGAGAAAAGAAACACTCAACTATCCACACAGCATAGGAATACTTTACAGTGCATTTACGCATCGATGTGGACTAAAACCTGCAGAAGAGGAGTACATCTTGATGGGCATGGCCGCATACGGAACACCAAAGTACAAACAGAAAATCTATGACGACTTCGTGCATCAGACACCATTCAAACTCAAAAAGAATCTACACAGGGGATTGAGTGATTGGGAACCAAATGCAGATGTGATGGACATAGCCGCCAGCATACAAGCAGTCACAGAAGAGTGCCTTGCAGAGTTATGGCACAGGGCAAGTAAGTACGGATCACGTAACCTCGTGTATGCAGGTGGTGTAGCGTTGAACTGTGCCGCGAACAGGGTATTGGCCAACATGGGATTGTTTGACAACATATGGATCATTCCAAACCCAGGTGACGCAGGATCTAGTCTGGGTTGCATAGCCGCACACCACAGGAGACACCTCAAGTGGGAACACCCATTCCTTGGACACAACATAGATGGCGAGTACCCTGTGGACGCACTGATAAAAGAATTGAAGGAAAACAAGATGGTGGGAGTTGCAAGTGGCAGGGCGGAGTTTGGTCCAAGGGCACTTGGTAATAGATCACTGTTGGCAGACCCGCGGGGTGAGGACATCAAGGATTTGGTAAACTCGATCAAGAAAAGACAGAAGTTCAGACCATTCGCTCCGGCCATATTAGAGGAGGATGTAAATGAGTATTTCACCCTGCCTACAGCAGTCCAAAACACCCCTTATATGCAATTTACAGCGGCGTGTACGCATGGTAAAGACTTCCCTGCCATAATACATCATGATCACACTTCCAGGGTTCAAACGGTGCGTAAGACGGATAATCCAGGGTTCCATGCGTTGTTGACGGAATGGAAACGACAGACAGGTTGTCCCATACTTTTGAACACCAGTTTGAACATAAAAGGACAACCGATCGTGAACGACAGGGAAGATGGTAAAGCATTTACCAACAAATATGGAGTGAAAGTGCTAGGATGAAGTATATCATAATTTTGTTGTTGTTAGTTGGTTGTGGAATAAAACCATCTGCGACGTGTGTTGTAGATCTAAAGAAAGAGACTGTGAAAGAAATAACCGACAGTTGTGTGGAGAATCCACATGTGGGTGTTAAGAAAGAATTCTGATGATTAAGTTTGGTGGAGTGGATAGGATCTATGATGCCTACAGTTGGAGAATCACACGTAGGGCAAAAGAAGTTTGGAGATCAGGTGATGTTGTTAGTACTAGCCACACAGAAGGATCTTGGTTAGACAAGTTTGAAAAATCTGTAGCAAAATTCACAAAGAGAAAATATGGAGTAGCGGTAGGTAGTGGCACCGACGCACTTTATTTTTCTTTAAGGGTCAAAGGAATAGGACCAGGGTCAAATGTACTGTGTCCAGCGGTCAGTTATCTAGCCACAGCGGAAGCGATCAAAAGGACCGGGGCGACAATTACTTTCGTTGATGTTGACAGGAAAGGATTGATCGCAAACCTACCTGCCACAATCTTACCCGATGCATTGGTGTACGTGAACCTATTTGGCAATCTTGCAGATTACGATAGACTAAGACAGTACTGTGACAAACACAAAATACCTCTGATAGAAGATGCCGCACAGAGCCTCGGAAGTTTTTACAAAAAAATACCAAGTGGCAAGTTGGGTGACATAAGCAGTCTCAGTTTCGCCCCAAGCAAACCATTGCCTTGTTTTGGCAACGGGGGGATGGTGCTCACAGATGACATCGAAGAAGCGAAGTTTATCCGTAGCCTGCGATACCATGGCAAAGGCACGGGCAAGTTAGAACACGGATACAACTCATGCCTAAGCAATGACCATGCCAACGTTTTGAATTTTTTACTTTCCAAGTATAAGTCTTTGTTGTCTAGATCAAAAAAGGTCAGGCAGTGGTACACAAAAAAATTAAATGACATAGGAATAAGTTCAATAGAATCAAGTTCAGACACAACATCAAATAATCACAAACTTGTTATTAGGGCACAAGACAGGGACGGACTCAAGGCGTTTCTTGATACCAAAAAGATTCAAACGCAAATACATTATCCACAACCCATGTCAAGGATGAAGATGTTTGATACCGGACAGGAAATGCCAAATGCAGAAAAGTTGTGTCAGGACGTGATTTCGTTACCCATACATCCTTTCCTTAAGAAGGACGAGGTTTTACACGTTTGCGACTCCATCAAGGAGTACTATGGTGTTTGATTGCATAGCAATAGATTTTGGAAACAGTAAAAGCAGGGACAATATAGCAGTGATAAAGTCTGTGTTCCCCCACGCGGTGGTCATACCGTTTGTTGACAGTTATTTGGAAATTGCGAAAAGAATGTTGCCGGAGACACAAACACGATACCAATGGATGTTGAGTAGTAAAATTGATTACAGTGATTTTGATTTTGATTACATTCCAGAACAGCATCAAGCCACCCAGGTTCATGTTTGGGCAAATGAACTACAGCAGGAGGGTGATACGTTCCTGTTTCCTAGGCAATTTGCTGACCAAGACATAAAGTTACTGCGTGATTACAAAGATGTCAATTATCATACACACAATTTTGATTATGATTTCGATTATCTGGAACAACACTATGATTTGTCCAACGTTATGGAAAACATATCAACATGCAAAATACCAATAGCAAGATACATGAAATACTCAGATACTTCGGATGATGGTTTGTTCTATCCGTCTTACTGGGAAGACTTGAAGATATACAGGTCAGGCAACACTTTCTATTTGCCAGGCAAGTCACTGTCACATATAAAAACACAGATATATGACTATCCCTTCATATACAACATTAGTGTCCCAGACAACAAAGACTGTTTTGACATTTGCTTTATTTCAAACGGAGAACCATTTGAACAAGAAAATTATGACTTACTTAAAAATCATGTATATCAGAATAACTTAAAAAATAAACTGCATTGGATACGCAACGTAGACGGTAGGACACAGGCATACAAACAAGCGTCCACAACATCAAGCACAGAATATTTTTATGCCGTTTTTGCAAAGAGCAAGGTCAAGGAAACTTTCATGTTTGATTACACTGTTGACAGGGCATTGACAAAAAGGCACAGGATATTCTATGCACATTTACAGGAGTTGAATATTGCGTACGGGACCTTCAACATCAACTTGTACAATAAAACACTGTGCCTGGAAACGCCAGATGATAATATCTTGGACTTCACGTTATCCCAACCGCACGAAGTCGTACCTATCATTTCAAACGAAACTGTGTTGGCACCCGACAATTACACGGCATGGAAAAATGCTTTCAGAGAAGTATCCAAGTTAGTGTTATGGCAATACAAAAAACCCACAGTGGAGACACAGCACAGATTGAAAAAATGGTTAGAAACCAAAAATGAATGGTTGGCCAAAGGTGCCACGGATGGCAAAAAATTCACTGAGAAAAGTGATTATAATGAAGACATCATACTTCAAACATACACATGGGATTTTTGCAGGAGCAAATTTAAATCGCTGTATCCAACTGAAATTTTTTATTAATATCTAGATTCTCAAAATAAAAAGGCTGTCTCATGAACCAATTTATGTAATTTGGTATTCCCTCTTCGATATCTATAGTTGGATTGAAGTTCAGCATGGACTTGGCCTTGTCACTGTTGAGAGTGTCCCTGTTTGGATAGAATGAGTCATGTGGCTTGGTAATGATCTCACCAACCCCTAGTGTGTCTCTGACGATTTCCGCGGCATGCACTATCTTCCTACCATTTCCCCTGGTGCAGTTAAAGGTCTCGTTTACTACTTCGTTAGTGGTCGCCATTGCAAAATACTTTGCCACATCAAGCACATTACTAAAGTCTAATTTATTGTCTGGCCCTTGCACAGTCATCTCGCCCGTGGTGAGTGCGGCCTTGGTCAATTGGCTTATGACTCTGGTGATTGTGTCCTTCTCTCCGTATAACGCCGAAGGTCTCATTATAACGTAGTTCAGTCCATACTCTCTGTGCCATATCTTGCACATGATCTCGCCTTGCCTTTTGTATGATCCATAGAGTGTGTTTGGTTTTGGTACAACGGATTCGTCCGGGATCTTGTTATCAAACTCTCCGTATACCATACTGCTTGATGCATAAACAATTTTTTGTACTTTGTGTTTAACACATAGGTCAAGTATGTAAGCGGTGGCAGTGACCATGTTGTTGGTGGCGTCAAGCACATTTCTTTTGACCATCCTTGCGTTGGGATATGTGGCCACGTGTATTACTCTGTCCGGTTTGAAATCCTCAAACGTCTGCTCCATGAATTGTAGGTTCTCGATCTGTCCGATGTATTCATTGTCAGTTCCAGTTATTGATTTCCTCTGATTTAACACAGGATGGTATTCCCAATCAGGAAATGTGTAGTATTGATGATAACAGTCTACTATTCCTATTGTGTGACCTTCTGCTTTTAATTGCTGACAAATATGACTACCTATGAATCCGTAGCCTCCTAATACTAAAATTTTCATATCTTATTATACATTAGATGAAATGTTTCTGCAACTTTGTTTTCACCTAAAAAACTCCCCCTGTATTTGTTGTAATCGATAATGGTATCAATTGAAAAGTTATTAAAGTATGTACTATATGATTCTAGAGCTTGCCTTTTTTGATCTACACAGTCTGTGATATCCACATAGTGATTACAATCAAAATTTTTGTAGTGTAAATTGTATGGTGGTTCGTCCATGCACCAAAATTGTTTGAAGTGTTTCCTTGATATACTTCTTGCCACATCATAGCACACCCTATGGTCTTGGTGGTGGTCTTCCCTCCAATGCGATATTAATATTTCGTGTTCGTTGATGCAAGATTCAGCATATGATATTAAATTATTTGTCAGTGTTAGATTCGGCCTACCATTATCATATAACGGCGTGTCGTATATTGCAGTTTCAAAATTTAACACACTCTTGCTTTTTTCTAATTCGTTCCGTACTATTTGTTCGTCTCTGTTAACATTGTGTTCTACTGACGGTTTTACTAGTATTAGATTGGTGACAGAACCGCCGTTCTTGTTTATTTTAGCAACAAGACCACCACAGCCCATTTCTAGATCATCTGGGTGTGCAGTTATTATGAGAAATTTTTTATCAAACATTATCTTTAAAAGTCTTAGACATCACCAACGAAGTTCGTGACTCCATGTCCTTCTTTAGTGTAGGAATATCGAATTTCATGTCCACACTTTTTATCTTGAGGTAGTTCTGTTCAATTGTCTTCCTTAGGAACCTAGCGATCGTTTCCTGTTTCTTGGTTTGCAGTTCTTTGGCGATGTTGTAGTGTATGGTGATGTTATTTTTAAGTATGATGTCTATGTATAACAGGTACTTGACCGGCATGTTCTGAAACTGTAATCCTTCTAGAACTTCCGGCCATTCCTTGACGAAATCTTGCGTCAGTTGTACCCATGTCTTATTCTTTGGCGGTTGTCTTTTTGGCATCCGCTTTCTTTGTAGTCTTCTTTGCTGGTGCTGGTGCATCAGGATCAGCGGCCATTTCTTTTACAGAAGTGCCTTTTTCCTTAGCAATCATCTCGTTCAATTTGTTTAACAAGATCCTGCCGTCGTCTGTATTGCCAAAAGTGACCATTATCTCGTTGGTCTTGAACTTCTTGATATAGTTATCGTTGTGCATCATGGCCAACATGTTGGTCCCATCTGGGAACGTCTGTCTGCTGGCGAAGTCCGCGAACTCATCAGCAGATTGTCCACCTTCTGATTCCACAGCCTTCATTAATGCATTGTGATACAAGTCAGGTAAAAACTTGGTTCCGACCACCAGACAGTTGTTTGGTTCGTCTGGTACTGTTCTGTACATTATCACAACTTTCGCTTTACCGTCCACAAGTTCTCCAATGTGTTTGAAGTGTCTCTTTGGACCTGTCTGACCTTCACCTGCTCCTGAGTCTGCACCCATTGGCATAGCCTGGTCGTTCACGTTCATTAGTGTTGCCATTATTTTCCTTCCGCAGTCGCTGGTGCCACCGTTGTTGGTGCTCCTGCTCCTACTGTGCCTGCAGGCTGTTGTTCTGGTGCCATTTTGGCCAAGAACGCCTGTAGTTTGTTATAGAGTATTCCTACGCCAGCCAATTCGTTGGCTTTGAAAGCACCTCTTGTAGATGCCACATCAATCACTGATGCTAGACCTTTCAAGTCTCCAATCGATAATGCCATTGGGTCTGGTTGTGGTTGTGCTGGAGCAGTAGCCTGGGCCGTCGCCGTCGCTGGTGCTTCAACAGTTTCCGTTTTTTTTGTTTCTTCTTTTGCCATTTGTTTTTTCTCCTAATTGCAATTGGTATTAATATACGTATATTATACTAAAATTAGTTATGGAGTGCAACGGTTAGTTTTGATTAATTTGGGCAATACCACTCAATGCGAACAAGGTAAGGTCTCCCGGATTCTCAAAACCAAGTACAGTGATCGATCTCGAAGTGTCGCCTTGGTAAATTACATCTTTGGTAATTGAATATCTGCCTGTGCAGTTTTCATATATCCATTTACGCATTTTTTCCACGTCGGACTCATGTGCCTTTACGACGGTGTTAACAAAGTGTGGTGGTAATATGTCAAGTTCTCTTTTGAAGAAGTTGTTTGGATTTACTTTCATTAGGCTCCCCACACATCATCGTACATTGGAGGCTCTGTCTTGTCTGCTTTCATTGTGTGTGCTTTACCGTGGAACTGTTTGAATGTGTAGTAGGCCACGAATATTATTGCTATGTGTCCTAGGAACCAACTCAACCATATGTCGGTTCTTATGCCCCAGAAATAGATTGTAAATGCAGTGCTCCAAAGGAAACTCAAAGTCACGAGTAATTGAAGTCTCACTGTCTTTGGCAATGCCCTCAGATCATTCTTGCTGTCGTCAAACAGGATCGTTGCGGCATCTATCATCCAGTTGCGTAGGTTCTTCACCTTCTCAAGTTTGCCCGTGTATGGATTCGTGTTTGGAAACATCATCATTACAACATCCAATTTAAAATTATTAAAATCAAGGCCATAACTAATGACGCTTTTATTACTGCACTGATCATGACAGGTAACTCCACAGTGCTATTAGTAGTAATCCAAAACTCATTATGGATATTGATACCTCATTGAAGAACCAGTCTTTGAAAGTTTCCCAGAGCAACCTAATCATTGTACTGTACCGTTAGTCCGAAGGGAGCCTCTATGTCTCTCTCGTATGGATTGTTAATCAAGAATATTGTGTCACAGTAGTGTTCGTCACCCCAAGTTTCAAAAGGCCAACCATCTGTGAACATCACGAACTTCTTGGGCTCTATGCCCTCTTCCTTCATGTAGTCCCAATTACATTCGAATTCTGTACCACCACCTGAACCCAGTTGGTAGTCTAACAGTTCATCTGCGTTGTCTGGTGTGAACACTTTTGGATTGAACACCGCAGTGTCAAAACTCCAAAGATGTATTCTAAAATCCTTGTATTGATCCATTATGTTTTTTACTTCTGTTAAGAACTCTTTACACTGTTCGTTGCTTATTGAACCAGAAGCATCAAGAGCCAAACATATGTCAATCATCTCATCATTGTTCTGTCCTGGCAGTATGGCAGATGTGTGCCATGATTTCCTGCTGGGTCTCATCCAAGTGTAGTCTGACTTCAACGTGCTCATTATCTGTTGTTGTAGTATCTCTCTCCAGTCCATCTTAGGCTCTGT
>CAJQJC010000032.1 GCA_905478565.1 uncultured Candidatus Pelagibacter sp. | reverse complement strand
TTTGAATACAGTTATTTAACAGATTCGTTTAAATTCATTTATTAATTAATTTTAAAATTATAATAAGTCGTCTATATTGAATATTTATGAAATTAGGCTTTATAGGAACTGGAAAAATAGCATCATCAGTAATTAATGGTATTTGTAGTTCAAAAATATCATTTACTAAAATTCTTATATCTGCTCGAAATAAAAAAATAGCAAATCAGCTTCAGAAAAAATTCAAAAAAGTAGTAATTACAAAAGATAATCAAAAAATAGTTGATAATTGTGATTGGGTTTTTTTGTCAGTTACACCATCAGTAGGAGAGAGAATTATTAAAGATCTTAATTTTAGACCTACTCAAACAATCATTAGTTTTATATCAACAATCACTTTATCAGAATTAAAAAAAGCAATTAAAGTAAAAGCAAAAATAGTTAGAGCCATACCATTACCGCCCATATCTTTAAAAAAAGGACCCGTTCCCATTTGCCCACCTAATAAAAAAGTAAAAGATTTTTTCAATAAAATTGGCACAACAGTTGAAATAAAAAATGAAAAATCTTCAATCAATTTTTGGTCAACGTCTGGAATGATGGCACCATTTTATGAATTATTAAGAGTAATGACAAACTGGTTAGTAAAAAGAGGAGTTAAACGAGATAATGCACAAAAATATATAACATCTTTATTTTTAGCATTATCAGAAGACGCAGTTATTAATTCTAAAAAAGATTTAAAATACTTAGTTAAAGACTCACAAACTCCAAAAGGTCTAAATGAACAGGGTGTAAAAGAACTTTCTAAAGCTGGTTTTTATAAAAAGTTAGAAAATACATTAAATAGTATTCATAAAAGATTAGAAAAATAATTTTTTATGATTCAAAATATTTTACAAATCAAAAATTTATCCAAATATTTTGGTGGTTTAGCTGCAGTTTCAAATTGCTCACTAGAAATTCAAAAGGGATCAATTACAGGAATAATAGGACCAAATGGTTCAGGAAAAACCACATTATTTAATTTAATTGCTGGAAATTTAAAGTCTTCTGAGGGACAAGTTTTTTTTAATAATGAAGATGTAACTGATATTCCATCTTATGAATTATTTTCAAAAGGAATTTTAAGAACCTTTCAGATTGCTCATGAATTTACAAATCTTTCAGTTCTTGAAAATTTAATGATGGTTCCTGCAAATCAGTCAGGAGAAAAATTAATGACTGCATTATTCAAACCTAATTTAGTAAGAACAGAAGAACTTAAAATAAAACAAAAAGCACAAGATGTAGTTGATTTTTTAAATTTGAAACACTTATCAAATGAATTAGCAGGCAATCTTTCAGGGGGACAAAAAAAACTATTAGAACTTGGAAGAACTATGATGGTGGATGCTAAACTAGTTTTACTTGATGAAGTAGGAGCGGGAGTTAACAGAACACTTCTAAAAGATTTGGGAACAGCAATACTAAAATTGAATAAGGAACAGGGTTACACATTTTGTATGATTGAGCATGATATGGACTTTATTAGCAGACTATGTGACCCTGTAATTGTGATGGCTGAGGGGTCAGTTTTATTTAAAGGAACTGCTGAAGAAGCAAAAAAAGATGAAAAAGTAATAGAGAGTTATCTAGGAAGAGGATCAAAGTTAAAGGGCAAAAATTAATGGCTTTTTTTGAAGGTATAAAGATGACAGGAGGTTATGGTAGCGGCCCAGATATTATTAATTCTTGTTCGGTAGATGTGAATAGAGGTGAGATAGTTTCAATACTTGGTCCAAATGGTGCTGGAAAATCAACTGCAATGAAAGCTATGTTGGGTCTTTTAAATTTAAAGTCAGGCTCTGTTTTTATTGATGGCAAGGATATTTCTAAGTTTTCACCACAAGATAGAGTTAAAGAGGGAATTTCTTTTGTGCCACAAACAAAAAATGTATTTGCAGGAATGAGTGTTGAAGAAAATTTAGAAATGGGAGCATATTTAAGTGATGATAATTTTCAAAATATTATTCAGGAGATTTATGAATTGTTTCCAATTTTAAGAGAAAAAAAAAGTCAGTTAGTAGGCGAACTATCTGGTGGACAAAGACAACAAGTAGCACTTGGTAGAGCTTTAATGATTAAACCATCAGTATTAATGTTAGATGAGCCTACTGCTGGTGTCTCCCCAATAGTAATGGACGAACTATTTGATCACATAATTAAAGTAAAAAGAACCAATGTTGCTATCTTAATGGTAGAGCAAAATGCCAAACAAGCTCTTAACATATCTGATAGAGGTTATGTTTTAGTTACCGGTGAAAATAAATACTCAGGAACAGGAAAAGACCTATTAAATGACACAAGAGTAAGAAGCTCTTTCTTAGGAGGGTAATATGGATTTTATCAATGCGATTATATTATTATTAAATTATATTTTTGTTCCAGCTCTTGCTTATGGTTCACAATTAGCTTTAGGTGCAATTTTTGTAACTTTAATTTATGGAATTTTGAGGTTTGCAAACTTTGCTACTGGAGACATGATGGCTTTTGGAACTATGATTACCATTTTATTTACTTGGTATTTTCAATCACTTGGTATCTCTTTAGGTATTCTGCCAACAGCATTAATAGCAATACCTTTTGCGATAATCTTTAGTATTGCTTATATGCTTTTGATTGATAAATTTATATTTAGATATTACCGAGTTCAAAAAAGCCCTCCAGTTCAACTTGCAATGGTTAGTATTGGTGTAATGTTTGTAACACAAGCTGTAGTTAGAATAATAATTGGTCCATCAGATAGAAGATTTTTTGATGGGGAAAAATTTATTATTAAAGCAGGCGAATTTAAAGAAATGACTGGACTAAACGAAGGCTTAGCAATTAAATCTAGTCAAGTACTGACAGTATTTATAACAATTATTGTAGTTTCAATTTTATTTTGGTTTTTAAACAAAACTAAAACTGGAAAAAGTATGAGAGCCTATTCAGACAATGAAGATTTGGCACTATTGTCAGGAATTGACCCTAAAAGAGTAGTTATGATTACTTGGGTTATTGCAGGTATTTTGGCTACTATTGGTGGCGCATTGTATGGTTTAGATAAAAGTTTCAAGCCGTTCACTTATTTTAATAATATGCTTCCAATTTTTGCAGCTGCAATTGTGGGTGGAATAGGAAATCCGTTTGGGGCATTTCTTGGAGGTTACGTAATAGCTTTTTCTGAAATATTTTTAACATATGCATACAAGAAATTTTTTATGTATGTTTTACCAGAAAGCATGGAACCAGAAACATTAGTACAATTATTATCAACAGATTATAAATTTGCTGTTTCATTTTCTATATTGGTAATTGTCTTACTTTATAGACCTAATGGTATATTTAAAGGAAAGGTATTGTGAGAAAAAATCTAAATGTAATTGCTGCATACACAATAATGTTGGGGTTAATTATTCTTGTTGGAATATTTCAGTCATGGAATGTTGCTTTATCAATTTTCAATATGTGTTTAATTTCTGCAGTAATGACAATGGGTGCAAATATTCAATGGGGTTATGCAGGTTTAATTAATTTTGGATTAATGGGGTATGCTGCTTTAGGAGGTTTAGCTGCTGTCTTGATCTCTGTTGATCCTGTGCAGGAGGCTTGGGTTGCTGGTGGATTTAACATTATAATGTGCATATGGTTAATTGTGGTGATGATCTTAGCTATAAGATTTGTGTTAAAAAACTTTGAAAAATCAAAAATCAGAACTTATGGTATTGCTGCAATCATTGTGTCTGGAATTGTAATTTTAAGAATTACATCAGAACCAAGTATCGAAGCTATCGAGGCTGTAAACCCTGCAACAACAGGGTTTCTAGGTGGATTAGGATTACCAATAGTATTTTCTTGGGTTGTGGGTGCTTTTTTTGCAGCAGGACTTGCCTTTATTGTTGGAAAAATTGCCCTAGGACTTCGTGCTGATTATTTAGCAATTGCTACACTCCTGATTTCTGAAATTGTTATAGCCATCATCAAGCATGAAGACTGGTTAACTAGGGGAGTAAAAAATGTTATTGGACTAAAAAGACCAGTGCCATATGAAATAGAGCTACAGACAAAAGAATGGTTTATTAACCTAGTTGCAAAATTTAATTCAAACAAACTCGATTTAATTTCAACCGTTACAGACAAGCAGGCTGCACTTAACCAATTGGTAATTGAAGGATCTTCTGTGTTTGTAAAACTTTGTTATTCAGGATTATTTTTAGTTGTAGTTATTGCTCTACTAATAATTACTCAAAAAGCTCTTTATTCACCCTGGGGAAGAATGATGAGAGCAATTAGAGATAATGAAGAAGCAGCAAATGCGATGGGTAAAAATGTAGTAAAACAACATTTGTTAATTTTTATTTTAGGTTCAGCTATAGTTGGTATAGCAGGTGCGATGTTAGTTACTCAAGATGGCTTATTTACCCCAGGAAGCTACAGACCAATGAGATATACCTTTTTAATTTGGGTGATGGTAATAGTTGGAGGCAGTGGAAATAATTTTGGTGCAATATTAGGTGGATTTGCAGTTT
>CAJQJC010000031.1 GCA_905478565.1 uncultured Candidatus Pelagibacter sp. | reverse complement strand
GTAACAACAGCTGAAGGTAATTTTATAATAAAAGCTAAAAAATTTTATTATGATAAAGAAAAATTAATTCTTGAAGCTTCAGATAAAGTAGAGGTAAATGACTCAAAAAATAATATTTTAATTAAATCTAACTTTATTGCATATAACAATAAAAAAAGATCAATTTCATCAAATAAAAAATCTACAATTGAAGATAGTTTTGGAAATATTTTTTTTATTGAAAACTTTTTATATACCCTAGATGATAAATTGATAAAATTAGGAAATACCAAAATAATTGATATTGAAAAAAATCATTACAAACTTGAAAAATCATTTTTAAATTTAAAGTCAAAAAAATTGTTAGGGAAAGATATTTCAATCGACTTCACCAATAAATCTTTTAACAAAGATAATGAGCCAAGACTTAAAGGGGCTACAATTGTATCTAACGGGACTGACACAATTATATCTAAAGGTGTTTTTACTACATGTAAAAAAAATGACACATGTCCACCTTGGCAAATGTCTGCTGAAAAAATAACACATAACAAACAAAAAAAAATGATTTTTTATAAAAATGCTTGGTTAAAAGTTTATGATACTCCTGTTTTTTATTTTCCAAAATTTTTTCATCCTGATCCTACTGTAAAAAGACAATCTGGTTTTTTAATGCCAACTATTATGAGTTCTTCTGGGTTGGGAACTTCATTAAATACCCCTTATTATCATGTACTTGCCAATAATAAAGATTTTACCCTTAATCCAAGATTTTATTCCAAAAATAAACTTTTATTGCAAACTGAATTTAGAGAAGTTGGAAAAAATAGTAAGAAGTTATTTGATTTTAGCTTTTTAAATGAAAAAGATAAACCATTCAAAAGTCATTTTTTTTCATTAATAAATAAAAAAATTAGTTTTTTTAATTTTGATGAAAGTATCTTATCACTCAAACTTCAACAAACTTCTAGTGATGACTATTTAAAATCATATAAATTAAAATCACCCATAATTGAAAGTGACTCAGTAATGCACTCTTATTTAGAAATAAATGCTAATAACGATGATCTATCTTTAACCTCTAGTGTTGAAATTTATGAAGATTTAAATAAACCAGATCGAGATAGATATGAATTTATTTATCCAAATTTTAATCTTTTAAAAGAATTTAAAAATAACACTAATATCGGTGGAAATTTTTCATTAAATACATTCGGTTATGCAAAAACACATAATACCAATGTAAATGAAAAAATAATTGTTAATGACCTTATTTTTAATTCTGATCCAATAATATCAAAAAAAGGTTTTAGAAATACTTATACTTATTTATTCAAAAATAGTAACACGGACTCTTCAAATTCTTCAAATTATAAAGGGGGGATGGATAATAAAATAGACTTACTTTTTGAATACAACACTTCATATCCATTAATAAAAAAATCAGAAAGATTCAATACTACTTTAGGTCCATTAATGACTTTTAAATATAGCCCTAACAATTCAAAGAATATGGCTGATGATGATACAAGATTAGATATAAATAATATTTTTGCCTTTAATAGACTTGGAACATCTACTTCCGTTGAAGGCGGTGCGTCTTTAACTTACGGTATAGATTATTCTAAATCAGACAAATCAGACAACGAGATAATTGGTTTAAAAATAGCAAGTATTTTTAGGCCAGAAGAAGATAAAAAACTTCCTAAAAAAAGTGGTTTAAATAGTAAATCATCAGATATAGTCGGACAAATAAACATTAATCCAAGCCAAAATTTTAAGATAAATTATGATTTTGCACTTAAAGAAAACCTTAACGATACGAGCTACGAGTTACTAGGTACAGAACTAAAAATTAATAATTTTGTAAGCACATTTGAATATTTAAACGAAAATAATTCTGACACAGATACAAGTTATCTTTCTAATATTAGTAAAATTAGCAATAATGACAATTCAAAAAGCTTAAGTTTTAGTACAAGAAAAAATATAGAAACAGACGTAGCTGAATTTTACAATTTAATATATGAGTATAGAAACGATTGTCTTGTAGCTGCTTTAGAATACAACAAAGATTACTATTCAGATGGCGCATTAAAACCTGAGGAAAATATTTTTTTTAAACTAACAATTATGCCATTTGGTCAAACATCAAGTCCTAATCTTAAACCTTAATGAAACAAAAAATAATTTTTTTTATCACTTTGTTAATCCTAGTAAACTTAAAAGCTTTTAGTTTAGAGAATGTTAATATTGTATTCAAAATTGATGAGGAGATAATTACAAATATTGATGTCAAAAAAGAAGCTAAATTTTTAGTTGCTTTAAATACAAATCTTGAAACACTAAATGAAAAAAAATTAACAGATCTGGCAAAAAAATCAATAATCAAAGAAACAATTAAAAAAAAGGAGCTATTAAAATATTTTGAATTAAATCAAGAAGATCCTAATTTAGATTCTTTTTTAAAAAATTTTTATATTAAATTGAATTTAAACAATTTAAGTGAGCTAGAAGTTTTCTTAAATACATATGACTTAACTATTGAAAGTATTAAAAAAAAAATTGAAATAGATCATTATTGGAACAAATTAATTTTTGAAAAGTATAAAAACCAGATTGATATTGACAAAAACGCTATTATCGAAAAAATTGCTAAAAGAAAATTGATTAAAGATAAAAAGATATATGAATTATCAGAAATAATTTTTGAAAAAGATCAAAATGTATCTTTAAAAGATAAAGTTGATAGTATCTCTGAAAGTATTAATGAGATAGGTTTTAAAAATACTGCAAATCTTTACAGCATTGCAGACACCAATAAATATGGGGGAAGCATTGGATGGGTAGATGAGATCAGCCTATCAGATAAAATTTCTAAAATCTTGAGCAAAACAAATTTAGGTGATTACACAGAAACAATAAAAATAGGTGCTAATTTTTTAATATTAAAGGTTGATAATATAAAATTTGAAAAAAGTGAAATTGATGAAGAAAAAGAATTCAATAAAATTTATAATTTTGAAATAGACAAAAAACTGGAACAATTTTCTAAAATCTATTTTAATAAAGTTAAGATCAATACAAAAATTCATGAATTATAAACCAATAATAATTGTTGCTGGGGAGCCGTTTAGTATATTTATTGAAATTTTTTTTAAGGCTCTAAAAAAAAATAGATTTAAACACCCAATAGTTTTAATTGTTTCTAAAAATTTGATGATCAAACAAATGAAAAAATTAAAGATTAATCATAAATTTTTTTTAATTAAAAAAAATAATTTTGATTTGACAAAACTAAATAATGCTAGAACTTATATAATTGATGTTGATTTTTCATTTAAAAAACCTTTTGAAAAAATAACAAATAAATCTAACAAATATATTTCCAAATGCTTCAAAATAGCTGGTTCGTTGTTAAAAAAAAATGAATGTGCTGGTTTAATAAATGGACCAATATCTAAAAGGCATTTTTTATCTGGAAATTTCCCAGGTATTACTGAATATTTAGCATACGAAACTAATACAAAAGATAACGTGGCAATGTTAATTTATAATAAAAAATTATCTGTAAGCCCTTTAACAACACATTTGCCACTTAAAAATGTTCATAAATATTTATCTAAAGCAAAAATTGTTAAGCAAGTTAAATTAATTGTTAATTTTTATTATAAAAAATTTAATAAAAAACCTAAAATTGCAATTACAGGCTTAAATCCTCATTGTGAAAGCAACTTTGAAACAAGTGAAGAAAAAAAAATTATAATTCCTGCTATTAACTATTTAATAAAAAATAAATATAAAGTTTCTGGTCCATTTGCAGCGGATACAATTTTTTTAAAGGAGCAATCAAAGAACTATGATGTAATAATTGGAATGTATCATGACCAAGTTTTAACTCCTATCAAAACTATTTTTGGATTTGATGCTATTAATATTACTTTGGGGCTACCCTATATCAGAATTTCACCAGATCATGGACCAAATTTTTCAATGCTTGGTAAAAATATTTCCAATCCAAAGAGTCTTGTAAGTGCTCTTAAATTTTTTGACAATAAGTGACTGTTAAAGCAAAAAAAAGTTTAGGACAAAACTTTTTAATTGATCGAAATGTCCTTTCTCAAATAGTTGATACAGTTAAAATTGAAGGTAAAGCAATATTAGAAATAGGCCCGGGTAGTGGAAATCTAACATCTTTTATCTTCAAAAAAAACCCACAGAAAATATTTGTTATAGAAAAAGATGATGATTTAGCGTTATTGTTAAAAGAAAAATTTGATAATGAAATTAATATAATTAATGATGACGTTTTAAATATAGATGCAAATAAAATTTGCAATGAAAAATTAACAGTGTTTGGAAATCTTCCATACAATATCTCTACAGAAATTTTATCAAAATGGATCATAAGATTAAATAATGAATTTTGGTTTGATAGTTTAGTTTTGATGTTTCAAAAAGAAGTTGCAGATAGAATTATTGCAAAAACAAATACTTCCAATTATGGACGGCTATCAATTTTATCAAATTGGAAATTGAATATTAAAAAAATAATAGATATTAAACCAGAAAGTTTTTCTCCAAAACCTAAAGTTGATAGTTCTTTGTTACTATTTACTCCTAAAGATAAATTTTTTAAATTAAAGAATCCTAAAAATCTTGAGATGATTACAAGAGTTTTTTTTAGCCAAAGAAGAAAAATGTTAAAAAAACCATTTAACCAGGTTTTCAAAGTTCCAAAAAAAGTATCTGAAAAATTTAATATTGATTTAAATTTAAGACCACAAAATTTAGAACCTGAAGTATATTTTAAGTTAGTTAAGGAATTTGAAGAATCAGGTAGTTAATAAATCGACATGTTTTCTGATAAACTCTTTATCGTAATCTTTTGAGCCATTATTAACTTCTGCTTCAATTAAATTGTTAATTTTTGCATAGCACTCTTCAAGATCATCATTTATAATTACATAATCATAATTTATCCAATGCAGCACATCTCTACTAAATTCTTTCATTCTTTCTTCTACAATTAATTTGTCTTTCATATCTCTATTTGACAATCTCTCAAATAAAACTTTTTTGCTTGGAGGAAGTATAAAAAAAGTAATCAATTTGTAATTTAATTTTTTATTTTTTATTTGGTCAGCACCCTGCCAATCAATATCAAATATTACGTTTTCTCCTTTTTCTAATCGTTCAATAACTGGTGTTCTTGTTGTTCCATAAAAGTGTTTAAATACTTTTGCGTATTCTAAAAATTCCTCATTTTTAATTAATCCTTCAAATTTATTTTGGTCTACAAAATAATAATCCTGGTTAGCAATTTCATTTGGTCTGGGTTTTCTAGTCGTGTGTGAGATGGAGATGTAGAACTTTTTATTTTTTGATAATAGTTTTACAAGAGTTGTTTTTCCTGCCCCAGATGGGGATGATAAAATTACCATTATCCCATCTTTTTTTATGGACATCAAAATTTTCTAATTAGCTTTGCCTTCAATAAATTTAATTGCATCACCAACAGTTAGAATTTTTTCTGCTTGGCTATCTGAAATTTCTGCTCCAAATTCTTCTTCAAAAGCCATTACTAATTCTACTGTGTCTAAGCTATCAGCACCTAGATCGTCTATGAAACTTGACTCATCCTGAACTTTAGCTTCATCGATACCAAGATGGTCTGCAACAATTTTTTTTACTTTGCTTGAAATATCATCTGACATATTGTTCCTTTTTGTTATAATTTGTTAATAAATCAAAACGTAGTTTTGTCAACCCAAATACATGCCTCCATTAACATGCAATGTTTCACCATTAATATAGTCAGATTGGTTGGAACTTAAGAAAATTACTGCGTTAGCTATATCTTCTGGTTTACCAAGCCTATTGGAAGGGATTTTAGCAATAATGCTTTCTTTAAATTTATCATCAATTTTATCTGTCATAGCTGTACTTATAAATCCTGGAGATATGCAATTAACATTAATATTTTTTTTTGCATACTCAATAGCTAAACTTTTAGACATGGCAACAATGCCTGCTTTGGATGCAGTATAGTTTGCTTGACCAACATTTCCTGTATGGCCTACTACGGAAGTTATATTAATAATCTTTCCAGATTTATTTTTTAACATTTTTTTAATTGAATACTTACTCATTAGAAAGGTAGATGTAAGATTTATGTCTATAACTTTTGACCATTCGTCTAGACTCATTCTTATAGTTAAGTTATCTTTTGTAATTCCTGCATTATTAACTATACAGTCAAGATTTCCACCTAACTCACTTGTTGAGTTTTCAATAAACTCTTCAATTTTATCATGCTGAGAAATGTCAAATTTTAATATTTTTATATTATTAAATTTTGATTTTAATTCTTCTAGCTTTTCTATCTTTGTACCAGTGGCCAAAACATTTGCTCCACATTCATTTAGTTTTTGAACTATTGAATTACCAATACCGCCAGAGGCTCCTGTGACTATTATATTTTTATTTTTTAAACTATTCATTATTTATATTTATCTGTTTTATATCTTCTTCAGTATTTATTGCACTAACTTTTAGATTTCTATCAATTCTCTTTATTAAACCTGATAAAACTTTACCTGGTCCTATTTCTATAAATTGATTAATCCCTTTATTAGCCATCAATAATACACTCTCTCTCCAACGAACCCTACTTTCTAGGTTTTTAACTAATAAATTTTTTAATTCAGATGAGTCTGATATTTCTTTAGCAGTAACATTAGAAATAAAACCATTTTCAAAGTTTTTAAAATCTAATTTTGCAATTTCTTCTGTCATAACCTGTGTTGCCTTATTCATTAGCTTACAATGAAAGGGCGCACTTACTGGTAGTTTAATATTTTTAATACTATTTGACTTTAAATCTTTCATAAACTCTTCTAGGTCTGCCAATCTTCCACTCACAACTATTTGACCCTCTGAATTATCATTAGCGATATAACATTCATATTTTTTTTTATTTTCATTAATTATATTTTCTAAATTTTCTATTTTTGAGCCGAGAACGGCAACCATCCCCCCTTCTCCTTTAGGAACTGCACTTTGCATTGATTTTCCCCTAATCTTTAATATCTTTAAAGTTTCAGAAAAAGATAAGGCTCCTGCAGAAGCAAGTGCCGAATACTCTCCTAGAGAATGACCAGCAAAATAATTTGCTTTATCTAAAGGAATATTAAATTCATCTTTTGCTAATTTAAATATTGAATAACTTAATAAAAATATTGCTGGTTGGGTGTTTTCAGTTAAATCTAAATCTTCTCTAGGTCCATTTAAGATTATTTCTGATAATGAATATCCTAGTGTTTCATCAGCTTCTTTGAATAATTTTTGTACAAGACTGTACTTTTCATGCAGCTCCTTACCCATACCAACTAATTGGGAGCCCTGGCCTGGAAAAATAACAGAAAACATTTAATTATTTAAATTTTATTATGGTTTTAAGTGTTGTAATTCAACAATTATAATAGTATATCCTCACTTTTTATTAAAGAAGAATTATGAATTTATACGAACACACTATAGTTGCAAGACAAGATACTAGTCCCTCGCAGATTAAACAATTAACTGAGAAATATTCAAAAATTGTTGAAAAAAATGATGGAGAGATTGTTAAAACTGAAGAGTGGGGCCTGTTGAATTTATCTTATATTATTAAGAAAAATAGAAAAGGTAGCTTTATACACTTTAAGATTAAAGGTCCTGGAAAAATAATTGATGAATTAGAAAAAAATGAGTCAATTGATAAAAATCTTTTAAGATATATGACAGTTAAAGTTAAAAAATTTGATTTAGAGGCAAACTACTTTTCAAAAAAAGAAGAGTATGAAAAGAAAGATTATAAAAAGAATTAAATATGCCCTCAAAAAAAAGAAGTGATAATAAAAAAGGTAAACAAAGTAATTTTGCAAAATTAAGTATTTTCCAACCAAATAAATATAAGTTTAAAAAATCATGCCCTTTGTCAGTTAAAGGGGCGCCCGTAGTCGATTATAAAAATATTAGACTGCTTAGAAAATATATGTCTGAAAATGGAAAAATTTTGCCCTCAAGAATTACAAATGTTTGTCAAAAAAAACAAAGAGAATTGTCACTATCAATTAAAAGAGCAAGAAATTTAGGATTAATTTAGATGAAAGTTATACTTTTAGAAAACCTTAAGAGAATTGGATCAATCGGAGAAATAATTGAAGTAAAAAGAGGTTTTGCAAGAAATTTTTTAATTTCAAATAAAAAAGCTCTTTATGCATCAAAAGAAAACATCGCAGAAGTTGAAAAAATTAAAACTGAATTAGGTAAAAAAGATGCTGAGAAAAAGAAAGAAGCGCAAAAAATAGCAGAAAAAATTAATAGTAAAGAATATGCTATAAAAAAATTAAGTACAGAAAACAAAGAACTTTATGGCTCTGTTAAACCAACAGAGATTTCAAAAATAATTCTCGAAAATGAAAAAATTGAAATAAAACCATCAATGATACAACCAGTAAAAGAAATTAAATCATTAGGTAAATTTAAAGTAAAGATTAATTTACACTCAGAAGTAGACTCAGAAATTACGATTAATGTAATTACTGCAGAAACTATTCAATAATTATACATTTTTTTCCCCAGTACATTTTAGTTATATTTAAAAATTACATTTCATATAAATTAAGATTATGGAAAATAATCTAAATTTAGTTAAAGATACTTTTAAAGAGCTTCCCAATAACATTGAGGCAGAGCAGTCAGTAATAGGCTCAATACTAGTTCAGAATGAATTATTTGATGAAATTAATACTCTCATATCTAATATTAATTTTTATGACCCTATGCATCAAAAAATTTTTTCAGCTATTGAAAGTCTTATTTATAAAGGAATGCTTGCAAATCCAATAACTTTAAAAAATTATTTTGAAAATGAAAAAGATGAATTAAATGTTCCTGAATACCTAGTAAAAGTTACAAAATTTTCTACGTCTTCAAGACAAGCAATTGAGTATTCAAGAATTATTTATGACATGTTTGTTCGAAGAGAATTAATTAAAATATCAGAAAATACAATTGACGCAGCAAAACTTAATGATCTTGATGTTAATGGTCAAAACATAATTGAAAATTCAGAAAGATTATTATTTGATCTTGCTGAAAAAGGTTCTTTTAATTCATCACTAGTAAAATTTGATGAGGCAATGAAACAAACTATAGAAATGGCTTCTGTTGCCTATAAAAATGATGAAGGAATTGTAGGAGTGCCAACTGGATTAAGAGATCTAGACGACAGATTAGGAGGTCTTCATAATTCAGATTTGCTAATTATAGCTGGTCGTCCCGGGATGGGAAAAACTGCCTTAGCAACAAATATAGCTTTCCATGCTGCTCAAACACTTCAAGAAAGTGGAAGAAAGTCATCAGTTGCCTTTTTTTCACTTGAGATGTCCTCTGAACAATTATCAACTAGAATCTTAGCAGAGCAGTCTAGAATTAAATCAAATGATATAAGGAGAGGAAAAATTACAGATGAACAATTTGATAAATTTATTGAAACATCGAAAAATATAGCTGAATTACCTTTGTATATTGATGAGACACCAGCAATTAGTATTGCTGCAATGAGCAACAGAGCTAGACGTATTAAAAGGTTATTTGGTTTGGATTTAATTGTTGTTGATTATATTCAGTTGATGACGGGTTCGCTTAATAATAGAGATGGCAGAGTACAGGAAATTTCACAAATAACACAAGGACTTAAAGCAATAGCAAAAGAACTAAAAATTCCTGTTATTGCTCTTTCTCAGTTATCTAGACAAGTAGAACAGAGGGATAACCACAAACCAGTTTTATCAGACTTAAGGGAATCAGGATCAATCGAACAAGATGCTGACGTTGTAATGTTTGTTTATAGGGAAGCTTACTACCTAGAGAATAAAGAACCTCAAGCTGCAACTGTTGAGCATGCAGAGTGGCAAGCAAAAATGAGTGAAATATCTCATTTAGCCCAAATTATAATTGCAAAACAAAGACACGGCCCTACAGGTAATATTGAGGTTGAGTTTGAGGCTATGTTTACTAAATTTAAAGATAAAGATACTCGAAATTAATATTTTAAAATATATAGTATTAATAAATGCTATCTAATTTTTATCAAAACACAGTACTCAAAAATCCTAAATCGATTTTTTTACTCTTGATAATTACTTTGTTGAGTTTTGGTTACTTTACTAAAGATTTTAGACTAGATGCCTCATCTGATACTCTTTTAATTGAGGGTGATCCTGACCTTGAATACTTGAGAGAAGTAACGCAAAGATATGGTTCCAAAGATTTTTTAGTTCTAACCTTCTCACCAGATGAAGAAATGGTCTCTGATGCATCTATAAATAACTTATTAAGCTTAAAATATAAGATACAAAGTTTAGATTGGGTTCATAGCGTAATCACCTTATTAGATATCCCTTTATTAGATAACTCGGATGCCCCTTTGCAAGAAAGACTAGAGAACTTTAAAACCTTAAAAGATGAAGGTGTAGATAAACAGAGAGGGTTTAAAGAAATTCTAAATAGCCCTGTATTCAGAAACTTTGTGATCAGCGAAGATGGAAAAACGAGTGGTATTATTGTAAATATAAAAAAAGATATTCTCAAGGATATTGAAAATAAGACTGATCAAGAGATAGAGATTTATAAAGATAAATTAAAAAAAAAAAATCATGAGAATATTCTTCAAATACGAGAGATTATCAAAAGTTATAAAGACATAGGAAAAATATACCTAGGTGGTATCCCAATGATAGCTGATGATATGATGTCATTCATTAAAAGTGATATAATAGTTTTTGGGTTGGGAGTTTTTTTATTTATTATTGCAACTCTTTGGTTCGTTTTTAAAAAATTGATATGGATTATAGTTCCAATTAGTAGTTGTTTTTTTTCAGTTATAATTATGACAGGACTTCTGGGTCTTTTAGGGTGGAAGGTAACTGTTATATCCTCTAACTTTATTGCACTAATGTTAATTTTAACGATGGCGATGAATATTCATATGAGTACGAGATTTTTGCAATTAAAGAATGATTTTCCAGACTCTAGTAATTTTGAAATTATTTCGATTACTACTGGAAAAATGTTTTGGCCAATAATTTATACAGTTTTAACAACTATTTGTGCATTCTTGTCTTTAATCTTTAGCGGTATAAAACCAATTATCGATTTTGGTTGGATGATGACATTTGGATTAATAACATCTTTTGTTGTGACTTTTACCCTACTGCCTACATTATTAAGTTTTGTCTCTGACAATAGTGTTGAGATTAATGAAAATAAAGAGTCTAAGATTACATCTTTTTTTGCAAAAATTTCTAATAATAATAAAAATATAATATTTACACTTACAGGTATTGTTATCATTTTAAGTGTATTAGGTATTAGTCGGCTAGAAGTTGAAAATAGTTTTATTAATTACTTCAATAAAAATACTGAAATATATAAGGGTATGAAGCTTATAGATGAAAAGCTAGGTGGCACAACTCCACTAGAAGTTATCTTAAAATTTCCCAATCAAGATAAAAATAAATCTGATGAAGATGATGAATTTGAAGACTGGGGTGAGGGTGAAAATAAAGATGATGAAAAATATTGGTTTACAAAAGATAAGATTGATAAAATTGACTCTGTTCACAATTATCTTGATGGACTTCCTGCTGTAGGTAAGGTTTTATCATTTAGCTCAATAATCCAGGTGGCAACACAACTAAACAATAATAAGCCCTTAGGCACTCTAGAAATGGGCGTTCTTTACTCTAAAATTCCAGAAAGTATTAAGAAAGAGATTATTGATCCATATATTTCAATTAAAGATAATGAAGCTAGGATAAGTTTAAGAATTATAGACTCTCAAGATGGGTTACGGAGAAATGATCTAATTAAGAAAATAAATTTAGATTTGAAAGATCAACTTAACTTAAATGATGAAGAGTTTAAACTTGCAGGGGTATTAATCTTATTCAATAACTTGCTTCAAAGTCTTTTTAAGTCTCAAATACTTACATTAGGATTAGTTATGATTGGTATATTTGCAATGTTTATGGTCCTTTTTAGAAATATTAAATTATCTATAATTGGGGTTGTTCCTAATTTTATAGCAGCTTTTTTTATATTAGGAATTATAGGTTTGTTAGGAATACCTCTAGACATGATGACTATAACTATAGCCGCTATTACTATTGGTATAGCTGTTGATAACAGTATTCATTATATTTATAGATTTAAGGAAGAATACTTAAAACACCAAGATTACGAAAAAACTTTGAAAATTTGTCATTCAACCGTTGGTGTTGCAATACTAAATACATCTATAACTATTGTTTTTGGTTTTTCAATTTTAGTATTTTCAAAATTTATACCGACAATTTATTTTGGTGTATTTACTGGTATTGCAATGTTATTAGCTATGATTTCTGTTTTGACTTTACTTCCATCACTTCTATTACTAAGTAAACCCTTTGATAAATAACTTCTAGATATGTTCGAAATTTTAGAAAATTTTTATGAAGCAATTTCAATTATAGATCTTTTATATTTATTCATCACAATTTTATCTGTAATCAAATGTTATAATAAAGGTTTTGTTTTGAGTGTTCTCGCAGCATCGAAATGGCTTTTAGCATACATCTTAACAATAATTCTATTTCCCAGAATTAAGCCTTATTTTAAAGATTTAATTGATAGTGAATATGTTCTCGACGTTACACTTGGTGTGGCTATATTTATTTTTGTTATATTTATCATTTTAATGATCAATAAAGGCATTGGGAAAGCAGTTAAATATTCAGGACTGGGAAGTTTAGATTCGGTTTTTGGATTCTTTTTTGGCTTTATAAGAGGTTATATAATCTGTGTTTTGTTGTTTTCTGCAGCTAATATAGTTTATAATTATAATAAATGGCCAATTAAATTAAAATCATCATACACCTTTCCATACATAGAAAAAGGTAGTAATTATCTTATTAAAGAGTTTCCTAATGAAAAAAAGTATCAAGATTCTAAAGAAAAAATTGAAGAACTTTAATCCAAAATTAAAAGAAGAATGTGGTGTGTTTGGTATTAGTAATAGTAACGATGCTGCTGCACTAACCGCTTTAGGTTTACATGCTTTACAGCATAGAGGCCAAGAAGGTTGTGGAATAGTAACTTTTGATGGAAAAAAATATTATTCTGAAAAAAGATTTGGATTGGTTGGTGATAATTTTAATAAAGAAAAGGTTTTAAAATCTTTACCAGGAAATTATGGAATAGGTCACAATCGTTATAGTACTACTGGTGAAAATACTCTTAGAAATATTCAACCTTTTTTTGCAGATACTAATGCTGGGGGCTTAGGTGTGGCTCATAATGGAAATTTAACAAATTCAATTACGCTAAGAAATAAACTTGTTCAAGATGGTGCGATTTTTCATACAACTTCAGACACTGAAACTATTGTGCAATTAATTGCAAAATCAAAGAGAAACAAAACAATAGATAAAGTGATTGATGCAATTTTTCAAATTCAAGGTGGATATGCCCTGGTTATGTTAACACAAAATACTTTAATTGGTGTAAGGGATCCTTATGGAATAAGGCCATTAGTAATTGGCAAAATAAAAGATAGTTATGTTTTTACTTCAGAGACTTGTGCACTAGATATAATTGGTGCGAAATATATTAGAGATGTTGAAAATGGAGAGGTGGTTTATACAGAAAATAATGAGTTAAAAAGTATAAAACCCTTCCCTACTAAAAAGGTTCGTCCCTGTGTATTTGAATATATTTATTTTTCAAGACCGGACAGTTTATTGAATGGAAAATCTGCTTATGAACATAGAAAAAATTTTGGAATAGAATTAGCAAAAGAAAATAAAATAGAATGTGATATTGTTGTTCCTGTTCCAGACTCGGGAAATGCTGCAGCGCTGGGATTTGCTCAACATTTAGGAAAAAACTTTGAGTTAGGATTAATTAGAAATCACTATGTTGGTAGAACTTTTATAGAACCAAGCCAAAAAATAAGAAGCCTAGGTGTAAAATTAAAACTAAATGCTAATAAATCAACAATTAAAGATAAAAAAATTATTTTAATTGATGACTCTTTAGTAAGGGGAACAACCTCTCACAAAATAGTAAAAATGCTCTATGATGCGGGTGCCAAAGAAGTTCATGTAAAAATTGCATGTCCTGAAATTAGATATCCAGATTTTTATGGTGTAGATACACCCACAAAAAAAGAACTTCTTGCGGCTAATAAAACAAATGATGAAATTTGCGAATATATTGGAGCTAAATCTCTAGATTTTTTATCTATTAAAGGAATGTATAAAGCAATGGGGTTTGAAAAAAGAGATGATATTTATCCTCAGCTAACAGATCATTATTTTACAGGTGATTATCCTGTTAAACCAATTGATGAATTAGGTGATGATAAAATAACTCAATTATCTTTATTAAGCACAGCTTCTAATAATTAAATTACACTTTAATTAAACATATTAATCATTATATATAAATCATGATAAACCATAAAGAACAGGTAGTTAATTATTTTAAATCTGGAATTAAAACTACTAATGATTTCAAAATTGGTATTGAACATGAAAAATTTTTATTTGATAAAAACACAAATAAAAGAGCAACATATGAAATTATCATCAAAATGTTTACAGCTTTAAATGAATTTGGCTGGAAACCAATTATGGAGAACCAAAATATAATTGGCTTAAAAAAAAGTGGAAAAAATATTACCTTAGAACCTGGAAACCAAATTGAATTATCAGGTGACCAATTAAATAATATTCACGAAGCATGTGCTGAGTCTCATGATTATTTGTTTGAGTTACAACAAGTAACTAAAAAACTTAATTTAAATATTGTTAGTGCTGGTTTTGACCCCATTTCAAAACTAAATGAAGTGCCCAATAATCCTAAGCAAAGATATGAAGTAATGACAAAAGATATGCCTAATGGAGGCTCACTAAGTCTTGATATGATGTACAGAACCTGTGGAACTCAATTAAATCTAGATTATAGCTCTGAAGAAGATTTTGTTAAAAAGTTTAAGATCATCAATTCAATAGTGCCAATATCTATTGCACTATTTGCTAATTCCTCAATAGTTGAAAAGAAAAATAGTGGATACATGTCCTATAGATCGAAAGTTTGGCAAGATACATCTAGAGGCGGGCTTCCAGAGGTTTTTTTTGATAATATGGATTTTGAAAAATACGCAGATTTTGCAATCAACTTCCCATTGTTATTCATACAAAATGAAAAAAAATATTTATCTGGAAAAAAATATTCTTTTTTAGATTTTATGAATGGAAAAATTAAAGAAATTGAAAATAGACTGCCAACTGAAATGGACTTAACAACTCACTTAAGCACAATTTTTACAGAAAATAGATTGAAGAAATATATAGAGCTTAGATCAATGGATACATGTGGGTGGGATTGTTTATGTGCTGGCCCAGCTTTTAACACAGGAATACTATATGGCAATTTAGATGAAACTTATGAATTGATTTCTAAATGGGATAAAAATAAAATTATTAATGCTTACTTTGAAGCTCCAAAAAAAGGTTTTAATACAGAGTTGATGGGTAAAGATTTATACTATTGGTCAACTTTACTACTTAATCTTTCAAAAAAAGGTTTAAAAAATAGAGATATTTTAAATAGCTCTAATCAAACAGAGACTAAGTTTTTAACACATCTCGAAAATTTAATTAACAAAAAGACGACAAATGCAGACCATATGATTAATAAATTTTCTAAAAGTGAAAATTTAAATGATTTATATGATAAATAAAATTGTTGCTATTCAAGGAGATCAACTCTCTAAACTAAATCCAAAAACAGACACAAGTATCTATTTGGCTATTGGAGCTCAAAAATTAAAATATAAAATTTTTTATTACGAGCCAAGCAATCTATCTATAATTGGTAATAAAGTTGTAGCTAAAGGACATTTTGTTATATTTAATTACTCTAAAAAAAAATTTTTTAAAATTGTAAAAGAAAAAACAATCGATTTATCAATATCAAAATTCTTATTAATCAGACAAAATCCTCCTTTTAATCTAGAATATATTTCAACAACTTACATTTTAGATAAAATAAAGAAAAAGGTTAAAATTATTAATAATCCTACTTCTATAAGAAATGTGTCAGAAAAATTATATTCATCGTTGTTTCAAAAATATATGCCCAACACAATCTTTACTAAAGATTATGCAGAAATAGTTAAATTTTTTAAAAAAAATAAAAAGATTATCATAAAACCAATTCATAGTTTTGGTGGGAATGATATCCATTTTTTTGAAAAGAATATTAATAAAAAACTAGTAACAAAATTTTTAAAAAAACATGGGCATATTATGTGCCAAAAGTTTCTTCCTATGATTAAAAATGGTGATAAAAGAGTTTTTTTATTTAATGGAAAAATTAATGGGGCTATCTCAAGAGTTCCAAAGTCTGGATCATTTTTAAGTAATATGAGTAAAGGTGCAAAAGCAATCTCTACAGACTTAACAAAAATAGAAATCAAAATATCAAATTTAATTGGAAAAGATCTTATTAAAAATGATATTTATTTTGCAGGTATAGATTTTATTGATCAGAAATTGAATGGAGATATAAATGTCACCTCTCCTACTGGCCTCAAAACTTATCAAGATCTAACCGGTGTTGATATTGCAAAAATTTTTTGGAAAGGTTTAAGAGCTTGAATAATTTGACTGATCAACAAAAGGGTTCTTTATTGGCATTTGTGGCTGTAATGTTTATTACTCCTGATTCTTTATTTATTAGACTTTCAAATATAGACACTTGGGGACTAGTTTTTTATCGTGGTATTATTCCTTTTGTGACGGTTCTCCTTGGAATGTTAATAATTTATAAATTAAATTTTTTTAAGATGCTTTTTACAAGTGGCTATCATGGAATAATTTACATTTTAACATTTTCCTTAACAAATATTACATTTGTTGTTTCTATTCAAAATACAAATGTTGCTAATACACTTGTGATGATTGCTATGGCTCCTATGCTATCAGCAATTTTGGGAGCAATTTTTTTAAAAGAACTTCCTGATAAAAAAACTTGGATTGCAATATTTGTAACATTTGGTGCAGCTGTTTATATATTTTATGATTCTTTGAAATTGGGTAATTTTTTTGGTGACATTTTAGGTTTAATAACTGCTTTAGGTTTAGCCATTGGTGCTGTTACAATTAGATCTGCAAGAAATAAAAACCTTGTCCCAGCTGCAGTTGTTGGAAAACTTATAGTTGCTTTATTTGCCTTATTTTTCATTGAAAGTTTTACTTTAACAAAGAGTGATCAAATTATAGTTCCTCTTATGTGTATTATGTGTGTAGCTATACCTTTTGTTTTAGTAACAATTGCTCCACGATTTATACCAGCGGCAGAGGTAAATTTATTCTTTTTATTAGAGACTATTATAGGGCCTATTTGGGTTTGGTTGGTTATTCAAGAACAACCAAGTATAGAGACTATTCAAGGTGGTGCAGTCATCATAACAGCCATTGCAATTCACTCATTTATTAAATTAAAAAATTCATAGATCCGTCACAATAAAGACTTGATTTACAAGTACATCGCAAATAAGTACGGTCAATTTTATGAACAAAGTTTTAAAGAATTCTTGGGCATTATTTTTAGGTATGGGTTTCCTAATGATGGCCTATGGTTTTCAAGGGTCTTTGCTTGGTGTTAGAGCAGTTCAAGAAGAATTTAGTTTAACTGCTACAGGGTTTATGATGTCTGGATATTTTGTTGGGTACTTTATTGGTGCTGCAACTATTCCTGGTCTTATATCAAGAGTTGGACATATTAGAGTTTTTGCAGCATTTGCATCAATGGCATCTTTAGTTATCCTAGTACATGCAGTTTTTGTAAATCCATTTGTTTGGTTTATTTTAAGAGTTGTCACTGGAATAAGTATGGTCTGTATTTATACAGTCGCTGAAAGTTGGTTAAATGATAGATCTAGTAATAAAAATAGAGGGAGCGTTCTATCTATCTATATGGTCATATTATACGGTGCAATGGGAATAGGAATGTTCTTACTTAACTTTAGTAGCCCCAAAAACTTTCAACCTTTTATTCTTATTTCAGTAATTACATCACTCGCTCTTATTCCAATTCTATTAACTAAAAAAAAACCTCCTACATTCAAAAAAATCAAAGCTATGAATCTAAGAGAGGTTTATAATGCATCACCTTTTGGAATGGTAAGCTCTCTTTTTTATGGAACAATCCAGTCTGCATTATTTACTTTATTAGCTGTATATGCTGCTTCAATGAATTTCACAATATTTGAAATATCACTTGTAACATTTCTTTTGGCAATATCAGGAGCTGTCTCACAATTTCCAATTGGAAAACTTTCTGATTTATACGATAGAAGAAAAGTAATTGTTTTTTCAACTTTTGCTGCCTCAATTTTTGCACTAATTACTCTTATAGTTTCAAGACAAATTTATCTTCCAGGTGAATTAGCAACAAGTAAAACATGGTTTTACATTTTTTTAATCTTATTTTCTTTTTGTAGTTTACCTATGTTTTCATTAATACTTGCTCATACAAATGACTACATTCCAAAAGAAAAATTTGTTGCGGCAGGTGCTGGTTTGCAATTTACCTTTGGATTGGGTGCAATGAGTGGTCCATTCCTTTGTTCAATATTTATGAATTTAGTTGGCTCAGGTGGTTTTTTTGTATTTCTATTTTTCTTTCATGGATTAATTGGATTATTTGGACTTTACAGAATGCGTATAAGAGAAAGTGTTGAAAACCCTGACTCTCAATTTGTTGCAATGCCTCAAACAATTACACCTGCTGGTATCGAATTAAATCCTACAACAGAGCCAATAGAAGAGCCAAAAGTAATTGATAGTGATGAGGTTGATATAAACACCTCACCACAATAATTTTAGAACTAATTAATTATTTTAAATATTTTCTAAAAACAAATATAACTGCAAAAACAATTATTAATGCAGCTACACCTTGCTCGCCAAGAGCATTAAGTAAATTTATTAAGTTTTTTGTTACCTGTGAACCAAAAAAAGCAACATCAGGCCCAAATATAATTTCAGCAATAACAGAAACTCCTAATAAAAGAACACCTAATTCAAGAAACTTATTTAAATATGATGATATTTTTGTAATCCAGCTGTTCATAATTCTTATCCTATCAAAAAATCCCTAATCTTACATAATGAAGATTAGGGATTTAATATTATTAACTAGTCACCTAAGAAAAGGGACTAATTGTGACTTTATTTATATAAGTTCAGAATGATAATAGCTGCTACTAAACCAACTATACCAGCGTCACCTAAGCCTTGAACTAAAGCTATAATATTTTCCGCTACTCCACCTACAAATGGCACGTTTCCACCTAGTAATGAAACAACGATAGCTAATCCAAGTAAACCAATAACTACATTTGTTAAGCTAGTTATTGTGCTTGATAAACCTTGTAATGCTTTCATGTTAACTCCCTTATTGTTGTTATCTATCGAATCAAACCGATAGTTGTTATGACGGTAGCAAAATTAGTAAGTATTAAAAGTAATCATTATTGTTTAATAACGGCACTTTTGCTGTTTATTTTGGGTCAAATTTTATAAAAACTGTTAATTCCAAAGCTTACGATTGTTCAAAAAAAATAAATTTTTTTAAAAATTAATAAAATAAATTGTCAAACTAATCCCGTTCAGGTTGTAACTTAGTTTGAACACTTTTTGTTTAAAAAAATTGTAAATTTTATTGTGTATCGACTTTTTTTTTGGTGAAATTACAAATATATAAAAAATGGCTACAAAAAAAATTAAAAATCTTAAAAAAAAGAAAAAAATTCTTAATCAGAAAAAGCCGAAAAAAATAGGCCTTCTGTTAAACAAGGTTTATGAAAATTTCAAAAAAAAACAAAAAATTAATGAAAAAAAAGAGATAAAATTTAAAGAAGAGCAAGTTAAGAAAGAAATAGAAAAAATACGGATAAAAGAAAAAGAATTTAAAATTAAAGAAGAAGATTTTAAGAGGAAGGATGATCTTTTAAAAAAGAAAGATGAAGAAATTAGAAAAAAAGATCAACAACTTCAGCTAAAAGATGATGACTTGAGATTAAAAGAGAAAGAAATAAAATTAAAAGATAAAGAGCAGATAATTAAGCAAGAAGAGATAAAATTTAAAGATGAACAATTAAAGAAAAAAGAATTAGAGCTTAGCACGCAAAGTGAATTATTGAAAAAAAATGAAAAAGAGCAAAAGAAAATAGAAATTCAATTAAATATAACCAAAGAACAACAATCTAGAAAAGATATAGATTTAAAGGTAAGAGAAGATGAGCAAAAAAAGAAAGATCAAAAAGAACTGAGAAAAAAATTAAAAGAACAAAAATTAAAAGATGAAGAAGAACAATTAAAAAGAAATCTTGAAGCTCAAAAAATTAAAGAATGGGAAGAAAAATTTGATAAAGAACAAAAATTAAAATTAGAGGAAGAAAAAGTTAAAGATGAAAGATTAAGACAAAGAGAAAGATTAAAACAAGTTATTGAAGAACAAGATGATCGAAAGCTGCAGGATGAATTGTTTTCTAAACTTGAAGCATTTGAAGTTGATACAACAAAAAAAAACTAGCTTAATAAATAAAATTAATCCAATATTTTAATTTCGTCATTAATACATATGTTTGATGATGATAAAATTCTACACCTCAGTCCCCCTCTTCTCAAAAATTCTTTAATTATATTGTTTTGATTAAGTTTTTCACTAAGATGTTTACATGGCCTACATAAATCTACTCCTTCAACCAAAACATCTCCTATTTGTATTTTTTTTCCAATTAAATCATTAAGCTCAATGCCTTTAGTTACAATATTTCTTCTAAAATCTAAGTGAGGAATATTTAATTTATATTTGTTATTGTAATAATCAATATTTTCACACTCTATTAATGAAAGTTGATTATATGGGTCATTGAATTCTTGAAAATGTCTATCCCCCACTATGCCTTTATCTTTTATAACATCTATAGACTCAACACTGTCTATTTTTTGATTATTGATTTTAGTAATTCCTATTTTATAAACTTTTGACATTATCTTTATTTTAATATGTTATGTTAATACTTCCATAGATTAATTTTTTATGCATATTATCCTTTAACAAGAT
>CAJQJC010000030.1 GCA_905478565.1 uncultured Candidatus Pelagibacter sp. | reverse complement strand
CCGGCGAATTGATATAAAGGGTTATATCCTTCTGGGCATCTTGTGATTCCAAGAATAACAGTTGAGCACAGAGCACTGATGCTGTGTGTTCCTCTATCGGTCCTTCCAACATGATTATCCTGTCCTTCAGAAGCCTACTGAAAATGTCGTAACTTCTCTCGCCTTTGGATGTCTGTTCTATCACTATTGGTGTAAGTGGCATAGTGTTATAATACACTATAACCCCGTATAGGTCAACCTGGAATATCTGCTGTTATTACAACACCAGGAGGTTGAGTGCGGTGCTGACCACGAATATCGTCACGAATGCCATCAGCGTGGGCATTATGAGTTGATCCAACTGACCAGGCCCATCACAGCGAAGAACGCCACGAACGCCCATGTGTCCGCTCGGCTTTTCTCCACCCTGTTGAACTGTTCCGTTAACTCTCGATCGCTCATTACAACTGTATCGGCACCGTGTACTTCTTGCCGTCCACTTCTATGGTTGTCTGTATGCCCCAACAACGTTGCCATAATCTGTCATCTTCCTCGATGGGTGCTGATCCGTCCGCTGTCTGGTTGCTGACTCTCTTCTTCTTTGCTGGTTTGCTCAACCATTGGTGTTCTTGGTCTGTGTATATCATGTCTTGGATTGTTCCTTTGTTTTACACTATTTTATCATGTTCGGGGTCAAAACTGTAGTGTTAATGACACATAGGTGATATGCGATGGCGTTGGGTGACTTCCACTCTCGCCTCCAGTCACCCACAGTTGCCATGTATCCGATACTGTGTGATTATAACAGGCCCTGACCGGGTGTGCTACCTTTTATTTTTGCTGTGCGTAAATTTTTGCAACTGCAGGTTACTCTGTGGGATAGGGATTCCTGATCATCCTGAGTGCCTCTTCCATGAAGTTCTCACAACCCCACACGTCGCCCTTCTTCTGGGCCAACTCTGCCATCACCTTGGATTTCTCGTAGAGCGGTGCGTCTGATCTCTTCTCGATCATGTTTGACCAGTGCAGTATGTCATCATCACAGGTTCCGTTGCCCTGTGAATGTCCTGCTTCTGCCCGTGAACATGCCAGCACAAACAGTAATGATAGTATTGCTAGGATTCTCATAATAGCGGTATTTATTTCCGCTGTGCAAATTTTTTCAGAATGAGGTACAGTTCTCTGTGGGGTTTCTGACCCGCCCTGTAACTACTCACCATGCCCATGATGATGCCAGGACACACGAGTAGGGCGATGATCACCAGTGCAGTGTTCATGCGAGCATGGTACCGTTGAAGTTGCCCAGTAGCAGTGCGATGACGACCGCTGAGATGAATATGCCCGTGAGTATGTAAACCAAGTCCATATAAAGTATATATGCTACGGATGTTGTGATCTGTCGTGCTGTATCAGTTCGTTGACGACACGTGCTATCTCTGACTTGATGTGTTCTATGTCCGAGTACACCACTGGGCGTTGATCCGCCGTCACATACTCCAATTGGTGTAGCAACTCCCACATGTTCATGTACAGCATCTGCAACTCCTCTCTGAGCTCAAACACAGCGAATGTGTTCTCATGGAAAGCGACTGCACACACAGTCATGATGCAATATAGTATGACTGTACGCACAAGCATAGCAGTATTTAAGGTGCAGGTGATATGACTATGTCTGGTTCAACACTGCTGTAAGGAACCGCACACACTTGCACTAGATCGTACCGGCCCACAAGCACATCATGTAGTACGTCAGCGGATTCTGGGTCTAACTGCACATAGTAACGATGGCAGTGCTTACCCTGATACGCTAGAACATAGTAGTACGGCATGTAGGTTATTATACGATCAAACGACACGATTGTCAAACCTGGGTATACGAGGGTAATTTTTCTGCTGTTATTTTTTTTATATAGGGGGTATTTTATCATTGCCATACCAGTTTTACCACCATGCTCATAAAATGCTATGCGACCATGACCAATCTGAAAAACTTTTTCTCTTCGACACCGACCCGCACCGTGTGACCCTTTCTGAGTGTGTCTACGGTTCTCCACGCTGTGCCACGCTGTGTACCCAGCCACCTGACACACGATGCCTGCTACACTCACATCAATGCCTCTGCCTAGTCCGCGGTGGTAATGATTGGTAAAGCATATCGTCGGCCGGCTCAAACTCAGATTGATCATATGGTAAGCGTTGGTAGACCAATCCAGAATCACCAATGGTGTTCGCACCGCGAGCATAGATCTTGGTAACATTTGGTAGGCGTCTGAACCTCCCTGTGACATGGTGCATTAGGTTTGGTCAGGGGTCGTGGTAAGCAATGGTAAACCCAGATCGGCCTCGCACCATACAGTCATTACCAAACATTACCAGCCGCGAAATAAATAGGTTATATGCTACTATCATTCATATTCTACTGTGCGATACTGTGCCTGTTAGGCTATGCCCAATACATCCGTAATAGATATCTCCGTTAGACTGGCCCGAAGGCCTACACCACTCACACCTACCGCATGGCATAATGTTGCAGACCCACATGCCGTTGCCGCCATACCGCAAGGTGGCCTCATGATGATCCGGCGGTCCTCACCCCACGACCACGTCAATTGTGGCGTACGATGTATATTCTCACATCAAAGCATTCTATTTTGGTAACAAAATCCTAAGGATGGCAGGCATAGTTCAAATGCTCCACGCCCATAAGCCACCGTACGATAAGTATCTACTCAATGCCTACTCAAAGAGAATACGATAAACATAACCCAGAAATCAAGAGGGATCACAGACCAGCATGGCGTCCCAGGTTCCTGGACCATTCAGTACCACAGGAGGGGTCGTCGCTTATCATTAGAGTCATCGTGTGTGCTCTGGCCATATATGGCTTATACTCATTAATCTTCTAATAGTTAAGTTCCGTCCATTACTGCATATCAATCACGCAAGGGAAAAGAACAGTCTGTCAAGGTGTGCCCACTAGCATTAGATAAGGTAAGGATACAGTAAGGGAAGGTGTCAAAAATATCGTACGCAAGTTCCTGCGGAACTTATTGGCATATGCCCGGATTACCACTGCGAGTGTTGATGTGAAAATTTTTGCTGACGCATCCGTCTTCCAGACGCGGGCCGACTCTGACGCTTACCATTACCAAGCGAAGGGACGGCCACAAAAAAAGGGCGATACTGCTACCGCCCCTTTGGTGTTTATTATCAATTACCAATTGTTATCGTATTTCTCCGCTTTCTCTATCACATACCAAGTCAGTTTGTCGAAGTCATCTGTGCAATCTATCTTGTAGGCCGATGATAGCCTCATTCCTCCCATTGACTTGTCAATCTCTGATTCTGCTACATATTTCATGTTTGAATAAGTGACTCTGAATCTGTCATCCTTTGCTTCAAACACGATGTCTCCCCTGTAGGTGCTATACACCGCTGGAAATATGCCCTTCTTCTTGATCAGGCATTTGACCTTTGCGGTGCCCTTCAGTGTGTTGTTCTGCACCTTCCAGTCCAGCACGGTTGCCTGTTGGATGCTGTCAATGAGATCCTTGGCCTTGCCTGGGTGATCATACACCTTCTGGAAGTTCACGTCTGCCTGTGCTGTCGTTGTGAATAAAAGTGCTATTAGAATGATAAGTTTTTTCATATGTTTTTTCTCCCTTTGTTTATATAGAAATTATAGCATATCTGGTAATACCGTCAACCTGTGGGAATGGGTGTTATTTGGGCGGTTCTGTGCCCACCGTTAAATACCCACATATGAAGACGGTGATGATAGTGGGAGATTCATGGGCCTGTGGCGAATGGCAGTGGACGGCCAGTGATCCTGATGGGCGGTCTGGTAGTGTGGTGCATCCAGGCACCCGGCAATACCTAGAGGAGGCCGGTCATGGTGTGATCATGGTGGCTGATCCCGGAGCCAGCAACTGGGCCCAACTCGACCGACTGGAACCGTACCATGCCCTCCAGCAACCGGGGTCTCGGCACCTGTTGACGGACACGGACGTGATCCTGTGGTTCCTCACTGACCCGTTCAGGGATCTGATGAATCGCCAATTCCTGGACATCGACCTCACGGGATTGGCCCTAACGGGCGACGAACACCAACCACGGGATCGGGCCTCCTATGATGCGGCCTGGGACCTGCTGATGCGGAACAGCCTGGCCCACATGGCACGGTTGGCACAGGGTCGACCGGTGTTGATGGTGGGTGGGGTGGCACCAGTGCCCGCATGGACAAGGCAGGTGTATCCGGAATGGCGTGTGGTCACGGAGGACTGGGTCAGATGGCTCATACCTGACAGCCAGGCCAGCATGACCCACAACAACAGGAATTGGCGATACACCGACTGTGACGAGGAACTGCTGGGATTCCATGAACAGGCCGAGCAACAGGCGTTCATGTTCCGATGGCGTGCCCAGAACAACGCCAACTCACTGGAGCGACGATACTGGTGGCCAGATGGCACACACCCCAACAGGTTGGCCCACCAGAGGCTGACCCAGGAACTGATACTGCCACTACTGTGAAAAATCCGTGAGAAACCCCCAATACACCGTCAAGTCTACTGGGGGTCTATCCTTTAGAGGGAGGTCCAAAGAATTCTATAAGCCTGGTACTATCAATTGTATGGTCCACCAAGCGATCACGCCTACTGCGAATACTTCTAATCCTGACATCTATCGCCTTCCTGTTAGTAGCACGATCAGGGTGAACATGGTGGCTATCACTACAATGTCGATGCCAACCATATGCCCCCCAGATTGCCTATGAGGATCAGGGCCAATATGATGGTGGCCCAAATCCATAATCGCGTGTTCATCATGCTCCGGGTCTCATGCAGGTCTGTTCCGCCAGGTGCTGATATCTGTCCGGAGCCATCTTCCAGAGATCTGCTATCTTGAGTACCATACGCAACGATATCTCTCTCAACTTGTGCTTGTTGTCGAATATGAACTGCACCAACTGTTCTTCCGCTTCTTTGCCCATGGCATACTTCTCCAACATGCCTGTGGCAACTATCTGTCGGATACGGAGCATACGATCCCTCATTGAATCTATTGTTAGGTCCAGGTAATGACATCTAGATTGTAATGCCTGTAGATGGTCCTGTAGTTTCTTGGATTTCACATTGTCGAACTTCACATTGGTGATGAACACCACCCCGCCGTTGAACTCAAAACTGTTGGGCATTCCCTCCGCCATCAGTGTTCTGCTCTCCGTGTTCCAGTGTAATGTCCGCTTCTTGCCCGTGTCCAGTGCGGCCTTCAACAGGTTCAGTGCTAGGTCATCGTACAGTATGGCATCACAGTCATCGAAGCATACCACATGGCCCTTGGCACTATGTTCATATAATTTCTTGTAGAGTCCTATGGGACTCATGGCACCCTTGACAACCTCGAACTTACGATTGGATCCTGCTATGTCGTCGAACATGGATCTCTTCTCCAGTGCCCGTTCAACACCAAACGATTTACCTATGCCTGGGGGTCCTGACACTATCATGGCTCTCACCTTGGAAGTGCTCACCGCCTCAGCCATCTCGTCCAGTATCTCGAATCTGGCCGCGATTCTGTCTATGGCCTGTTCGTCCGTCTCCTCGCCCGTTGCAGGCGTTGACTCGGGTTTGTCCTTGTTCTGCTCGTCCCGTTGTATCTGGAAAGCACCTTCGGTTGTCAGTGTTAGATCTGTTATGGCAGGAACATTTATCCTTGCCTTGTCCAGTCCCTCGAAGCCATCCAACTCACTGCAATCAACGGTGATGAATCCACCCTCCTTGCCCGCGAATCTCTGATAGTCCTTCAGTATCGGAAATATCTTACCGCTCATGTCCTGATTACGATAAGTGCCTTGTTCTACTTTTATATATTTGTTGATCATTTGTTTCCTCCCTTGTTAAAATGATTCTTGTATATTATAACACGTCTTCTAATTCTGTCTACTCCGTTTGGTAAAGTAAGATTGGTTGTAGGGAGTTGAAGTCTACAACCAATCCTGTTCATCATTAGTTTTTGATGAATTTTGCTTTGATCTTCAAGAAGTCCTCTTTCATCTTGGCCCAGTTCTTGGACTGGTACTCCTTGGTCTTCTCTATCTCCATCTGGATGTGATTGTGCAACTTGCCAGGCACAGATGCGATGTTATTGATTATCGTCTGTGGATCTGCCGATGCTGATCCCATCATTCCTGCTAGGATGATAGATGCCATTAATAATTTCTTCATTTCGTCGTCCTTTCTACTTGGTCTCCTCGACCAAATCCGTTGTCTTGCCACCCAGGGTGTCCCAGAACTTGTCAAGGGCGTTGAGTGTTGGTTTAGGTTTCGTGCAACCGATCAAGGCCACAGCGATGAATATCAGTACAGCAACGGTCAGCAACTTGAACTTCCGTCTCCAGATCATGCGTCTGATGTCCTGTCCTGAGTGTCCACGGATAATCATTAGTCTAACAGTACCCCATATTCCTTTGGATAGTGTTCTATGAACCAGTCGATTCCCTTCTCCACCATGCCATGGTCTCCCATCATCTCCGCTCCCTTGATACAGTCATACACCGCGACCGCGATTGGTTCCAACATCACCTTCTCGCCCGAGAATGGGTTCGCCACCTCGACCGGTGCCTTGTCCATTATCTCCACCGGGAATGGTGGGTTGGGTACCTTGTGTAGGATATCACTTGCCATATTTTTGCTCCCTTGGTTTGTAGTTGATAATCTTGTAGATGATCAGTCCACCTATCGCTATCGCTATCAGGCCGACCGCCAACATTCCGAATCCGTGTCCTATCGTCATTATACCGTCTCCTCTTCCAGTTTGTGGATGGGATCATCACTGTCAGTTCCCATGGCCAACTCATCGTCCTGGTAGTATTCATACCACTTGTCCTCCACAGAACTGTATTCTTCAATCAATTCCGATGGACTCATCTTGTGGTATCCCTTGAATCCGTTCTCGAGCAGGTAGGCCAGGGTGTCCACATCGCCTTCCGCCTTGTCCTTGAAGATGGATGTCATTTCCACATTCGCCAATCTATCTGCCATCTGGTTCATGGTCAAGGTCATCCCGTGAGTGTCCTCGTAGATTGGATCGTTGTCCGACTTGATCGGACCTGGGTATCTGTATCCTTTAGGCATTCTGCTCCTCGTTCCATTCGAATTCATTCTCGGTCCAATTCGGATCCGAATAATCGATTGTTGAGTTGTCCTCGTATGGAACACACTCCGCCACCTTCTTGGTGAAGTCACCGTTCTCGGCAGAGTAGTCAGGATCCCAATCACCCGCATATACCTCAACGGGTTCATCGTTGTGATAACCCTCCTGCCATTCAATTCTCTCGATACCACCATGCTCCATCACAGCCGACTCTGCCTCGTCCTTGGTGTCTGCGACCACATCGTACTCTACCCAGGCCGTGTATGCCTTTCTCACTCTGAATTTCTTCTTGCCGATGTCCTTGTGTGGTGTGTCTCTGTCTATTATTTCTTTTTGCATATTCAACTCCTTATTTGTTATTCTTCATTATACTATGGATTACCAAAGCGTCAACCTACCTATAATTCTTCAGCAATTCCTAGGACTTCCGCTATGCCCAACAACCAACCGGCCATTACCACATAAGGTATTCCTGATATTATCAGTGCAATCGAGGCCGCTATCCTGATCAGGCTCTTGACCAGCGATATGTAGAAATGTTTCTTTGAAACGTCTTTTGGTTCCATTACGCCACCTTCCTGTGGTCATTCAGCAATAGTTCGTCATGCTTCATGACTGCCTTGAAATGCTTCTTGCAAAGGTTCACCGGTATGATGCCTAATTTACCAACCAGGGTCTCTGGTTTCTTGTGGACAAATTTAGTACCACACACCGTACAAGCGAAAGTTCGTTTCATCTAGAAACCCTCCGCGAACATCACTCTAGCACCTGGAAATCTGCTCTCCACTATGCTCTTGGCCTCACTTGCCGTTCTGCCATCTTCTGCAACCTTCATTGGGCTCTTGCCTTCAAGTGTCACCCAAAATGTATAAGTCTTCATAGTTGTTTCTCCTTTGTTAGTTTCATTATAAAGTAGATTACCAAACCGTCAACCTCGCTTCAGATAGTGCCCTGTTGATAGCCGTCTTCTGTCCTCTCTCGGTCTTGGGAGCCGTGTACCTATAGGTCCAATCCAGTGTGTCATCTCCGGCGTAGTTCCCCCTCGGGTACTTCCGGCCATTGATCCGTACCTGCCAACCTGCCACATTGATGCAATCCAATTCGTCCGAGTCTGGATATCTCCGTTCCCAATAGTCATTGTCTGTCCACTCCACCTGTATCTTCAAGGGCAAACCGTTTGTGGCGATCGCCCTCAAAGTCTTACTGGAGTAATTGATCTCGTCTGACGCTAGGCTGTCTGGATGTCTAGGCACTAGGCCATCTCCTCGTCATGATACTTGTCTGTGAAGTTCAGAGGCAATCCATTTGGATCATTCTGTTCTTCCTTGTCGAATCCCAGGTCTATCAGTCTGTCTATGATCCAAACATCCGGATCTCCTTCTCTGGCCTTCATGATACCATATGGCATCTCGCCTGAGTTGGCGTAGTAGTCATATAGGTCCTCGTACACCTCTGAACCATATTCTATCTGGTCTAGGTCTGTGACATCATTGGATGCCAGTATCCGTTTCACTTCATCGTATTCTGAATCAAACATTATTTTCCTCCCTTTAGTTTTTTCATGTATCTTTTAGACGCTCTGTCATATGCCTTGTCGTCCTTCTTCCAATCATACTTCATCGAGTACCAATGGTATGTCGCCACCAAGATGAACGCGGTCCATAGAACTGGAAACACGATCTCCTTGGGTACACTGAAGAACATCAGCAACTTGATCCCTGCTATGAAACCACCCGCCAACAGTACAACCTTGAACAACCAACCCAGGTTGTTCTTGGCATCTGTGTAGATCTGTTTCAGGATCCAACTATTTCTTGTCATGTTATCTGCCCTCCTTCGCATCGTTCTCTAGGTCCAACATGGTGTCAACATCTTGTGGGATATTGTTCATCAGTTCATCTTCCGCGAACTCTGACCAAATGCCCATCTCCGTGTTATCCATGATCTCCTTGCCTGAATACTTCTCATCTGAGTAAGGTTCAACGAACACAGGTGCCTCCCTGTCTTCTGGAACGAAATCAAAAGCGAACTCATCGCCTACGGCGTACATATTCACGCCACCGTCTTGGTTGATGTTATCCACATAGAAAGTTCTAATAACCTTGTGGAAATGATCGCATTGTTCTGGTTGGTTTAGAGTCACATACAAAGTGCCATGACTCATAGTAATTCTTTCTGCTAGACCTGTCAATCTTGTGAAGTCTATTATCTTTTTTTCTATTTGTGTGTCCATTTTCAACTCCTTTTGTTAAATGGTTTATAATTCATTATAACATGGACGGTAATACCGTCAACCTCCTAAAAACCCCCATTCTATGGAAGTAATTTACGGATAGTGTCTTCTATCTCGTATATTTCCTCCTCAATTTGGTGCATTCTTACCAAATTATTCGCATATCCTAGGGTCTCCAATTGATTCTCTAGATCAATCTTCTGTCGCTCTAGGTCTGCTATCCTGTCCTTGGTGTTTTGTGTCATTATTCCAATCATTTTATACTCTTCCTCATTAGGGTTTGATTATTACAGAACACCCTGATCAGTCTGGATACATCGACTTCCTGTACCTTCAGGCTCTTTGGATCAGTGAACTTCACCTTCAGTTCGTTGACCGGTCTGATGATTGTTCCGTGTTCGTCCATCACGACAGCGTCGTCTGTGTGTTTCCTCCAGTCGTGGCTACTGTACTCTACCATATCTCCTCCACTTCCGATTCGATGTCCTCATCTTCCCATCCAGTCATCTCCTCTTCGTGATGAGAACTGTGCTTGGCACCACATCTAGAACAATGGGTGTCATTGTCCATCATAGGTCCGTGTTCACAGTCTCCACAGTACCAGTCCTTGTCTTCGGTTTCCAACTTCTCCTCTTCTAGGTCTATGTTGGTCAGTATGTTATCTAGGTCGTCCATGTTATTTCTCCTGTTCGTCTATTGCCTTTTCCAGGGCATTGTTTAAGAACTCTCTGATATTGTACTCCAACTCCTGTTTGGAATCGTCATATCCCATCAAAGGTTTCATGATGTTGGGATCCGGAAACACCTTGTCTTGGAGTGTCTTCACAGATACCGCTAGGTAGATCAACAGGGCCAATATGGATAAGTTGATTACCAAGTTTATCTTGTTTGTCATTATAGTTTTTCTCCTGGTTCGAAGCCTCTGAATCTCAAGAACCTTGGAAACCTGAGGCTCCACTCATCTGTCGTTTCCTGGTTCTGTGTTATGGCATCTGCCCTAACTTCTACTATCTGGCCAATCAACTTGTCCTTGGCCTCCCAAAATGTTTCCCTGTCTGTGTCTGTTAGACCCGAGCCAACATTGGTCTTGATAAACTTGTCCATGTCTGTGCCTTCGACTACAAGAGCACCTAGTTTGCCTGCATTACGGCCCGTGCCCTCTTCCACATCCGTGACCTTCAATGACACTTCTATGAATGGCTTCACCTTCAACCATCCTGTGCTTCTTTTACATTCATAGATGCCACCTACGGGTTTCACCATGATGCCTTCGAATCCTCTGTCTATACACATCTTGTTGTAGTCTGCGAATTGCTTCTGCCCATCTGCATCACTCAAATTAATTCTCACCGACTCCACCACATTGATGTTTGGTCCGAACTTGTATCCATCTAACCATTTCTTTCTCTCCGTGATGGGGTCAACACAACTGCCGTCCATAAAATTATAGAGTGGCATACAATCGAATAGGTTCAGTTTGGCATCCTTGGTCTTGGCTCCACCCTTCCTGTGTATCTCTCTCATAAGAGTTTGGAAGTCATCACTCATGACCTCACCATCGAACACCATGCTCTCTGACATCTGATCCAACATCTCATCAAATTGCTGGTTGATCTCTGGAAAGTTAGACAACTCCTTACCGTTCCTCGAGAACAGTTTCACCTCGTCCTTGTCCACATCACATATCACGATCACCCTGACCCCGTCTAGTTTGGGTTCTATCAGCATCTCTCCCACCATTTTCTTCTCATGCTTGGCAGAGTCTGTGGCCAACATACATTCAAAAACAGGTACCTTCATTGTGCTAAACTTGTTCACGGTCTTGTGGGTCATCCCACATCTAAGGTCCTTGATCAGGATCCTACGATACCAATCATTCCATTGTTCCATGTTTGACCTATCACATAGGTCTTGGATCACATCCTTCATGGCATTGCCTGTTAGGGTTCTATCCTCCAACTGTCTCAAAACATCATCGAATTCTGTCTGTGTGATTCCTGTGCCATCTTTTTTAGCAACTGGCACCTTCTGGACTCCAAATGTTCTAAAGCCGTCCAAGGCCGCTCCTATGCCGTTGAAGAATCTGATGTTATCCGCATCGCTCTCCCTTTTAATGATTGCCTCTTTCTTCAATCGGCTGTTATCCGATTCAAGTTCTTGTATCACTTTCCATGGTTGCATATTATATCACCTTCATTAAAATTATAACTTGAATCACCAATATCGCAATCGGTAGGATTGTTCTTACCAATTCCATTGTGTGATTGTATTCGTCTAATTTTCTTTCTAGTTTGTTTCTTTTCTTTTTCATATTAATTGTCCTTCATAAATCTATGATTACCTATCATAGCGGTTTCATTGTAAATCTTACCCCAATTTGGATTCGCGATGTGGGGGTTGTAGTAGAACACCGCACCGTGAGTAGGATCCTTCGCATAATCACCGTTCATGATGAATAATGCGACATGGATGCTGTCTCTCCAGGCTGTCATGTTTGATTCTATGACCTCACCGTTCATGTATGTTGCCCAAATTATGTCCTTCTGTCCATCACACCACCAACTGAATTGGCATCTGTGCTTGATTGGATAATAAATTCTGTCCTTCTTTGCCAGAGTAGGATCTTTCTTTGTCTTCCATGACTCCCTTACAGGACCTTGATGCACCACATCACATATGGTACTTGGAAATCTCTTGTCTTCAATTCTGTTCATGACCACATGGCCTATCGCTATCTTGCCCATCATGGGTTCCGCTCTACCTTCGAAGTAGATGTTCTGTGCCATACATTTCAATTCGTGTTCGTTCACACTCACTCCTGTCTCAACCTCATAGGACATAGCCAGCGAGGCCATAACGGCCCTCGCTGATTGTAAAACGAATTCTAATGTTCCTGACACTAGTCTGCTCTGCTTTCTGCATATACAGTCAAACCATATTTTCTAAGTTCATCTCTGAAAGCCTCTGTGGCTATTTCTTTGATGTCCAACGACTGTGTTCTAGCATATTGGTGATCCTGTGGCATAATATCATAATAAGATATTCTGTATCCGCCTCTGAAACCGCTATCGCCTATGCCTGCCTTCTTCATGATAGAAACAAATCTACCCCTTGCAGGATGTATCGAAATATTGGCGAAACCACAGTACATTGGTTCCTCTCTGCCTTCCATGAACTTATCAACGGCTTCTACTGCCTTTGCTCTCGCATTGATAAACATATCTGTAGGATGTATGCCTTCTGCATTGAATTTTAAAAGGTCTTTGTTTTCTTCTATTGTATTCATATGTTCAACTCCTTGTTTGGTTATAATTCAGTATAACATGGCAACGGATAGCGTCAACCTCTAAATGGCACTATATCTAGTATCTTTTCTTTTTTCTGGCACTATATCTTGTGGTTTTTCTCTTTATCACTTCATAATCTATGTAGAGTTCACGAAGTTTCACCCTGATCTCCTCCGGTGGTCCACCATTTAGGTCTACCCATTCCCTCAATATCTTAAATCCTTTGTCATAGTCCGCTGGTCTGTTCACTTTAGAACCCTTTGGTCCTAACGGTACAGATGAGAACTCATCCTTCTCCTCCGGTTGCTTCACGGCCTTGATCACCGTCTTGCCTTCTAACTGACACTTGATATGTTCTAAATCAAACGCCACGACCCTAACAGGTTTCTTGCCACCTTTGATCCAGGCGTGCCAAACCCAAGGTCCTGTCGGACCCTTGTTCCCCATTGTCCATATCTTTTCTTTCTTGGGCATCTGCCCCTCCTTATACGTTCAAACTTACTATACCCGTCGCCCACATAATACCAATCACTGGTAGAACTGTGTACGAAGCGAATAACATTCCATCACCAAATGATAATGCAACCTTCTTCACCTTGCTCACTATATTATTTCCTCTCTTCTTATGTTGATAATTTTCACTGGCTCCTTCATGCTCTCATAGAAAGATTCCAGCACCGTCTTCACATCGTATTCTTGATCGACTTCCACAAGGCTGAACCCTCTGTTCTTGGATTCGTCCACCTTGTAGTCGCCTCTCTCCTTGAGGTATCTCCAATCAATCCTGACCATCTAGGCCACCTTCCTTTCATCCATCTGTTCCAATGTTCTCTTCAGGATGTCGATGTGTTCTAAAATTGCATATCTCTCCAAAGGTTTGAATTCAGTGTCGATCACTTCCTTGCCTTCTGAAGTGTATCTGCTCTCCACATAGTACCAAGTGAACTTCGGATTGCCAAGGTAATCCTTGTCGCCTGTGTCCTTCATAAGGTACACATACTGTTCTCCTGATCTGAAACCGTTCTCAATGTATTCGGCTTCATCCTTGTAGACCTTGTATCCACAATCCTTCTCGCCTCTGTCTCGGTTGTAATAGCAATTCATATGTTCGAAGTCCGAACCGTGTCTGTCAGCATCGAAGTCGTGCTTCTCACCTATGATCACTCCCCACTTGCTACTGTCACCTAACTTGATCGCATCAGTGACCTTCTTTGAGTTCTCCCAATTTTCACATAGGTTGTATCCTAGTCCTCCTGGGTATCCGTCCCAATGTTGGTACGATGCTATTATTCTTCCGCTCTTCTGTTTTATACCTATCCTCGCTCTAGTCGCCATTATGCCACCATCCCTTCTTTTAGTTTGTCGTTCATTTTCATATATGCTCTAACAGTATCATTCTTTGGAGACTCCTCCAACTTGTTGATCTGCACCAACTCATTCTCTGCCTGTAGGAATGATCTTTCAAAAGCGACAGTCTCTTTGATTCTTCTCAAATATTCTGATCTATCTGAACTGCCAAATCCTTCACCTTCGGGCCAATCATTTAGGCACCAAAGTTCTTCATTGGCACAAGATAATTCGTGTCTTGTTTCTATTAGTTCGTCTGTGATTGCATAAGACATCAAATTCCTAACTAGGTCTGTTTCACCATTGTAATGAGTGTCTAATTCTTTGTAAAGATCTTCTGTAGAAATCTTCTCGTTATAGTGTTGGTCTCTTTTATACATATTTTCAACTCCTTTGTTATAATTCAGTATAACATGGCTGGTAATAGCGTCAACCGTGCTAGAAGTCGCAAGATCATTGACTTTCTTAAAGATTATCTCCTTCCATCACATAGAAACTTGACGATTTTCCGGTGCTATCCTCTTCCAGATAGTACATCTCGCCATCATACTCCACCTCATTGAAAACCTTGAATCCGTCCGCATCCGTGTATCGGATCTTGAGTTTGTCCATCAGTATTCCGTCTACATCTGTCTTGATGATGTCTGGCGTGTGCCAACCACCCTTGTTGAAATACTGTCCGAACACATAATAATGGTCCTGACAACTCTTGGAACCGGAGTTATGCGTCTCCTCACATTCAACGGTGGCCCCCAGTGACGTGAAGTCATCGAAGTCGTGCTGGATGTCTTTCACATAACCACCATCACCGTCGTCCATCGGATTGCCGTCCTTGTTCACCTCTTCGATATAGAGTGTCTGTCCTCCCGCCCATTCTGGTCCTGACAGGTGACAGATGTCACTGTACTCGTAGAACGGGTGTGTGAACTGTGCTCGTTTGGGTATCTCCTTGTTGGCGTCATCGGCATCGAAATCCACCGCGGCCATGTACTCCTCGAAGCCGTCGTTGTCGTACCAATACTCGAACTGGTCCTTGGTTATGGTGCCCATCGCGACCTCACCGCCATATCGACTGAAGTTCAGTCTGAAGTACCTGAATGGGTTCTTGATCGTCTTGATCAGTTTCTTCTTCTGTTCTATGGTCGCCATCTAGTCTGCTCCGTGTGTGTTCATGAAGTGACCAAAGTGATCTGGCTCCCTGTCCTCAGCAGGAGTATGGCCTAGATAGTTGGCGCCTTCGTTGACCACTATAGGTTGTCCGTCACCCTTGTCACAGACCCAACCCATAGGTCCTATCATCATTGCTTTGGCTGGTCCGTACACCGTGTCGTCGTTCTCGTCTCCACAGTACCAGACCTTGTCACCCTTTTGTATCTCGTCAAATAATTCATCTTCCCACATTACTCTTCATCCTCCTCATCGTACTCTTCCTCGTTGATAAAAAACTCATTGGAGTGAGCCATGTCTGCCACATCGTCTTCCGACATATACTTCAGGCACGACATTATCACAGTATCCTTGTCCAGGACGCCTTCTTCAACCATCTCCAATATCTTGTCAGTCGCTTGTCTTGTCATTATAGTTCCTCCACTTCGTCATATGACCAGTCACCACCTTGAGAGTGATTTTCATCCCACTCCTGTTCTCCGTGATGTTCCTCGGCCAGTTTTAATGCTTCATCTTCACTGTTGGCCTCTATGTCTGCCTCCATCCAAACCTCTTTGGTTGCATGGACTCTATAAAGTTTCTTTGGCATTATGCCTCCTCCCCTATGTTCATCGCTTGACCTTTAACATACTCATGGACATCTTCTTTTTCTGCTTCTTGTTCTGCTTCGTACTCCGCCATGGACTCCGTGATGTTGAAAACATCATCCAGGGTAGAACCTACGCCGTCTTGCCAAAAGTCATCTGTTGATTTGTAATCGCTTGGAGCATAACAGTCGTCATCTCCATTGTCCCAACACCCCATGAAATCACATCCACCTTCGTAGTAGTACGCCTTCACGGACACATCCAAATTCTTCTCTGACATATTCATTATGAATGTTTGGTAGGCATTTATTGGTGGTGACCAGGCTGAACTGAACCCAAATGAGATTGTAGATTCGTCTAATGAATCATTTAGGTGCTGTCTGTCCACACCGTAGAACTCATTGACGTCCCACTTGGTGCTCCAATTCTCACATCTCCAGTCGTACCAGTTATCAAAGCCTTCTATCATCGGCTGTGGCTTGTCTGATGCTGAACTGGGTGCCATTGTTCCGTCTAGTTCTTTGGGCATCGGACTCATAAAATTAAGAAGTCCATCACCATCCTTTTCTTCTTTTACAATCTTCTCTATCTTGTCTATCACAGAGTTTGGCCCTGTGATAGTAATTTGATTATCGCACCAATTAGGCATCAACTGCCTCCTTGATCAATGTTAAGTGAGAACCAGGTACATTCCATCTCTGGCCTGCATCTGTTCTTACCAACACATATTTGATCTTAACTTTTTCAACGGT
>CAJQJC010000029.1 GCA_905478565.1 uncultured Candidatus Pelagibacter sp. | reverse complement strand
TTAACTTTAATTTCATCATACCAATCCATTTCATTTATATCTTTAAATCTAGGCTTGAAGTATTTTCCAAGTTTAAGAGGCAATAAAACTTTAGCATCTTTAAATGGAAATTTTCTAATAGTGCTTTTATCTAAATGGTCATAATGGTTATGAGTTAACAAAAATAAATCAGTTTTTGGTATTTCGTCTAAGCTTAAAGCTGGATCAGTAAATCTATCAGGACCAAAAATTAATGGACCAGCATTTTTAGAAAAAACAGGGTCTGTGATAATTGTAGTATTACCTAATTTTATCAAGAATGTTGCATGACCAATCCAGGCTATATAATCTTCATTTTCATATTTTCTTAAATCAGATAAAACGGTTTCTTTATCAACAACAAGATCTTCTGGAATTGTTAAATCTATTTTTTTCTTTTCTTTTGAAAATTGTCTGTATGAAAATTTAACATCTTTAGATCTAACAGGTGATCCTTCTGGATTTCTAAATGTTCCATCAGGTAGATGATGATAAGGTTTTTTTTCCATAGTAATTGTAGAAGTGTTATATAAAAAAAATATAGTTAAAAAACCTAAAATTTTAATCATCTATTTTGAATTATTTATTTAATTAGAGTGGTTAAGTGACCCATTTTTCTTTTACTTTTAATCTCTTTTTTTAAATAGTCAAAGAAAAATTCATTTTGTTCATATTTTTTTTCTCTATAAAAAGATATTTCATTACCAATAATATTTTTCATTTTTGCATTCGAAATTTTTTTGAGTGCAACCTGTTCAAGTTTACAAACAGCTCTTATATGATTTTCAAATTGACTAACATTGTAAGCATTAATAGTTAAATGTCCTGAATTATGGACTCTGGGGGCAATTTCATTCACATATAGATTGTCATTTCTATCAATAAAAAATTCAACACATAAGGTACCAACATACTTTAACTCTTCTGCTATTTGCATGGCCCATAATTTAGATTGTTCTAAAATTTTACTTTCAATTTCTGCTGGGATTTTTGAATATTTAAGTATTTGTTCTTCATGTAAATTTTCTACTGGTTCATATATTTCATATTTTTTATTATCAAATCTAGTAATGATTATTGAAATTTCCTTTTTTAACTTTACTAGTTTTTCTAAAATATATCCTTTTGAAAAATCTATATTAAGAGTTTCTAGATCTTCAATCTTCTGTATTAGATATTGTCCCTTTCCATCATATCCCAAGGTAGTTGTTTTAAGTAAACCTGGAAGCATATCTTGAACTGAGTCAATTTCAGACTTCTTTTCAATCGACACATACCTTGTCGTTCTTATATTTAATTTATTTATAAAGTCTTTTTCAGCTAATCTATGTTGAATTATTCTATTTACAGAAGGTTTTGGTAAAACTGGTTTTGATTTGTTGATTTCATTTAATGTTTCAAAGGGGATATTTTCAAACTCAAATGTTATTATATCTACCTTGTTAACAAATTCATTAATCTTATTTTGATCATTATAATCTCCATGAATAAATTCATTGGAAAAATTTTGTGCTGGAGCATCAATATCATCACAAAAAATGATTGTTTTTATATCTAGTTTATTTGCTGCAATAGCAAGCATACTTCCTAGTTGACCACCGCCAATAATACCAAGAGTTGGTTTTGACATATTTAAAAATTATTTAGGTTTTTTTTTAACAGATCGATTTTGATTCAATCGCCACTGACTTAATTTTTTTTTAACCTTGCTATCCATATTACCTATAATGGCTGCAGCCAACAAAGCAGCGTTAATTGCACCATCTTCACCAATAGCCAAAGTTCCTACTGGAATACCTTTTGGCATCTGCGCTATTGATAGCAAACTATCTAACCCTTTAAGTTTCTTACTTTCTATTGGAACTCCCAATACTGGAATAGAAGTGAGTGCTGAAATCATACCTGGTAAATGTGCAGAGCCTCCAGCACCAGCAATAATGACCCCTATGTTTTCCTTTTCAGCATTTTTGGCATATTTATACATTCTATCAGGAGTTCTATGAGCAGATATAATTTTTGTTTCATACTTTACATCTAAACTTTTAAGTACTTTTTGACATAAAATCATGGTTTTAAAGTCTGATTGACTTCCCATGACAATTGATACTTTTTTAGATTTAATTTTGGACATTAGGTGTTATTTTTTAATCACCTAAACGTTTATTTCAAATTAAGTTAAAAATTTCAATAAAAATTAATAGAATTTATCCAACTTATTGATATTCTTTATATTTTATTAAGCATTATGGATTTTAAAATTGATAATTTACAGTATTGCAACTGGTCTCGAAAAATTTTTGAGATAAATAGAGAGGCAGGACTAGATGCCATTCATGTAACAATAGTTTATCATGAAGATTTTCAGGAATTAAGAGAAGTTATTAAAAATTGGCAAAAACATTTTAGTGAAAATTCTGATTTAATCTTTCATGGAAAAAGTTTTAAAGATATAGAAAAGGCACAGTCTGATAGTAAAACAGCAGTTTTCTTTGGTTTTCAAAATTGTTCACCTATTGAGGACGATATTGGTTTAGTTGAAAAAGTTTATGATTTAGGATGTAGATTTATGCAGCTTACTTATAATAACCAATCTTTGTTAGCTACTGGATGTTATGAAAATATAGATAGTGGAGTTACTAACTTTGGAAAAGAAGTTATTAAAGAAATGAATAGACTTGGACTTGTAATTGATATGTCTCATTCTGCAGAAAAAAGCACTATAGATGCTATTGAAATTAGTGAAAAACCTATTGCAATAACTCATGCTAATCCCTCTTTTTGGCATTCAGCAAAACGTAATAAATCAAATGAACTATTAAAAATTTTGTCAGACAATGAGGGTATGTTGGGACTTTCGTTATATCCACATCATCTAAAAGATGGCACCAAGTGTACAATAGAAAGCTTTTGTGAAATGACAGCAAAAACAGCAGAATTAATGGGTGCTGAAAAAATTGGAATAGGTTCTGACCTTTGTTTAAATCAACCGGATACAATAGTTGAGTGGATGCGAAAAGGAACTTGGAGTAAAAGTGAAAATTATGGAGAAGGATCAAAAAATAAACCAGGCTTTCCTCAACAGCCAGATTGGTTTTTAGATGCAAGAGGATTTACCAATATTGAGTCAGGTTTAAAAAAAGTTGGTTTTTCTAAAAATGAGATTAATGGTATTTTAGGAAACAATTGGTACAATTTTTACAAAGGAATGAATTAATGGATATTCCTTTAAGAAACCCAAATACCATAATGAAACTATCTAGACTTGGATCATTTCATCAATCTAAACTGTCTTTTTTAAGAAGCTTTCTAAAAGAATTTAAAGATTGGGAATATAAAAGAGATTTATTTGATTTAAATGAACATGGTTTTGGTACAGCAGTTTACTCATTTAAAAAAAATAATAGAGTTTATTCATTAGTTTGTTTTGCAAATAAATTAAATGAAGATGAAAGATCAGATAGAGTTATAGCAACAAAGTGGGATGCTGCATTTACACTGCATGATGGCGTTCCAACAAAAGAAGATATAGAAAGACTTTTAAATGAAGTTCCTAAACAAGAGTTCGGTAGACTTTCATTTAAAGAATTAACACTATCAAGAGCCAATAAATCAGTTAGAGTTTTTAATCATGTAGTTGAAAACTTAAGCAATGGTATTCAGCCAGATAGAGAGTTACTTTCTAAAGTTGGATATTTGTATAGAACAACTGCTGTTTATGGATCTGGTAAATTTGGTTTAGCTGATCGATTTAGAATTAAAAATAGAGAAGAAATATACGGTCCTTTTAGATTAGAAATGATGCTTGTTTATTTAGTTAGACAATTTACTTTTGATCAAGTAAATCACGTAGCGCACAAAAAAAATCCAAAAAAAGCAGTTAAATTAGACATAGAAATATGCAAAAGCTTAGGTATCGGAAATTCCACTGGCCTTGGTATGGCTCCATTTATTGTAAATCATCCCTCTCTTCTCAATAATTGGATTTATGCAAGAGAAATTTGTTTAAAAAAAATTAGAGGAATAAAAAAAGTAAATTCAAAAGACAGTGATTTATTTAAAGATTGTTTAAAAAAATCAATAAAAAATATTACATCTTGGAATACAGATAGTGAATATCAAAAGAAAAAAATAAAAGGCTTATTTAGCGAGCTAAACCAATTTATTCTCTATCTTGATAATGATTTTGATTTCAATGAGGAGTTTCCATTTAATAAAATTTATCTATATTTAGAAAATAACTACGATGAAGAGTGCATAGAATATGTTGTATCAATGATGATGGAACCCTATGACGACATTGTAAGTCCATTAATTAAAAAAATGAGCTCAGAGGAGGAAAAATATTTCAACATACCAACTGATAGAACAGTATCAGATCTAAAAACTATATTAGAGGAAAAATATTCAGACATATTAAAAATTGATTTTTTAAAGAAGGAAAACCAACTTAACTTTTGGTTTATTTCCAAAAATAAAGAAGAACCAAGACTAGCAAACAGATTTGATGAAGTAGGATCAGAGTTAGAGCAACCACTTGCAATAGCCAGAGATATTAAAAAACTTTATGAAGTAATAAAATCATCTAAAAATAATTTAAAGATTTCAGAATTCCTATCACAAAATTTTGACTTGAGGCATGTTGTTAGAAGAGCATTTATTGTAGAAAAATTTCCATACTCAGAAATACAAGATAATACAATTGGAAAAGAAATAATTCCTATTGACATGTTAAGACTTAAGCTATCTTTTTTTGGAGCTCTTAAATTTGATCCAAGGTCAGATAAATGGTTAAGAATTTGCATGTTCCAAGGTGCGCCATTGCCTGAACAATTAAAAAACTATAATGAACATTGGGTCTATAATTAAAAACACATGAGATCATTAAGCGAGATCGATACTGTATCAAAAAGATCAAGTAGGGCAGCTGGTTATTCTTGGGGAATTTCAGAAGAAATAGGAAAGAATATAAGATTACTAGAAATGTTTAGTTTACCTGGTATCAAAAATTTAAATGATTTTTATAAAAAAAAAAAAGATTTAAAGTTAGAAGAATTAACTTTGATTAAAGAAAAAAATGAAACAAGTAAATCTAAATTTTGTCCAATTATTGCAGGAGTAAGTTTTTTAGATCAAATTGGAAATTTAAAAAATATAAACAAAATTAAATTTACAAATATTGCTTATCCAATATTATTTTTACCATTTGTAAGCAGAGCATCAGAAGTGATAGGAAAAAGAATACATTTAAAATTAGATGATAAAGAGTTTATTATGAATTTTAACAATAGTATTTCTTACAATTTTTTTAAAAGTGAAATTATTGAATTATCTGAAGTTATCAGTATAAATATTTTAGAAAATAAAGACACATTCAGTGAAATCGAGTGGAAAGAGCTATACAAGTTATCTGAAGACACTTTTGTTGAAGAAAATGAAAGCCTTAAACAAGGTGGAGCAGGCGCAGGTTTAACAGATAATGATTAATTACTTTAGCTTTGCCATTTCTTCTATGTGAGCTGGTCTAGTTTCACAACATCCACCTAAAATAGTAGCCCCCGCATCTTTAAATTTTTTTACAAATAAGGCCATTTTTTTTGGAGTAAGATCTTTTCTTTGGCCTAAAAATTCATTTGGATTTCCAGATTTACTTTTATTGTAGCTATTTGTGTAACCAGATTTAGGACAAGTTGTTATAAATCCATTGAGTTTGAAACCAAATGGTATACCTAAATTTTTTATCTCATTTAAATTTAATTCATAATTTTCTGGAGAAACACATGAAAGCATTAGTCCCAAAAGTTTTTTATGATCAATCTCGGTAATTATTTGAGAAACTTTTTCACCACTTGGTAATTTAACACCATCTGATATATGAGCGCCGATTAAGTATGGTTTATTGAAATTTTCTATTGCTTCAATTGCTAATCTAAATTCCCTAACACTACTTAACACGTCAAAATAAAAAAAATCTATAAATGGATTTAACAACTTTGCTTGTTCATAAAAATTTTCTTTTATTTCACTATCCGATCTTGTGTCAGCTTCATAAGTTAAATATTGTGGTGGCAAACCTCCAGCAATAAAAATATGGGGATTTTTTTCTTTAGCTTTTTTTGCTATTTCTCCAGCTTTAGTATTTAGATATTCAAACTTATCTTCAATCCTATTATCTCTTAATCGTAACCTTCTAGTTGTAAATGTTGTTGTGACAATTATTTCTGCACCAGATTTGATAAAGTCTAAATGTGTATCAAGTAATAATTGATGATACTCATCTTTAAGTAACGCATTTGCACTCCAGAGGGTTCCATTTGGCTTCATACCTCTTGCTAGTAATTCTTGACCCATTCCTCCATCTAAAATCCTTGTTTGTTTGAAAAAATCCAAGTTCATTTCTTGTACCTCACTTTTTTAGTGCTTTAGCTATATGCTAGGTGCACAATACAGTTCAACTACCTTTACCAATTTTATTAATGATTTCCATTTTAGCAATTAAAGCCTGCAATACGGATCAAATCGGCAATAAACTTATATAACTTTTAAAAGATAATTCAAATTATTTTTTAAATGTAATTTTGGCGTTAAAAGAAAAGGACCTTCTTTCACCATCTACATTGAATGGATATGCTGCATGCATTAAATAATTTGGAAAAATTAGTAAATCTCCTATTTTTGGATTTAAATTATAAATACTTTTGCTTAAAAAGTTTTTTTGACCATTTATAAAGTCAATAGTTCCATTTGTTTTAACTTTCTTGTTTTTTACAACTTTATTTTGATTCATATTTTTTGGTATTTTGAGATAACCAACACCTGAAAGTTGCCCGCTATGATAATGGATGGGGTTATATTCATTTTTAAACTGTCTCACTACCCAAAGTTTAATTATCTTTATTTCCTTAATATTTGAAACACCTGATACTTCTAGATATTTTCTAATATTTTTAATTAATTCTTTAGATAAGTTTTTTTTAATAAAGGTATAATTTAATTTTACCTCATCTTTGATTTGACTGACTAATTTTGAACTATAATCATTTTTTTTTGAAATCATTGTTTTATCAACATGATTATTAATTACCTTTAAGATTTTTTTTGATAACTTACCTTTTCCAAGAGTTGGTCCAAATGCTCTGAATGTTTTCATGTAAGTTGTTATATATATATTAAATAAATAACTTCAATCCCATTCTTATTGAGACAAAAATTACTAAAGCAGATGTAACTAATGCTAAAATTCTTGCAGGAAAAAATTTAATATTAAGAAAATTACCTATTTGTCCTCCTATCAATACAGACAAAAACAATAACCAATAATTTTGAATTTCATAAAAAATTGTATGTTTTGTAAATTGCCCAAGTATACCAGCTACAGAATTGATCAAGATGAATAATGATGCGGCTGTGGCTATATCTTTTGCTTTACCCGCTCTTATTAAAAGCAATATTGGACTTAAGAAAATACCCCCACCAATACCAACTATACCGGATATAAATCCGATTGAACCACCTATTAAAAAGGCAAAGATTTTTGAAATTTTCCTATGGACTTGATCAGTATCATCGAACGACCTAAAATTAAAAAGTAATAAAATTCCAGCAACAATTAATACCAAAAATAACAGAATCTCAAAAAAACTTTTACTAATTGATAAAGTACCCCCAATAAATGCAAGAGGTATAGATGAAATAAGGTAGGGTGTTAATAATTTAAAGTTGATATTACCTGCTCTAATATAATTATAACAATTTCCAGAAACGACTATAATATTACAGCAAAGAGCAATTACAGGAAAAATTTGATAAGGGATACCCCAAATCAACAGAAGAGCCAGATAAGTAGATCCGCCACCAAAGCCAACGCTAGAATATAATATTGCTGTTAGAAAAAATAAAAATGATAATATAAACATTATAATTAAATTAAATTTATGATTGTAAATATAGCACTTTTGACCGTTACAGATACCAGAACTTTAGATAACGATAA
>CAJQJC010000028.1 GCA_905478565.1 uncultured Candidatus Pelagibacter sp. | reverse complement strand
TCAATACAATCGGATATATCAATGTCGCAGTGGAAGAGTGGGTGAGAGGCTGAAACCAGTCGTTTGCTAAATGACCGTGCGGGGAAACTTGTACCGAGGGTTCGAATCCCTCCTCTTCCGCCATTAATATAGTGGCTGATCCTTAAAAAAGTCCTTAATTAGAATTGGTTTTTTTTCTAGAATATATCGGTAAACATTATAATTCTCTAGAACGCGTTGAACATAATTCCTAGTCTCTTTAAATTTTATCAATTCAATCCAATCAACATAATCTATTTGTTTTTTTTGAGGATTTTTATTTATTTTTTTCCAGTATTTAACTCTATTTGGACCAGCGTTGTAAGCTGCAATAGCAAATGGATAGGCACCATCATATTCTAAAATTAATCCAGCTATATAGTGCGATCCAAGATTTATATTATATTCAGGATCTGTGGTTAATCTTGATTTAGAATAAGGGAGTTTTGCTTGCTTTGAAACAATTTTTGCAGTGTAAGGCATTAGTTGCATTAAACCTTGAGCTCCAGCGTGACTATTTGCTGTCATATCAAATTCACTCTCTTGTCTAATTATGGATAAAATGAAAGCTGTTTCAGGAATTTTACGGCCATTCACGTAAGCAGGAGTGCTTATAATCGGGTAATTGAAATCATTATGAAATCTTTTTTCATAAGAGGCCAATTTTGCTATTTGTATTGCAAAATCATAACGTGCGAGATTTGTTGAGAGTTCAGCTGCTAAAACTTCACTGCCATTTTCAATATTATCGTTAGCAAGATGTTTTAAAATACTTTTTGTATATTTGCTTTTTTTAAGTTCACTTAAAAGATAGGAAATTTTAACTAAATCATTTTTATAAAAATATTTTCTATACTCATCACTAATTTTTTGTTGTTGATTAAGCTCAAAAGTTTCATTTGGTTTAATCTTTAAATGAGATAATTGCCCATAATAAGTTGTCAAATATTTACTCGATTCTTTGTACCATTGTTCAGATTTTTTTTGATCACCAATTTTTTCATAGGACCTACCTAACCAATAAGCTCCTCTTGACAAACTTATAGGGTAACCAACATTTTGATAAAATTTATTGAAGTGATCGATTGCTAAAATTGGATCATCAAGAAAGCTTAAGGCTATCCATCCACTTAGCCATTCTGCTTCAGCTAATTCAGGACCTTCTGTTAATGAGTGTTTACTTGAAACTTTGTAAGCTTGCTCAAATTTATTTTTATAAATTAAAGCTCTGGTCATTATAGCTCTTTCAACCCACCATTTATCAGGTCTAACCAGATAATCTTTATCATTTTTAACTTTAAAAATAATTTCTAAGGAATCATCGACTCTACCTCTTTTTCTTCTCCATTTAAGTCGGTCGTAGTTTAATCCAGCATCATTTTTAAGTTTAGCAGGAACATTGGCTATGGCTTTATCTACACCATAAGATTTACTCATCAAAATTTGCCTAGCAGTGTAAAGTAATTCATAGTCTTTTGGTAAATATCTAAGCATTCTTTTTAGATCCCAATATTTATTTTCCCACGCTAAATAATCAGCTCTTTTAATATAATCATCTGCATTTAAGTATTTTTTATATTTTTTTCTTAAAAACTTCATTTCAGATCTATTTAGTTCTGCTGAAATCCACCCTTGTTTAATTAAAGTTTTTCCTTTTTCAACATCACCTTTAATAATTAAACTTTCACCAAGTATTAATTTTCCATACCCACTTAATGGTTCTTTTTCATCGAACCAATTTATTATTTTATTAGGTGAAATTTTATCCGTTGACAACTTATGTTCAGCTAAATATCTGATCCTGTTTATTCTAGGATAATTTTGGTTATCGTTAATAAAAGCCATATACTCATAAAAACTTGCCTGGTTACCTTTCGTTAGTAGGTGTTTCCATTGAATAAAATTATAAATGGATTTATCTCTAGCTTTTTTTGATATTGATACAGCAGAAGACCATTTCCGTTTTTCCATTGCTTGAATTGCCTTTTTTGCAATATTAAAATCCTTTTGACTATAATATTTTGACTTAACAGCAGCCTCAGTAGTCTTCTTTTTAAAAACAAGAGGTTTATTTTTTGGTATTAAAAGACCAACTTTACTTTCTTCTTTTACTGCAACTTTTTTTGGTTCTTTTTTAGTTATCTCTTCTTCAATTTGAGCTATTTCTTTCGATTGTTTTTTTTCAATTTTTTTGGAAGGTTTAACCTCTGGTTTTATAATTTCCTTTGATAATTTTTTATTTTCTTGTTCTTTAATTGGTTTGGGTTTTGGCTTTATAATGCCCTGAGTTAATTTTTGTTGTTGTGTTTCCTTATCTAAAATAGGTTTTTTTACTGGTATTATCGATATATCTACTGCTATAGCACTAACAGTTAATATCAAAATCAAACTTACTAATTTTGTTAAAAAAAATATATATCTAGTCATAAATTTACTAAATGAATCGTTAAACTATGTTATAAGTATTTATGTTCAAAGGATCAAATGTTGCTTTAATTACACCATTTAAAAATAATAAGCTAGACGAAGATGCTTATATTAAGCTTATCCATTTTCATATTAATAATGGAACAAATGGACTAATTCCAGCTGGAACCACTGGTGAGTCACCAACATTAAGTCATAATGAACACCAAAAAGTTATCGAACTTTGTATTAAAGAGAGTGCAGGTAAAAATCCAGTGATAGCAGGCACTGGCTCTAATTCAACTGCTGAAGCAGTATCTCTTACAACTCATGCAGAGAAAGTAGGAGCTGATGCTGTTTTAGTTGTCACACCTTATTACAACAAACCCACTCAAGAAGGATTATACCAACATTACAAAGCTATTAATGATCAATGCGGAATACCAATTATAATTTATAATATTCCAAGTAGATCGGTTATAGATATGTCGGTTGATACCATGGCAAGATTATTTGAATTAAAAAATATTGCAGGTGTAAAAGATGCAACTGGCGATTTAGAAAGAGTTAATCAACAAAAAAAAAAAATGGGTAAAGAATTTATTCAACTTACTGGGAATGATGATAATGCATTAGAATTTAATAAAAGAGGTGGGGTTGGCGCAATAAGTGTTACGGCAAATATAGCTCCAAAATTATGTGCAGAGTTTCAAAAATTTTCAACATCTAAAGACAGCAAAGACATTAATGAAGCTCAAAGATTAGATAAAATTTTACAACCCATTCATAATTCGATGTTTATTGAGAGTAATCCAAGTCCTGTTAAATATGCAGCTAAGCTTTTAGGATTATGTGGAGATGAAGTTAGACTACCGTTAGTACAAATTACTGAGCCCACTAAAATAGCTGTCAAAAAAGCACTTGCTTCAGCAGATTTACTTTAATGACCAATAAAACCAATACTGGTTTAAAAATTATTTGTTTAAATAGAAAAGCAAGTTTTAATTATTTTTTTGAAGATTTAATTGAAGCAGGACTTGTGCTTAAAGGTTCTGAAATTAAATCAATTAGAGAAGGAAAAGTTAATATCGCAGACTCTTATGCTGTTGAAAAAAATGGAGAAATTGTTTTGATTAATTCTCACATAGCAGCTTATAAACAAGCAAGTTACTCTAGTCATAGCCCAATGGACGAAAGAAAACTTTTATTGAATAAAAAAGAGATAAATAAATTGATTGGTAAAATGCAAAGAGATGGTTTTACGTTGGTTCCAACCAAAATGTATTTAAAAAAAGGTAAAGCAAAAATAGAGATTGCTGTTGCAAAAGGAAAAAAACAATTTGACAAAAGAGCTACAAAAAAAAATAGAGATTGGAATCGTGACAAAGCAAGATTCATCAGAAAATCAAGCTAAATTAGTTTATTTAGCTATAGGTTCTAATTTAGGAAATAAGATACAAAATATTGATAAAGCAAAGTTAGAACTCAAAACACATAATGTTAAAATTTTAAAATGTTCAAATAATTTTGAGTCTGAGTCATGGCCAGACCCATCTAAACCAGACTTTATAAATATTGTGATTAAAGCTGAAGTATATTGTGGCGCTTTAAAATTATTAGAAATATGTAAATTAGTTGAAAAAAAATTAGGAAGAGTAAAGTCTAAAAAAAATTCACCTAGAAAATGCGATATTGATATTATTGACTATAATCACAATGTACTGAATTTAGAAAATAAACTACTGATACCACATCCAAGAATGGTTGATAGAAATTTTGTTCTTTTGCCCCTATATCAAATTGATAAATCTTGGAAACACCCAAAAACTGAGAAAAGTATTGTAAATTTGATTAATGCTTTACCGATAAAAGACTTAAAATCTATTAAAGAGATATAAATTAATGTTATAATTAATAATGCTTAATTCTGAAGAATTAATAAATAAAGTAAAATTATACAATAAATTTGTAAATCCAGAAAAATTAAATAAAGCATACGATTTTGCAATTAAGGCTCATAAAAATCAAAAAAGACATTCAGGTGACCCATATTCTAACCACCCTATAGCTGTAGCAAATATTTTAACAGAATTAAAATTAGATAGCGCAACAATTGCGACTGGTCTTTTACACGATACTATTGAAGATACTCATGCGACTTATGAAACAATTAAAAATGAATTTGGTCAAGAAGTTGCTGATTTAGTTAATGGTGTTACAAAAATATCTGTCTTTGAAAATCAAGCTCTTTCAAATTCAAAAGCAGAAAATTTTAGAAAATTAATCTTAGCAACATCAAAAGATATAAGAGTTTTACTAGTTAAGATTGCTGATCGCCTTCATAATATGCGGACTATTGATGCGATACTTAAGATTGAAAAAAAAGAACGGATTGCAAAAGAAACTATGGAAATTTATGCACCTTTAGCCGACAGAATGGGAATGCATCGTATTAGAGATGAACTTGAAGATCTATCATTTAAAGTCTTAAATAATAAGGGTAGAGAATTAATTAAAAAAAGACTGGATGAAATTAAAGAAGACAAAGTTAATAGTTTTAACTCAATATCATTACAAATTAGTGAACTATTGAATGAATATAAAATTAATGCAGAAATCATTGGAAGAGAAAAAACACCGTTCTCAATCTGGAGGAAAGTACAAAAAAAAAGAATTTCTCTTGAGCAAATAACTGATATAATTGGTTTTAGGGTAATACTAAAAAGTACAGAAGATTGTTATAAAGCTTTAGGTGTATTTCATAAGCAATGGAATTGCATACCAGGTCGATTTAAAGATTATATTTCTTCACCAAAAATAAACAAGTACCAATCTCTACATACTGCTGTCATTGGTCCCAATAAAAGACCTATTGAAATACAAATCAGAACATCAGCCATGCATGATTTTGCTGAGAGAGGGATCGCATCGCATTGGAAATATAAATCATCAGAAAAATTTAATTCATTAACATGGAAGGAATATGATTGGTTGGCAGATCTAGTTGAAATTATCGACAAAGATGAGAACCCTGAACACTCATTTGAATATACAAAACTTCAAATGTTTCAAGAAAATGTATTTTGTTTTACACCAAAAGGTTCAGTAATTAAATTACCTAAGGATGCAACTCCTATAGATTTTGCTTATGCTGTTCACACTAAAATAGGTGATAATGCTATTGGCTGTAAAATAAATGGTAATAACAAGGAGCTACAAAGCATCCTTCATAATGGTGATGTAGTTGAAGTTATAACATCAAAAAATAAATCACCATCCTTACATTGGATACCTATTACAAAAACAGGCAAAGCAAGAGCAGCAATTAGAAGATATTGGCATCTCAAAGGTGAACAAAAAGAAGAGAGAGTTAAAAAGTATAATACAACATTATGGATTTCACTCCCTGATAAACCAGGTAAATTAGGCGAAGTCACTACATCTTTAGGATTACATAAATTAAACATTTCAAACGTTGAAATGAAAGAAAAAACTAGTGAGTATATAAATTTTAGATTTAATTTAATAATCAGAGATTTGAAAAACTTTACAAATTTTATAAGTGAGTTAAAACAAAAAGATATAAAATTTAAAATCATCAGACATGAGGAAAAAAGAAATGCTTTCACACAAAAAATCTTTAAATATTTTAAAAAAAACTAACGCACTATTAGAAGGGCATTTTGTATTATCTTCTGGCTTGCATTCGTCTAAATATATTCAATGTGCTAAACTACTAAGTCACCCTCATCTAGCTGATAAAATTTGCAAGTCATTAGCAAATAAGATTAAAAAAAACTTTAAATCAATAGATTTAATTTTAGCTCCTGCAATGGGGGGAATTATTATAGGTTATGAGATTGGTAGACTTCTTAAAAAAGAAACTATTTTTTGTGAAAGAGTAAATGGAAAATTTATATTAAGGCGTGGTTTTCATATTAAAAAAGGGTCTAAAGTTTTAATTATGGAAGATGTAATAACTACGGGAAAATCAAGTATGGAATGTGTTAAATTGGTAACAAAATCAAAAGCAAAATTAATTGGATTTGCATCAATAATTGATAGATCTACAAATAAAACTTTAAAAATTAAAAAAAAAATTATTTCACATATGAAAATTGAGGTTCCTACCTACAAAAAAAATAAACTACCAAAGCTATTAAGATCTATACCCATCACCACTCCTGGAAGTAGATTTATTAAATGACGAGATTAGGTATAAATATTGATCATATAGCAACAATTAGAAATGCAAGAGGATCAACGCACCCAGATCCATTATTGGCAGCTAAGAAAGTGATAAATTCTGGTGCAAATTCTGTAACTATTCATTTAAGAGAAGACAGAAGACATATTAAAGACAGTGATGTATTTAAGATATGTAAAGAAAAAAAAATACTAGTTAATTTGGAAATATCATTAAATTCAAAGATTTTAAAAATTGCCTTAAGAAATCAACCAAATTTCATATGTTTAGTTCCTGAAAATAGAAAAGAAATTACGACAGAAGGTGGTTTGAACCTGTCAAAAAATAAAAATAAGATAAAAAAAATAATTTCTCAATTCAAAAAAAAAAATATTAGAACAAGTTTATTTATAAACCCAACAATAAAAGATATAAAATTAGCTAAGAAATTAGATACAGATTGTATAGAACTTCATACTGGAAAAATTTCCAATTTAGTGAAAGCAAATAAAAATTTTTACCGTGAACTGGTTATGATTAAAAAATGTTGCAAACTAGCTTCCTTAATTGGATTGGAAGTACACGCTGGTCATGGTTTAGATTATAAAACGACAAAGATTTTAAAAAAAATAAAACAAATTGAAGAATTTAACATTGGCCACTTCATAATAGGAGAGTCAATATTTTATGGTTTAGATAAAACAATAAAAACATTTAAAAAGATTATCAAATAATAATTATGCAAATACTAGGTATCGGAGTGGATATTGTTGAAAAAAATCGAATAAAGAAATCTCTTACAAACAAACTTTTTATCAAAAGAATATTTACTGATTCTGAAATTTTATTGGCAAAAAATAAAAAGGATAAAATATCTTTTTACTCAAATAGATTTGCTGCTAAAGAAGCGTTTTCAAAATCTATAGGTACAGGATTTAGAGAAAATCTTAATTTTAGTGATTTATCAATAAAAAATGATAAATTAGGAAAACCAATATTTGTTATTACGGATAAAATAAAAAGATTAATAAAAAAAAAATTTAAAATTACAAAATTTGATTTTCTTCTATCTATTTCTGATGAAAAAAAATATTCAATTGCATATGTTATATTTCAAAAAAAATGAAAATTAATAAAAATTTTATAATAGAAAATTTTAAAACTATTTTTTATGCAATGGTAATTGCCATATTAATTAGGTCTCTTTTTTTACAACCATTTTATATTCCCTCATCATCTATGGAGCCTAATTTGTTAATTGGTGATAGATTATTTGTGACTAAATATAGTTATGGCTATAGTAAACATTCTTTTCCTTTCAGTCCTTCAATTTTTGACGGAAGAAAGTTTTATAGTAAACCTGAGTTAGGTGATATTGTTGTTTTTAAAACCCCAGCAGATAACAGAACTGATTACATTAAAAGATTGATAGGTTTACCAGGAGATGAAATCCAATTTATTGATGGTGATTTGCATATTAATAATAACCAAGTTTTAAAATCATTAATTTCAAAATCTGACGTCGTATATTGTGGAAAAAAAATAGAAGTGAAATCATTTACAGAAAAACTATCTAATGGTAAAATTTATAAATCAGTTTATTTAAAAAATTATAGTTTCCAAAATTCTGATAAATTTATTGTACCAAAAGATCATTTCTTTTTTTTAGGAGATAACAGAGACTGCTCTAAAGATAGCAGATATTTGACAAGTGTTGGATATGTACATAAAGATAATTTAGTTGGAAAAGCTCAATTTATTTTTTTTTCATCTGATTTTAGAATTGGAAGCATTTTTGCATTTTGGAAATGGCATAAAACTATAAGATTCAACAGATTTTTTAAAAAAATTGTTTAATGAAAATAAATCCATCAGTTTTAGAGAAAAAAATTAAATTAAAATTTAAAGACCAAAATATTTTAATAAAGAGCCTTACACATAAAAGTTTTGACTCAAAAGATAATAATGAAAAAATTGAATTTTTAGGTGATAGAGTTTTAGGACTTATTATTGCAAAAAAATTATTAGAAATTTATCCAAAAGAAAAAGAAGGTATACTTGATAAGAAATTTGCATCTTTAGTTAATAAAAAAAAATGTTTGGAAATTGCAAAAAAAATAGACTTAGAAAAATATATATTAGTTTCTAATCCTAAAAATAAAAAAATTAAAATTGAGGACAAGGTTATTGCAGATTGTTTAGAGGCTTTAATAGGAGCTCTTTACTTGGATCAGGGATTTAATGTTACAGAAAAATTCATTTTAAATCAATGGAGTGAACATATTTTAGCAAGTGTAGTCACTCAAATTGATGCTAAAACAAAATTACAAGAATACTCTTTAAAAATTTTCAAAAAGTTACCTACTTACAAACTAATCTCAAATACAGGCCCGAGACATAAACCATTATTTAAGGTTGCGGTTAAAATAAAAAATACTAAATTTTTTACTGGTAATGGAAGTTCCAAAAAAGATGCAGAACAAAATGCTGCAAATTTATGTTTAGAAAGTGTAATTAAAAAATGAACTGGGATGATACTGGATTTTTACTTTCTAAAAATAAATATAATGAAAATTCTATAATTGCAGAAGTTTATACAGAAAAACATGGTAAAATTTCTGGTATTATATTTGGAGGAACATCAAAAAAGATTAAAAATTATCTTCAGGTTGGTAATAAAATTTATGTTAATTATAATTCAAGAAATGTTAACAGAATCGGTTATTTTAAAATAGAAATTTTAAAAGCTCTCACACCACTTTATTTTGATCATAATCAGAAATTATCATGTATAGCATCTGCCATGCACTTAGTAAAACTTCTTACAGCTGAGGCACAAACAAATAAAGAAATTTTTAATTTAATAGATGATTTTTTTAAAATATTGGATTTTGATACATGGATTAAAAAATATATTTTTTGGGAATTAGAAATATTAAGATTAGTTGGTTACGATCTAGAACTTAAAAATATTGTTACTAGTGAAATTATAAATAATGAGACCAGTTATTATGTAAGCTCTTCTAAAGAAAAGAAAATAGTTCCGAATTTTTTAATTGAAGATAATAATGAAAAAATAGATATAAAAACATTATTAAAAGGTTTTAAATTAGTAAGTGACTATCTTGAAAAAAGTATTTTACGGCCAAATAACATTAGCTATCCAAGCTCACGACTAGTTTTTTTAAATTCTTTAAAATAGTTTATTCGATAAGTTGGTTAATTCTATCTGCATAGTAACTCACTATAGCGTTGGCGCCAGCTCTTTTAAAAGATATTAAACTTTCTATAATAGAACTTTTATCAATTAACTTTTTATTAATTCCATTACTCAAAAGACTATATTCACCAGATACTTGATAGGCAAAAACTGGTATTTTAAAATTGTCTTTTACTAATTTAATTATATCTAAATAGGGCATACCAGGCTTAACCATAACCATATCTGCTCCTTCTTTGATATCAAGTGAAACTTCTCTTAAGGCTTCATTACTATTTCTAAAATCCATTTGATAATTTTTTTTATTACCTTTAAGTAAACCTTTTGATCCAACTGCATCTCTAAATGGTCCATAAAAGCTTGAAGCATATTTTACAGCATATGAAAGTATTTGAACCATCTCATAGCCTTCTTTATCTAAAGATTTCCTAATTTTTCCTATTCTTCCATCCATCATGTCAGATGGAGCAAGTACATCACATCCCATTTGAGCCTGTACTAACGATTGTTTAACTAAAATTTGTATTGTTTCATCATTTAAAACATAACCGGATTTTAACAATCCATCGTGACCATGAGAAGTGTAAGGATCTAAAGCAACATCACACATGATCCCAATTTCATTTTTGTATTTTTTTTTAATATACTGAATGGCTTTACATACAAGATTATCTTCATTCAAAGCTTCTGAGCCTATATCATTTTTAATATTCGATCTTGTATGCGGAAATAATGCAACCATAGGTATTTTATTTTTGATTGCTTTATCTAGAATAATTCCAAGTTTATCCACTGTATATCTATAAACATCAGGCATTGTTTTAATTGATTGTTTTTTATTTTTTCCATCAATTAAGAATATCGGTAATATAAAATCGCTTGTTGAAAGGCTATTTTCTTGAATTAATCTTCTTGACCAATCATTCTTTCGACTGCGTCTAAGTCTCAAATTTGGGTAATTTCCTGTTATCATTTTTTTAAACTATTTATAAAATGCGACAAATGTATTATACAAATATATCTTAAAATAGGTAATAAACAATTTATATGAAATTAGATTTTAGTGATTTTCAAAAACAAGACCTCAAGTTTGATATAAATAAACTCAAAAAAGCTTACCACGAGATTTTAAAGATTAAAAATTTTGATGGTCCAGAAGGAATTTCTAATTTTGGTGCTATTTCATTAACACAAATTCCTGGTGATCCAGATTCAATTAAAGGCCATAAAGCAAGGGGAGTTTTTTGGACAAAACCAAACTCTACAGGAAAAGAAGTTATTAGAGATGTGAGTATTGATGAGTCAGCCTACTCAGAATTTATTGAAGATTATAAAAACACTTATTTTAAGGAAGTATTTGATATTCTTTCTTCAAGATATAAGTTGGGTAGAGTTAGAATTTTATTAAAACAACCTAGGTCAACTTTAAGTTGGCACAGAGATCCTGAACCTAGGTTACACATACCAATCATAACTAATCCTGGTTCAATAATGGTTGTTGATAACGTTGCAAAACATTTACCTGCGGATGGTTCAGTTTGGATAACTAACAATACAAAATATCATAATGCTTTTAACGGTGGAGAAGAAAATAGAATCCACTTAGTTGCCTGTGTTTTAGACCATAAATTTAATTAGCTTGAAAAAAATATTTTTATCATCCGACCATGCAGGGTATAAATTAAAAGAATCTATCAAACTTCTTCTAGGCAAAAAAAAGATTAAATATATAGACTTAGGTCCTTTTAATACTGATAGGGTTGATTATCCAGATTATGCTCATAAAGTTGCTAAAAAAGTTAAGATTAATAATAATCATGTGGGCATACTTGTTTGTGGTTCAGGGATCGGAATGAATATAACTGCAAATAGACATAAAAATATACGTGCAGCTCAATGTTTTAATGTTAAATCTGCAAAATTATCGAGATTGCATAATGATGCAAATATCATTACATTGGGATCTAGGCTTTTAACAAAAAATAATGCTTTAAAATGTATAAGTGTTTTTTTAAAAACAAAGTTTGAAGGTGGAAGACACACAAAAAGGATAAAAAAAATTTAGTTATGTCTAGTGAAAATAATTATTTAAATGATAAATATAAAAGTTTTTTTGAAGATAGTTTATCAAAAGTAGATCCAGAATTACATAAGGCAATCAATGATGAATTAATTAGACAACAACAACATATAGAATTGATTGCATCAGAAAACATTGTTTCTCAAGCAGTATTAGAAGCACAGGGTTCAGTTCTAACTAATAAGTATGCAGAAGGTTATCCTGGAAAAAGATATTATAATGGATGTGAACATGTGGATGTTGCTGAAAATCTAGCTATTGATCGTTTAAAAAAATTATTTAATTGTAAGTTCGCAAATGCTCAACCACATTCTGGTGCGCAAGCAAATGGAGCAGTATTTTTAGCATTATTAAATCCTGGAGATACATTTTTAGGTATGAGTTTAAACTCAGGCGGACACATAACGCATGGACTTAAAATTTCAATGTCAGGCAAATGGTTTAATGCGATAGGCTATGACGTTGATAAAAAATCTGAACTTATAGATTATGACAATGTAGAAAAACTCGCATTAGAGCATAAGCCAAAATTAATAATAGCTGGTGGCAGCGCCTATTCGAGAGTAATTGATTTTAAACGATTTAGAGAAATTGCTGATAAAGTTGGAGCATACTTAATGGTTGATATGGCTCATTTTTCTGGATTAGTTGCGGGAAAAGGATACCCAAATCCTTGCGATCATGCACATGTTGTTACTTCTACAACACATAAAGTTTTCAGAAGTGCAAGAGGTGGTATTATTTTAACCAATCATGAAGAGTTATCGAAAAAATTTAACACAGCAGTTTTTCCTGGTTATCAAGGTGGACCTTTGATGCACGTTATAGCAGCCAAAGCAGCAGGTTTTTTAGAAGCTCTAAGACCTGATTTTCAAGAGTACATAAAATCAGTTTTAGCAAATGCTAAGATTTTATCTGAGACTTTAAAAAACAATGGTTTTAAAATTTACTCTGATGGCACTGATACTCATTTAATGTTAGTTGATTTAAGACCTTATAATGTTAAGGGAAATGCTGCAGCAGAAAGTCTTTCTAGAGCGAATATCACTTGTAATAAAAATGGAATACCTTTTGATACAGAAAAACCAATGATTACATCAGGTATAAGATTGGGAACTCAAGCTGCAACAACAAGAGGATTTGGTTTAAATGAATTTAAAAAAGTTGGAGAATTAATTACAAAAGTTGTTAAAGGTTTGTCAGAAAATCCTAATGATAATTCCAAAGTTGAAGAAGAAGTTAGGAAAGAAGTTATTAATCTAACAGCAGCTTTTCCAATTTATAAAAATTTATAATAAATGATCTGTTCTATTTGCAAAAAAGGTGAAACGTCTGTTGTAGACTCAAGGCCAACAGAAGATGGTACAGCAATTAGAAGAAGAAGATTATGTGTTTGTGGCGCAAGATTTACAACTTTCGAAAGAGTTCAGTTTAGAGAAATAATGGTAATTAAAAAAAATGGTAGAAAATCTACTTTTGATAGAGATAAATTATCTAAATCTATTTATATTTCATTAAAGAAAAGGCCTATTGATACTGAAACTGCCGAAAAATTTATTAGCAAAATAACAAGATCATTAGAGGAGCTTGGGCAAAGTGAAATTTCAACAAGTACAATTGGAACATTGGTTATGGAAGGGCTAAAAGAACTTGATCCAGTAGCTTATGTTAGATTTGCATCTGTTTACAGAAACTTTAGAGAAGAAAAAGATTTTATACAATTCGTGGACAAAATAGATGTCTACAAAAAAAGATAAATTCACCAAAAAAGACAATAAATATATGAGTCTTGCTTTGAATTTAGCAAAAGCACGTCATGGTCTAACAGGAACAAATCCATCAGTTGGGTGTGTAATTGTGAAAAATGATAAACTAATCTCTATAGGTCAAACTGGTATTGGTGGCAGACCGCACGCAGAATTTAATGCAATAAAAAATTCGTATGAAAATTTAAAAAATACAAAAATGTATGTAACATTAGAACCATGCAATCATTACGGAAAAACACCACCTTGTACAAACATCATTACAAAAAATAAGATTGCTGAAGTTATTTATTCTATCGATGATATAGATAAAAAAGTTAGAGGTAAAAGTTTTAAAATTTTAAAAAAAAAAAAAATTAATATAAAAAAAGGTTTACTTAAAAAAGAAATAAAAAATTTTTATGAATCTTACTTCTTCAACAAAAAAAATAAAATGCCTTATGTTACTGGAAAAATTGCTTTATCAAAAAACAATTTGATTTATTGCAAAAATGTTAAAAGAATTACTGATGTTCATTCTGATAAAATTACCCATTTTTTAAGATATAAAAATGACTCATTGTTAATTTCATATAAAACTTTAAATATAGATAATCCAAAATTAAATTGTAGATTATCGAGTTTAGGTAATTTTTCACCCAAAAGAATCATATTAGACAATAAATTAAGAACAAAAACTTCATCTTACATCTTTAAAACATCAAACAAGATTAACACAATATTTTTTTATAGTAATGCTGATAAAGAAAAAATTTTATTATTTAAAAAAAAAGGTATTACACTTGTTAAATCTAAATTAGACAATAATAATAATTTTGATTTAAAAATAATTTTTAAAAAACTTTTTAACATGGGATGCAGAAATTTACTTATTGAAGGTGGAAATGAATTAACAAAAAATGCTCTTAAAAAGAAACTATTTAATCAATTTTACTTATTTAAAAGTCCAAAAATTTTATCTAAATTTGTCGAGCATAAGGAGTTTAAACACTTTAAAGATTTATCAGAAAACTATAAAACTAAATACAAGATTAATACTAATATTGGAAAAGACTTAATTACTCTTTATAAAAAATAATATGTTTAATGGAATAATATTTAACCAAGGGATTGTTAAAAATATAAAAAAAAGACCCAAAGGTATTAATATATTTGTAAAATCAAATTTAAAATTATCTAAAAATGATATCGGAGTTTCTGTTGCCTGTGATGGAGTTTGTTTGACATTGATAAGTCTTAAACAAGGTGTCATGGAATTTTATCTTTCCAAAGAAACGATTGAAAGATCCAAGTTTAGGTATTTGAAGGTGAAAGATAAGATCAACCTTGAGCTTCCTTTAAAGTATGGTCAAAAAATATCTGGTCATATATGTCAAGGTCATGTTGATACATTAGGAAAAATTTTGGATATTAATAAAATTGATAAATCATATTTATTTGATTTTGAAATAGCAAAAAAAGAAAGAAAAAATTTGATTGAGAAAGCTTCTATCTGCATAAATGGGATTTCACTTACTATTTCAAAAAAAACACTTAAGGGTTTTCAGATATGGGTTATTCCACACACTTTTAAGTTAACAAATTTATCTTCATTAAAAAAAAATGGTCTTGTTAATATAGAGATAGATATTCTATCTAAATACGTTAAAAATTATTTTAATGAAAAAAAGTAATTACACATCAATTGAAAATATTATCAATATTGCAAAAAAAGGTGGCATGTTCATTCTTGTTGATGATGAGAAAAGAGAAAATGAGGGTGATTTAATAATTTCAACTTCAGATTCTAATGCAAAAAACATAAATTTTATGGCTAAATATGGACGAGGTTTAATATGTTTAGCCATGGACAGAGTTCAAGCTAAAAGATTAAACCTTTCATTAATGTCACCTATAAATCAATCAAGAAATAAAACTGCATTTACAGTTTCAATTGAAGCTAAAAAGGGAATTACTACAGGAATTTCTGCAAAAGATAGAGCCAAGACAATAAAAATTGCCTCTAAAAAAAATGTTAATAAACGAGAAATTGTCTCTCCTGGACATGTTTTTCCAATTATTGCAAAAGATGGTGGGGTTTTAGTAAGAGCGGGCCATACTGAAGCTTCAGTTGATATTTCAAAACTTGCAAAAAAAAATAACTCAGCTGTTATTTGTGAAATAATGAATGAAGATGGCACTATGGCTAAAGGTCACGATTTATTTAATTTTGCAAATAAACATAATTTAAAGATAGGTAAAATTGAAGATCTTATCGCTTATCGACTTAAAAAAGAAAAATTAATTAGGTTAAAAAAACAATCTGACATTATGGTTAAAAATCAAAAGTATAAAATTAGAATATATGAAAATTTACTAGATGGTTCAGAGCATTTTGCTTTAATCAAAGGTAATATAAAAAAAAGTATTACACCCAGGGTTAGGGTTATTTCCTCTAATGTTGTCAAAAACTATTTGATTAGTCAAAAGCTGCCTAACTCATTTAATAAAACAATAAACTACTTTAAAAAATTTCCTAATTGTGTTCTAGTTTTTATAAAAGATACTAATTTAAAATCTGTAACACAAACTCTAAAAGACTATAAAAATAATGATTTTTATAAAAAGGGAAACGATAAACTTATTAGAAATTATGGTATTGGAGCTCAAATTATCAAAGATTTGAAGATAAAAAATATGATATTAATTACGAAATCTCCTAAAAAGGTTATTGGTTTAGAGGGTTATGATATAAAGATTACTAAACAAGAAATAATCTAATGAATAATAAATATTTAATAATTATTGCAGATTACTATAAGGATATATCTAAAGGATTACTTAAAAGTGCTAAAGACATATTACCTAAGTCCACATCTATCAAGATCATAAAAGTACCTGGTGTTTTTGAAATTCCTGTAACAATAAGTAAAAATATTAAAAAATACGACGCGTTTATAGCCTTAGGATGTGTTATTAAAGGACAAACACCTCACTTTGATTTTATATCACAAGCTACAACAGACGCTATAATGAAATTGTCTATTGAAAACAAAAAACCTATTGGTAATGGGATTATTACATGTTTAAATATGAAGCAAGCTATTGCACGTAAGAAGAAAGGTAGAGAAGCAGCACAAGCTGCAATATCTGTCTTATCTCAGTAGTTATGAAAACTTCATACAATCCCAATCAAAGTCCTAGAGTTATTATTATACAAAAATTATATGGCAATTTTTTTAATGATGACTCTGATCTCAAATTCTCAAAACATAGATTTAAAAAATTTATAAAAGATGTGGTACTTGGAACTATTGAAAGGGATGACGTTATAAATGATGAGTTAAAAAATCATCTAAGTGATGATTTAGAAATAGATAATTTAGATAAAGTTTTTCAAGTAATTATAAAATCAGCTATATTTGAATTTTTATATAAACCTAAAATTTCAACTAAAATTATAATCAAAGAATATCTTGATGCATCAAATTTTTTTTTAGAGGACTCACAAACAAAATATTTAAATGCAATTCTTGATAAAATTGCTAGAAAAATAAGAAATAACGATGCACGAGTTTGAATTAATTAAAAATTATTTTCAAAAATTATCTAAAAAATCACTAGGTTCCTTGAATTTAAATGACGATGTTTTTTTTGATAAAAAAAACAACTTAGTAATATCTGTTGATACTTATTCTGAAGGTAGTCATTTTATCAATTTTAAGAAACCAGATTTAGTTATTAAAAAAATAATAAGATCATCAATTTCAGATTTAATATGCAAGGGTGTTCAACCAAAATATTATTTCATTTCTGCTTCAGGTAATAAAAAAAGTTTCTCTAAATCAAATTTATCAAAAATTAGAAAATCACTTAATCAAGAACAAAATAAATATAAGATTTTTTTAAGTGGTGGAGATACAATTTTTTCAAGCAAATTAAGTTTCACTATAATATCTATCGGGTTTTCTAAAACGATAGTGTATCGTAATAAAGCTAAAATTAATGATGATATCTATGTTTCAGGAAATTTAGGTGACAGTTATATGGGTTTATTATTATTAAAAGATAAAATTAAGATTAGTAAGGGTCCATTAAAAAAATATTTTATTAATCAATACTATATGCCCAATATTCAATTGAAGTTAGTTGAGAAGATTAAAAATTTTGCAAATACTTCAATTGATATTTCAGATGGTCTTTTGACAGATCTAGACAAGATGATTAACACTCAAAATCTTTCTTATCAGATTAAATTAAAAGATATTCCAATTTCTAGTAATCTTAAAAAAACATTAGAATTAAAAAATTTAGCTAAAATTAATTATATTTCAAAAGGTGATGATTATCAGGTGTTATTTACTGCCTCAAAGAGTAAAAGAAGAATCATTTCAAAAGCATCCTCTAATTATGGTGTCAAGATTACTAGAATTGGATCAATTAAAGCCAGCAGTAAAAAATCGACAATTTTCGATCACAAAAACAAGCAAATAAGCCTTAAAAATAAAGGATATTTTCATATTTTTTAATAAGTTAAATATTGCCTTTTACAGCTTTTTTTGTATTGTCCGCTCTTTAACAATAAAATTTTAACAACTAAACAACCAAAAGGCATTATGAACACATCAGTAGAAACAATTTTACTTTATACAATTGCAGCAGGATTTCTTTCAATAGTTTACGGTTATTTTACTGGTAAAAATATTCTAAGCTCAAGTGCTGGAAATGCTAAAATGCAAGAAATTGCATCAGCAATCCAAATTGGTGCTAAAGCATACTTAGCTAGACAATATAAAACTATTGCTGTGGTTGGTGTTGTTGTTTTGGTTATTATTGGTTTTGTATTTAGTCCTTTAGTTGCTTTAGGTTATTTAATTGGTGCAGCTTTATCTGGAATAGCTGGTTATGTTGGAATGCTTGTTTCAGTTGAGGCAAATGTAAGAACTGCTGAAGCCTCTAGAAAAGGTTTAGCAAGTGGCCTATCCGTAGCGTTTAAATCTGGTGCTGTTACAGGAATGCTTGTTGCAGGACTAGCTTTATTATCAATTGCTGTTTATTATTATTTTTTATTAAAATTCGGTGTTGTGGAAAGAGAAATTGTTAATGCATTAGTTGCTCTTGGCTTTGGTGCTTCACTTATATCTATTTTTGCAAGATTAGGTGGTGGAATTTTTACAAAAGGAGCTGATGTTGGTGCAGATTTAGTAGGTAAGGTTGAAGCAGGAATTCCAGAAGATGATCCTAGAAATCCTGCTGTAATTGCAGATAACGTTGGAGACAATGTTGGTGATTGTGCTGGTATGGCTGCAGATTTATTTGAAACATACGCAGTAACTATTGTTGCTACTATGGTTTTATCGTCAATATTTTTTGTTGGTGATTTAAATATGATGATTTACCCTTTAACAATTGGTGGAGCATGTATTTTAACATCAATATTAGGAACATTTTTTGTTAAACTTGGTAAAAGTAAAAATGTTATGAACGCCTTATATAAAGGCTTTGTTGTATCTGCTGTAGCTTCATTAGCTATCTTGTATCCAGTAACAGACTATGTAATTGGATTTACAAGCGAATATACAGTTAATGGTAAAACTTTTAACGGTATGAATTTATACATATGTGGAATTATTGGCTTAGTTATTACAGGTTTATTAATTTGGATTACTGAATATTATACTGGAACAGAATATAGACCGGTAAGAAGTATTGCTAAATCATCTACTACCGGACATGGAACAAATGTTATTCAAGGTTTGGCTGTCTCTATGGAAGCTACAGCTGTACCGGCATTAATCATTGTTGCTGGAATTCTTGCTACAAACTCTATTGCAGGACTTTATGGAATTGCAATTGCTGTAACAACTATGTTGGCGTTAGCAGGAATGGTTGTTGCACTAGATGCCTATGGTCCAGTTACAGATAATGCAGGTGGTATTGCTGAAATGTCAAAATTACCTAATAGTGTCAGAAAAACTACCGATGCATTAGATGCAGTAGGTAATACAACAAAAGCTGTAACAAAAGGTTACGCAATTGGTTCAGCAGGATTAGGGGCTTTAGTTTTATTTGCTGCTTATGTTGAGGATATTAAGCATTTTTCAGAAGTTGCTGGATCTAAATTAGAAGGAATAGTAGTTACTTTTGATTTATCTAATCCTTATGTTGTTGTTGGTTTATTAATTGGTGGAATGCTTCCATATTTATTTGGCTCAATGGGAATGCAAGCAGTTGGAAGAGCGGGTGGTGCTGTTGTAGTTGAAGTTAGAAGACAATTCAAAAAATACCCAGGTATTATGAAGCGTAAACAAAAACCTGATTACGCAAAACTTGTTGATTTATTAACAGTTGCTGCAATTAGAGAAATGATTATACCTTCTCTGTTACCAGTTCTTTCTCCAATTGTTTTATATTTTGTTATATTCGCTATTGGAGGACAAGTTGCTGCTTTAGCAGCAGTAGGTGCAATGCTACTTGGAGTAATTATCACAGGTTTATTTGTTGCCGTATCTATGACCGCTGGTGGTGGTGCATGGGATAATGCAAAAAAATATATAGAAGATGGTAATCATGGAGGCAAAGGTTCTGAAGCTCACAAAGCAGCTGTAACTGGTGATACTGTTGGAGACCCATATAAAGATACAGCTGGTCCCGCTGTAAATCCAATGATTAAAATTACAAATATAGTAGCATTATTGCTATTAGCAGTAATTGCTGGATAAATTAACTTTGGGTAAGAGATTTAATTTTGTGAATTTCTTTTCTTACCCAATGGATCATTTATTTTCTGCCTCATACTATTTAAAAATCCATACACAAAAGATCTTTTAGAATAGTTTTTATCAGTAGTGCTCTCTGAAAAATTTATATTATTAATTTTTTCTTTATTTAAAAACTCTTTGGAAACTAAAATTCCTTTATTGTTAATTTCTACTACTAAAACATTATTTGTTAATAATTTTTTCTTACCTAATTTTCTAAGTTTGGAAGAGGATGTTTTTCTTTCAATATAGATATATACATTATTATCAAACATTCCTTTTGTTGATGGGGGACCTAAAATCTTTAATATGTCATTTTTATTTGTTTGATTTATAACAAGTTGTTTTTCCTTAATATCCAAATAATGGACACCATGATGTTTTATCACTTTATTTAATGAACAATTTGAAATAAACAAAAGAGATAAAAATATTAAATAAATTTTTTTCATGAATTCTAAATATATAAATATCTACAATAATTTAGTTAATTTAACTAGAAATAAAGATCTATATAAAAACTTTGTAAATCAAGACGCATTTTCTGATAGATTAACTATTTTATTGTTGCATTTTGCCTTTTTTTTAAAAATTTATAAAAAAGATAATAGTAAAAATATTTTACAAGATATTTATGATTATATATTTAGACAATTAGAGTTGAGCATAAGAGAAATTGGGTATGGTGATCAGTCAATCAACAAAAAAATGAAAGATTACATAAATATTTTTTATGCAATGATAGATAAAATTGATAATTGGGAAGATCTTTCTACCGAGCATAGAGAAACTCTATTGTCAAAATTTATAGATAAACAGTCAGATCCGAAATATTTGGCTATTTACTTTGAAAAATATAGGCAAAATTTAATAAATAATCCTTTAAATTCTTATTTAAAAGGTGTACTTAAACCATAATTATGGCTGTACCAAAACGAAAACAATCACCTTCAAGAACAGGTATGAGAAGAGCACAAAATATGAAATTCTCATCTAAAAATATTGTTGAAGATAAAAAGTCTGGAGAATATAGACTTCCTCATCATATAGATCTTAAAACAGGTATGTATAGAGGTAGACAAATTTTAGACCCTAAAGATTAATTAATTAAAATTTTAAAATGCATAAAACAATCAAAATTGCAGTAGATGCAATGGGTGGTGATGGTTCTCCAAAAAAAGTTATTGATGGGATTATTCATCACTACAAAAATAATCTAGATTCTTTTTATAAGATTTTTGGAGACAAAAACGAAATTAATAAATGCTTACAGGATTTTTTACCAACGACTTGTTATGAGATAATCCATACAGAAGATGTTGTAAAAGGAACAGACAGCCCGCTAGAGGGAGCCAAGAGAGGAAAAAAAACAAGCATGTGGCTCGCTATAGAAAGTGTTAAGGAAAATGAGTCAGATATAGTTATTTCAGCAGGTAATACTGGTGCTTTATTAGTTATCTCAAAACTAAACTTAAAAATGATTGAAAATATTGATAAGCCAGCTTTATCAGCATTATGGCCCAACAAAACAGGTATGAGTGTTGTTTTAGATTTGGGTGCTAACATTGAATGTAGCTCTAAAAACTTAATTGATTTTTCAATAATGGGCTCATCTTTATTTAAATCATTATATCCTAATGATAACGCCAAAGTAGCTTTGCTCAATATAGGTACGGAAGAAATTAAAGGTAATGAAGTAATAAAAGAAACTTATCAAAAAATTTCTCAAAGAAAAAATTTAGATTTTGAATTTAAGGGCTATATTGAAGGAAATCATTTAATGAATGGAGATGTAAATGTTATTGTAGCAGATGGTTTTACAGGAAATATTGCATTAAAAACAGCTGAAGGTACAGCTAACTTTATAACCAGTGAATTAAAAAAAGCCATGACAGGAAACTTTATAGGAAAACTTTCATCATTATTGAATATTACAAATTTAAGTAAATTTAAAAAAAGACTTGATCCACGTTTATACAATGGAGCTATTTTCATAGGCCTTAATTCTCCTGTTATTAAAAGCCACGGTGGAACTGATTATATTGGTTTTTCAAATTCCTTGAGTGTATGTAGTAAAATTGTTAAAGGTAACTTAATTGAAAAAATTAGAAACAATATTAAATAATGACAAGAGTAAATTTAACAAAAAAAGATTTAATTAATTCAATTTACATGCAAATTGGTTTTTCAAAAAATATCTCAGAAAATTTAATTGAAGATTTTTTTGCTACAATTACAGAAACTCTTATGTATGATAAAACTTTGAAGATATCAAAATTTGGCACTTTTTCAGTACGTAGAAAAAAAAGCAGAATTGGAAGAAACCCTTTAACTAAAGAGGAAAAAATTATTTCAGAGAGAGATGTTGTGTTATTTAAAGCTTCCAAAGAGTTTAAAGAATTAATAAACTCAAATAATGATTCATAAAAGTGATAGTGCATACAAATCAATAGGTGAAGTTGCTAGAATTCTTGATCTCGTTAATTCAAAAAAGGGGACTTTAAACACGCATACTATTAGATTTTGGGAGAGTGAATTTAAGCAAATAAAACCTAAAATTCTAAGTGGTAATAGAAGGTATTATAATAAAGAGACTATTGAAATTTTAAAAAAAGTTAAATACCTGCTCAAAGAACAGGGTATGACCATTAAGGGTGTTAAAAAAGTTCTTAATTCCAACAATTCTTTAAACCTTGACGAATTATCAAATAATTCTATAAGTTCTGATAATAAAATTATAATTAAACTTAAAAAAATTTCCAGTTTGATTAAAAAAATTAAAAGTTTGAAATAAATGGCAAAAAAAACACACGTTAAAGTTAGATTGGTACCAGAGGCTAAACCTGATAGTCCTTTTTTTTATTATGTAAAAAAGCCTGCTGGAGGTGAAAAGGCTAAAGTTAAACTTTCTGCAAAAAAATACAATCCTTCAACTAAAAAACATGAAATGTTTGTGGAAAAAAAATTGCCTCCACACAGTAAATAATATTATTTTTTCTTAAAATTTCTATTCTCGTAATCAATAAATGACCAAATCATATTTTTCCATATTCTATTTGTAATTTTTGGATCAATCTTAGACTTTATAGATTTATCTTTGATTTTTTTAAGAATATATTTAATACGTTTGTGATCTATAATTTCTTTCTTATGGATTTTTAACTTCAAAACGTCATTTACGATATTAGATCTTTTTTTAATTAATTTTAGTAAGTCATTATCAAGCTTATCGAGTTTTGATCTTAACTTTTCTAATTTTTTTTTATTTAAAGGCGACATTTATACATTTTGTTATTAAGAAGATTATTATAAGTATAAACCATGTTTGTAAATAGCGACAATTATATAAAATATTTAAAGATATGGTTAATTACATTATTTTTATTAATTGTAGGAATGGTGGGAGTAGGTGGTCTTACAAGATTAACTGACTCCGGTCTTTCTATAACAGCATGGGAGCTTTTTACTGGAGTCTTTCCACCTTTAAATAATAATGAATGGATTGAATATTTTTCTGAATATAAAAAAATTCCTGAATATAAAAATATTAATTATGGAATGACACTCAGTGAGTTTAAAATAATTTTTTATTGGGAGTATGCACATAGATTACTAGCAAGATTTGTAGGTCTATTCACCTTGATACCTTTGGTTATTTTTAGTTTTAAGTATAGTAAAACAAAATATTATTCTAACAAATATTACTTTATTTTTCTTCTTATATGTCTTCAAGGTCTAGTTGGATGGTATATGGTTTCAAGTGGACTTATTAACAACAATGATGTTAGCCATTTCCGATTAAGCTTACATCTTTTTTTAGCGTTATTTATCTTGAGCTTAATTTTTTGGTATATAATGGAACTATATCAAGTACAAAAATTCCAAAAAAAAATTTCAAGTTTTCTTTTACTAATAATACTCAAGCTAATTGTTATACAAATTATAATAGGTGCTTTCTTGTCAGGTTTAGACGGAGGTCTCATCTATAATACTTGGCCAGGTATGAACGGTAATTTTTTTCCAGATGATATTAATTTAAAAGATAATCTTAATTTTCAAATATTTAACAATGTATCAATTATTCAATTCCTACACAGATTTAACGCTTATTTTCTTTTATTTTTTGTCATAATTTTAAATTATTATTTTTTTAAAAAAAGTAATGAAATTAAATTCATAATTTTATTTGATATAGCAATATTAATTCAGATTATTTTAGGGGTTATAACTTTAGTTTCTGGTGTAGAGATTAAATATGCATCACTACACCAGTTGGGATCGATATTTGTTTTGAGTTCTTATCTTTTATTGTTTTATAAAAACTCTAGCTAACAGCTTTTAAATTACCTTTTGAAGATTTATTCAAAGCTTGATCTAGGTCTTCAATAATATCATCAATATGCTCTAAACCTATACATAGTCTAACATACCCAGGAGTAACTCCAGCAGCTAATAACTCACTTTCCGTTAGTTGACTATGAGTAGTTGTTGCAGGGTGTATTGCAAGGCTCCTTGCATCACCAATATTTGCTACATGATAAAACATTTTTAAAGACTCAATAAATCTTTTTCCTGCTTCAATACCTCCAGCTAACTCAATACCAACTAAAGCACCATTTCCTCCATTTAGATATTGCTTAGCCCGTTTAGTTATTTCTGCACTATGTTCAGTAGCATAAATTACTTTTTCTACTGCATTATGTTTTTTTAAATAATCAACAACTTTTGAGGCATTTTCACAATGTTGTTTCATTCTTAAAGCAACTGTTTCTAGACCTTGAATTACACCAAAGGCGTTATCAGGTGATAGCGCTGACCCAAGATCTCTTAAAAGTGTTACTCTAGCTCTAACTACAAAAGATACGTTTGCACCAGTTAGTTCAGGTACAGCTTTACCCCAAACTACGCCGCCGTAACTAGCATCTGGTTCATTAAACAAAGGTTGTCTTTTTGGATCTGCGGTCCAATCAAAATTACCACCATCAACTAAAGCTCCACCAACAACTGTTCCATGACCAGCTATATATTTTGTTAGCGAGTAAACTACTACTGCAGCTCCATGCTCTAATGGTTTACAAATAACTGGTGCAGCTGTGTTATCTACAATTAATGGAATATTATATTTTTTTCCAATATCAGATACTTCTTTAATTGGAAAAACTCTTAAATATGGATTTGGTAAAGTTTCTCCATAAAAAGCTCTTGTTTTATTATCAATTGCTTTTTCAAAGTTTTTGGGATCAGAAGGATCAGCATACCTAACTTCAATACCTAGTTTACTTAAAGTATGTGTAAATAAAGATACCGTTCCGCCATAAAGATCAGTTGAACTTACAATGTTATCTCCAGCTTGCGCTACATTTAAAATTGCAAAAGTTGAAGCAGTTTGTCCAGATGAAACAGTTAAACTAGCTAATCCACCATCCAGCGCTGCAAGTCTTTTTTCAAGAGCATCATTAGTTGGATTCATTATTCTAGTGTAAATATTTCCAAACTCTTTCAGGGCAAATAGATTTGCTGCATGCTCTGTACTATCAAACTGATAAGATGTTGTTCTATATATCGGTACTGCAACAGCTTTTGTTGTTGGATCACATCTATAATCACCACCATGAATGGCTATAGTTTCTGGGTTTTGTCTTTTTGTACTCATTTATACTCCTTTTTTAGTACTTTTGCTTAATGCAAGGCGTACAATATAGTTCAAATATGCCTACCGATAATGTTGTTAAAATCCTTTTTAGCAATACAAAGCCTGCAATAGGAACAAATCGGCATTACCAAACTATCATTTAAGCAAGCTATTGCAAGGTAAATATAAAATTGACTTTATACTCAATAATAGTATTAATCCTGGCACAATGACTAAATTTCTAAAAAGTAGTGAATTAACTAGTAACTGGTTTGAAATTGATGCTAAAAATGCTGTAGTTGGAAGACTAGCTTCTATTATAGCGATGATAGTTAGAGGTAAAAACAAAACTACTTATACTCCACATATGGATGATGGTGATTTTGTTGTTGTTAAAAATGTTGAACAAGCAAAATTTACTGGAAAAAAATTTAAAGATAAAAAATATTATAGACACACTGGTCACCCTGGTGGAATTAAAGAAATAACTCCTGAAAAACTATTAGAAAAAAATAAACCTGAAGAATCACTAAAATTAGCGGTTAAAAGAATGCTTCCTGGTGGAGTACTTGGGAGAAAACAACTTACTAAAGTAAAAATTTATGCTGGTGAAGATCATCCTCATGCAGCACAAAACCCTAAAGTTTTAGATTTAGGAAAATTGAATTCTAAAAATTTAATTAGAAATTAAAATGAACGTAGCAACTCAAACAAATACTAAAAAACCTAAAATTAAGTTAGATTTTAAAGATAGTAAATACGCTACAGGTAGAAGAAAAAAATCTATTGCAAAAGTTTGGGTTAAAAAGGGAACCGGTAAAATTTATGTAAATGGCAGAACTATGGATGAATATTTTACTAGTGGTGCTCATAAGATGCAAATTACAAGACCTTTTGAAATTATAAATCAGGCTACCTCATATGATGTGAGATGCAGTGTAACTGGGGGTGGCCATACTGGTCAAGCTGGAGCACTAGTTCATGGTATTGCCAGAGCATTAATCTTATTTGATTCGGAGTTTAGAGCTACTTTAAAAACTGAAAAATTAAGTACCAGAGACTCTAGATCAGTTGAACGAAAAAAACCTGGTCGTAGGAAAGCAAGAAGAAGCTTTCAATTCTCTAAAAGATAATACTTTTTTCAATCTAAACTGTTATAATATAAAATGCCTAAGCTTAATGTTTTAGTAGCTGGATCCACTGGATATATCGGTGTTCAATTGATTAATCTATTAATCAAACATCCAAATATTAAAATCAAATATCTTTGTGGAAATTCCTCTGTAGGAAAAAAAATTTCTTTTTTTGATAAATCATTAAATTTTAAAAAATTACCAAAAATTACAAAATTCAATAAAGTATATCTTAAAGAAGTAGATGTAATTTTTACCGCTCTTCCAAATGGAGAAGCGCAAGAAATATCCAATCATCTTTTAGAAAAGAATACACTTATAGATCTTGCTGCTGATTTTAGACTAGATAAAGCATCAGAATATTTAAAGTGGTATAAGCAAAAACATAAGTCTATCAAAAATATTAAAAAATCTATTTATCTGTTACCTGAAATAAATAGTGATAAAGTTAAAGATTATAACATAATAGGTTGTCCCGGCTGTTATCCAACTTCAATTCTCCTTCCATTAATACCGATCATAGAAAAAAAACTTATCAAAACTAATAATATTATTATTGACTCAAAATCAGGATATTCTGGTGCAGGTAGAGGAGTACATCAAAAATATAAAAATAAAAACTTATATGAATCTTTAAGTGCTTACGGTGTTGGTTTTCACAGACATAATTCTGAAATTCAACAAGAATTAAATAAATATACAGAAAAAAAAGTGACTTTTTCTTTTACACCTCATCTAACACCAATGTTTAAGGGAATTTTAAGCACAATATATGTTGATTTGAATAAAAAAATTACTGCAAATTCTTTATTAAATTTATTAAAAAAAAAATATTCAAAAAGTGAATTTATAAAGATATTAAAAATTAATACTTTAATAAGCACAAATGATGTAATCAATACAAATAATTGTCATATTTCGATTTGTGAGACAAAATTCAAAAATAAGATAATTATTTTATCTGCTATAGATAATTTAATTAAAGGTGGGGCTGGTCAAGCAATACAAAATATGAACATAAAATTTAATTTAAAAAAAAAGGGTGGCCTATGTTAAGAAAAATCCTTATTTTATTTTTTTTAATGTCTTGCTCAACTCCTAACTCACAAAACGAACTAGGTAGCGATAGTTTAAATTTTGATAATAAGTTAACTTTTAATGAATTTAATGAACTTTTGGAAGAATATGCTAAAATAAGCTCTTATCCTGATTTGAAGGAATAAATATGAATAAAATAGTTAACATTGCTGTAGTGGGTCTTGGTCAAGTAGGTATTTACTTATTAAATGAACTTAATACTAAAAAAAAAGACATAGAACTCAAAACAGGTAAGAAAATTAATATTGTGGCTGTATCAGCTCGAAATGTTAATAAAAAAAGAAGATTTAAGATTAATAAAAGAATTTTTTATAAAGATCCCTTAAAAATCTTTAAGGAAAAACATGTTGATATACTTTTTGAAAATATCGGCTTATCTGATGGAATATCAAAAAAAGTTGTTGAAACTGCATTAAAAAATAAAATTCATGTAATTACACCAAATAAGGCTCTAATATCGAAACATGGAGATTATCTTGCTAAATTAGCCGAAGATAAAGAAGTTAATTTAGAATTTGAAGCATCTGTTGCAGGAGGTATTCCAATATTAAGAACTATTAAGGAGGGTCTAGCAACTAACAAAATTACTAAAGTTTATGGAATTTTAAATGGTACATCTAACTATATTCTCTCAGAAATGAGAGATTCTAAAGATAGTTTTGCAAATGTTTTAAAAAAGGCTCAAAAATTAGGATACGCTGAACCGGGTAACCCTAAATTAGATCTTAATGGCTTTGATGCTTTTGCTAAAGTGAGAATTTTGTCTGCTCTTGCATTTAATACTAAGATTTCAAAACATAAATGTTTGATGGAAGGTATTGAAAAAATTGAATTAAAAGACATTGAAATTGCTAATCAATTAAATTTACGTATTAAATTATTAGGTATCTCTGAAATTATTAACAATCAATTATTTGAAACTGTTCATCCATGTTTGGTTAGTAAAAATTCTTACATTGGCAATGTTACTGGCGTTATGAATGCAGTTATCCTAGAAGGAAAACCTGTAGGTGAAAGTATTTTACAAGGAGAAGGAGCGGGTCCTGGCCCAACTTCTTCATCATTACTATCTGACCTAATTTCAATATTGAATGGTAGTATTAAAAAACCTTTTGGTATTTCTAGCAATAAGCGAAAATCAATCAAATGCTATGATGTTGATCATTATAAAAATTCTTTATATTTAAGATTTGAAGTTAAAGATAAACCAGGTGTTTTATCAAAGATTACTAATAGACTAGCTAAATATAAAATTTCTGTAAAAAGATTAATTCAAACTCCAGATAAAAAAAATAATAAAGCTACAGTTGTTATTATTACTCATAAAACAAATGAACTTAATTCCAAGAATTGTCTTTCAATTTTCAGGAAAGATAAAAATATTCTTAAGTATCCTACATTAATAAGAATATATAATTAATGGATTTATATTCTAAAATTTTTGAAGTCTTATTTCCTGTTTTTTTTGTTATCGGTATTGGTTATTACTTAGGAAAAAAAAATCCAAAAATAGACACTAATTTCATAACTAATTTTGCAGGTAATATAGGAACACCTGGAATGATTTTTTATACTGTAACTACCACAGGTGTTACTTTTGCAGTTTTTACCTCTTATTTTTTCTATGCTTTAATTATGATTGGGGGCTTTTCTATAGTTGGCTTAATATTACTTTTTTTTTTGAAAAGAGACCTTAGTATGGAGCTACCACCAATGATTTTACCAAATACTGGTAATATGGGTATTCCTATCTGCCTTTTTGCTTATGGTACTCAAGGGCTAGGTATAGCTTCTGCTATAGCCTCAGTTATAATTTTGTTTCATTTTACATTAGGTGTTTTTCTTGCTAAAAAAAAATTTTCTTTTGATGTAGTTCTTAAAAGTCCTCCTGTTTATGCAATAATAATATCAGTATTATTTCTTTATTTTAACTTAGATGTCCCAGTATTTCTTGAAAACACCACTTTTCTTTTAACATATGCAACAATATTTTTAGTTTTAATGTCCCTTGGTATAGCCTTAACAAGGTTTAAGTTTTCTTTAAAAGACTCAATTATATTAGCCTTAGGACGTGTTATTTTGGGTCCACTCATATGTATTCTTATAATAAATAAACTCGATTTGAATGGTTTTGCAGCTGGTGTCTTATTAATACAAAGTGCAATGCCAAGTGCTGTGTTAAATTATCTTGTTGGATCGATGTATTCACCTAAAAAAATTGTTGATAGTATCGCTAGTACAATTGTAACATCAACATTGATGTCTTTTATTACTATTCCAATAGTAGTATTCTTTGCTTTAAAATACTTCAATTAAACTGTATCAATTGGCTTATGAAAGCCATTATTTTTAGTTTACTAGGTTGGATGATGCTACCTGTTATGGATGGTTT
>CAJQJC010000027.1 GCA_905478565.1 uncultured Candidatus Pelagibacter sp. | reverse complement strand
ACTGGTGGAACAATGTTTAATTCACTAGGATTTTATTACGTAGGTCCAATTGATGGGCATGATTTAAATGTTCTTTTACCAATTCTTAAGAATGCCAAAGAATCTAAATATGAAGGCCCTATAATGATTCATGTAAAGACACAGAAAGGAAAGGGATATTCGTATGCAGAGAAAGCAATTGATCATTATCATGGAGTTTCAAAATTTAATGTCACTACTGGAGAACAAGAAAAAAGTACAACTAATCTTCCGGCCTACACCAAAGTATTTGCTAACACACTAGTTAAACATGCTCAAAAAGATAGTAAAATTGTTGGAATTACAGCAGCAATGCCTGGTGGAACAGGTATGGATATTTTTGCAAAAGAATTTCCAAAAAGAATGTTTGATGTTGGAATAGCAGAACAGCATGCTGTTACTTTTTCAGCTGGTTTGGCAACTGAGGGTTTTAAACCGTATGCGGCGATTTATTCAACTTTTTTGCAAAGAGCTTACGACCAAGTTGTTCATGATGTAGCGATACAAAGTTTACCAGTAAGATTTGCAATAGATAGAGCAGGCTTAGTTGGAGCTGATGGATCAACTCATGCAGGATCATTTGATATTACTTATTTATCAACTTTACCAAATTTTATTGTTATGGCAGCTAGTGATGAAGCAGAATTAGTTAAAATGATTAACACATCTGTAGATATAAATGATAAACCTAGTGCAATAAGATATCCTCGAGGGTCTGGAATTGGCTTGGATTTACCTTCCATAGATGAAAAAATTGCCATTGGTAAAGGCAGAATAATACAAGAAGGAAAACAAATTTGCATTTTAAGCTTAGGAACAAGACTTGAAGAATGTAAAATTGCAGCTGAGGATTTAAAAAATAAAGGTATCTCAACAACTATTATAGATGCAAGATTTGCAAAACCTCTTGATCAAGAACTTATATTAAAATGTGCAAGAGAACATGAGGTTATGATTACTATAGAAGAAGGTTCTATAGGAGGCTTTGGCTCACATGTTAAAAACTTATTAGCAGAAAAAGGTATATTTGATAGAGGTTTAAAATTTAGATCGATGACACTTCCAGATATTTTTATTGAACAAGATAGTCCAAAAAAAATGTATGATATTGCAGGACTTAATGCTTCTCATATTTCAAAAAAAATTTTAAATCTTTTGTTTAATAAAGATACTATTAAAGCAGTAAAAAGTTAATTTATAAAAGTTTAGCTACACTGAGCTTTATTCATTAGATAGTGATCTAATAAAACACAATTCATCATAGCTTCACCAACAGGTACAGCTCTTATGCCAACACAAGGATCGTGTCTACCCTTAACAGATATAGTCGTATTTTTTCCAAATTTATTTATTGTTTTTCTTGTTGTCAAAATTGAAGATGTTGGTTTTACTGCAAAAGAGGCTACTATTTCTTGACCAGTTGAAATTCCCCCAAGAATTCCTCCAGCATTATTAGAGTTAAATTTTAATTTTTTACCTTTTTGAGAAATTTCATCTGAGTTCTGCTCTCCACTTAATTGTGCAGAATTCATTCCAGACCCAATATTAACACCTTTAACTGCATTAATACTCATCATTGCTGACGCAATATCCATATCTAACTTTGAATAGATTGGTGCACCAAGACCAATTGGAACTCCCCTAGCTCTTATTTCAATAACAGCACCACAAGAAGATCCTGATTTTCTTATACTTAATAAATATTTTTCCCAAAGTTTTATCATTGATTTATCTGGACAAAAAAATGGATTTTTTTTTATAGTTAAATCACTCCATTTATTAACATCACAACCCAATATTCCTAATTGAGTAACAGCACCTATAACTTGAAATTTACTTCCTATTTTTTTTTCTAAGACTTTTTTTGCTATTGCTCCTGCTGCAACTCTTGCAGCTGTTTCTCTAGCAGACGATCTTCCTCCACCTCTGTAATCTCTGATTCCATATTTTTTAAAATAAGTGAAATCTGCATGTCCTGGTCTAAACTTATCTTTTATATTTCCATAATCTTTAGATCTCATGTCTTGATTATAGATAATTAAAGAAATAGGAGTTCCTGTGGTTTTTCCCTCGAAAACTCCTGATAAAATCTGAACTCTGTCATCTTCTTTTCTTTGTGTTGTAAATTTTGATTGTCCAGGTTTTCTCTTATTTAATTCTACCTGAATATCTTGCTCTTTTAAGTTTATATTTGGTGGACAGCCGTCAACAATACAACCTATTGCTGGCCCATGAGATTCTCCCCATGTTGAGAAACGAAATAGCTTTCCAAAAGTATTAAATGACATTATCTATATTATATAGATTATTTTGTTAAAATTATGAATCAAAAAAACTCACTTGGGCTTAATAGCTGCTTTTTAGATCTAAATGATCCAATAGAGCTATTTAGAGTGTGGATGGAAGAAGCAAAAAAAACTGAACCAAATGACCCAAATGCTCTTGCATTAGCAACTTCTGATAAAGATAACTCACCATCAGTCAGAATGGTTTTGTTAAAAGATTTTAGTAAAGATGGTTTTACATTTTACACAAATTTAAATAGTCAAAAAGGGAATGAACTAAAAAGCAATCCAAAAGCAGCAATGTGTTTTCATTGGAAAAGCCTATTAAGACAAATAAGAATTACAGGACAAATAAAAAAAGTTTCAGATAAAGTTGCAGATGAATATTACAATACTAGAGGTTATGAAAGTAGAATAGGAGCATGGGCATCGAAACAAAGTACTATTTTAAAAAATAGAGATGAACTTTTAAAATCTATAGAAGCTTTCAAGCAAAAATATAATGATCAATCTAAAGTACCAAGACCAGATCATTGGTCTGGTTGGAATTTAATTCCATCAAGCATTGAATTTTGGCTGGATGGAGATAGTAGAATTCATGAAAGACTGAAATATGATAGAGAAGAAACTGGAAGTTGGGTTAAATCTTTGTTAAATCCTTAGAAGCTTCTTTCCAAACTAAATGAAGTAAGATTTTCTAAAACTTTTTTTTCTTCACTATCTTTAAAAACAGTAAGAGAATTTGATGCAAGATTTATAAAATGTTCTGCTTTTTTGTAACATTCTTTAATGATATTATATCTTTTAATTAGTGTTAAAGTAAAATTTAAATCATCATGAGATCTAGAATCATGTTTGAAGATATCTTTTAGTTTTTCTTTTTCAAATTTGGTTATCTTTTGAAATAAAAGAATTACTGGTAAAGTGATTTTACCTTCAAAAAAATCTTTACCAATTTTTTTTCCAAATGCTTTTAAATCAGAATTATAATCTAGAGTGTCGTCTGCAATTTGAAAAGTTAAACCTAAATTTTTTCCATAAAATTCTAAAGCTTCTTTTTCTTTAGTTTCTTTATCTGACAAAATTGCACCTACTTTGGTTGCGGCAGAAAAAAGCTCAGCAGTTTTGGCTGTTATAATTTTGAAGTAAGTTTCCTCCAACATGTCCACTTCACCTTTATGCTGAAGTTGTAATACTTCTCCTTGTGCAATTTTAGACGATGTAGAAGACAAAAGTTTTAAAACCTCTAAGTTACCATCTTCAACCATCATTTCAAAACATCTACTTAAAAGATAATCCCCAATTAATATTGATGATTGATTTCCCCAAATCGAATTCGATGTTTTTTTTCCTCTTCTTATACTTCCAACATCAATTACATCATCATGCAACAAGGTAGCTCCATGTATCATTTCCACACATGCGGCTAAGTTAATATCCCTTCCACCTTTTGAATAGCCACATAACTTTGCAGATCCAAGTGTTAAAAGTGCTCTTAATCTTTTGCCTCCAGTTTCAACATGATAGTCTGTCATCTTTTGAACAAGATCAACTTTACTCATTAATTTTGATTTAATTTTTTCTTCAACCAAAACTAATTTTTCATCAACAGAATCTTTTAGTTGAAAATAAGAATTATTTATTTGATTTTTAAGTCGGACAACAGTTCCCATAAAAAATAAGTTAGTATAATTAAGTTATATTTATTACTTATCAATTGACGCACCTTAAACTTCAACTATAAGTAGGCTTTATATTAAATTAAAAATTCTATAAGGATTAACAATGTTCTCTTTTTTTAAAAAGAAAAAAATAGTAGCTCATATCAAGCTAAATGGTGTAATTGGCAATGTGGGCAGATTTAAACAAGGATTAGATTTCTCAGGACAAGAGGAAATTATTGAAAAAGCATTTTCTCTAAAGAAAGCTAAAGCGGTGGCAATTACCATTAACTCTCCTGGTGGATCACCAGTTCAATCACATTTAATTTATAGTTTTATAAGAGAGCAAGCAAAAAAGAATAAAATGAAAGTATTTGTATTTGCTGAGGATGTTGCTGCTTCCGGTGGGTATTTAATTGCATGTGCTGGAGATGAAATATATGCAAATTCAAGCTCAATAATTGGATCGATAGGAGTAATATACTCTTCTTTTGGCTTTACAGAATTAATAAAAAAAATTGGTGTTGAAAGAAGAGTACATACAGCTGGTAAAAATAAAAGTTCATTAGATCCTTTCCAAGATGAAAAAAAAGAGGATATTGAAAGATTAAAAAATATTCAACTTGACCTACATAAAGATTTTATTGACGTTGTAGAAGAAAGTAGAGGATCAAAGCTTAAAAAAGATCAAATAGAATTATTTTCTGGTGAGTTCTGGTCAGGTAGCAAAGCAAAAGAATTAGGACTAGTTGATGGAATTGGAAATGCAAATCAAATTTTGAAAGAAAAATTTGGTGAAGATGTAGTTATTAAAAAATTTGAAAAATCTAAAGGCTGGTTAAGCAAAAAACTTTCTTCATCAACCAATCAAATGGACCAGTTTGCAAACATTTTAGAGGAAAGATCTATTTGGCAACGCTATGGTTTCTAAAAAAAACATAAAACCAAAATTTCAAAGTTTTCAAGATACTATTTTAAATCTTCAAAAATACTGGAGTAAACAAGGGTGTGTTATATTACAACCTTATGATATTGAAGTAGGAGCAGGTACATTTCATCCTGCAACAACATTAAGATCGTTAGGACCACAACCTTGGAAAACAGCATATGTTCAGCCGTCGAGAAGACCAACAGATGGAAGGTATGGAGATAACCCAAATAGACTTCAGCATTACTATCAATTTCAAGTTTTAATTAAACCTTCTCCAGATAATATTAAAAAACTTTATTTAAATAGTTTAACTACAATTGGGATTAACCACAAAGAACATGATATTAGGTTTGTAGAAGACGATTGGGAAAGTCCAACTTTAGGTGCAGCAGGTTTAGGTTGGGAAGTATGGTGCGATGGAATGGAAATTACTCAATTTACTTATTTTCAACAAATGGCAGGTATTGAATGTAAACCTGTATCTGTTGAAATTACTTATGGCCTTGAAAGAATTTGCATGTTTACGCAACAAAAAAAAAATGTTTATGATTTAGCATGGAACGAAGAAGGTATTAAGTATGGAGATGTTTTTCTTCAAGCAGAAAAAGAATTTTCAGCATATAATTTTGAGCATGCTAATACAGATAGACTATTTAAAATGTTTGACATGCTAGAATTGGAAGCAAAGTCGCTTGTGGAAAAAAAAATTTCACTACCAGCATATGATCAATGTTTAAAAGCAAGTCATGTATTTAACATCTTAGATGCAAGAGGTGTAATTAGTGTTGCACAAAGAGCTGAATATATTACACGGATTAGAGACATCACCAAAGCAGTAGCTGATGCCTGGTTAAGTAGCCAAACAAAATAATGTCAGAGTTTTTTTTAGAATTATTTAGTGAAGAAATTCCTGCAAACCTACAGAGAGACTCGCGTACTCTTTTATTGGAAAATTTTAAAAAATTATTTCTAGAAAAAGGAATAAATTTCGACAAAAGTGAAACCTTTTCAACACCAAATAGATTAATTATTCTTTTTAAAGATTTACCTTTAGAAATTAAGCAGAAAGAAGAGGAGATAAAAGGTCCAAATGTAAAAGCTCCTGAGAAAGCTATTGAAGGTTTTTTAAGATCTAACGAAATAGATGAAAAAGATTTATTTAAAAAAAATTTAGAAAAAGGTGAGTTCTATTTTTATAAAAAATCATCTAGTAAAATTAATACAGCCATCTTATTAGAGGAACAAATACCTAATATTCTTGACAAATTACAATGGAAGAAGTCGATGAGATGGGGAAATTATTCGTTAAATTGGGCAAGACCTTTAAAATCAATATTAGCAATTTTTAACAACAAAAGTCTAAATTTTAGTTATCACCACTTAACGAGCGCTAGTGACACTTTCATAGATCAAGAATTTGAAGACAAAAAAAAGAAATTTAAAAATTTTGAAGAATATAAAAATTATTTTAAAAAGTTAGATATTATAATTGATCAATCATTGAGAAAAGAATTTATTTTAAAAGAATTTGAAAAAGTATCAAAAAAAAGAAATTTTTTTATTGAAACAAACCATAAACTTTTAGATGAAGTGATAAATCTAGTGGAACAACCCAATATATTAGTCTGTAAATTTGATGATAGGTTTTTGAATATACCAAAAGAAATATTAATTATTACCATGCAACACCATCAGAAATATTTTCCAACTTTTGATAAAAATGGAAAAATTACTAATGAATTTTTAGTCGTAGCTAATAAAAAAGATACAAAAGGGTATATTAAATTGGGAAATGAGAGAGTGGTAGAGGCAAGATTAAGCGATGCTCAATTTTTTTGGGAAAAAAACAAATCTCAAAATCTTGTAAAGCAGATGTCTAAATTAAAGACCATGAATTATTTTAAGGGACTTGGTTCTTATTTTGATAAAATTCAAAGAATGAGAAAACTTGGTGGTATGATTTCAGATGAATTGTTAATAAGCAAAGATCAAGTTGAATTATCAGCTTCAATTTGTAAAGTTGATTTAATATCAGACCTTGTTGGGGAATTTCCTGAGCTCCAAGGAATAATGGGGGGATATTTTGCAGAGTCACAAGGATTTGATAAAAATATATCTTTAGCTATTAGCGAGCATTATCTTCCAACAGGCCTAGATAGCAAAACTCCTAAAAAGCCATTTAGTATTGCTTTAGCCTTATCAGATAAAATTGATACATTAGTCGGGTTTTTTGGAATTAATCAAAAACCAACTAGCTCGAAAGACCCTTATGCTCTTAGGAGGTCCGCACTAGGTATAATTAAGTTGTTAGTTGATAATAATAAAGAATTTAAAATAAAAGATCTTATTAGCTATTCTATATCTCTTTATAGAGATCAAGGTTTTGAATTAACAAACAACTCTCTTCAAAAAGAGTTAAGCGATTTTTTAATTGAGCGACTTAGATATTATATGAAAGAAAAAGAAATTCGAATTGATATAGTGGACGCAAGCATTAACTCACACAATCTAGACAAAATGAATGAAGCTTATAAAAAAGCTCTAACTTTAAACAAAGTAATAAAGTTACAAATTGGAGAAGATATAGTAATGAGCTATAAAAGAGCGTCTAGCATATTAGAAAGTGAATTAAAAAATCAAAATTTAGGTCTATCAAATACAACTGACCCTGGTATTTTTAAAAATGATTATGAAAAAAATTTATTAAAAAAAATCAATGAGTTAAAAAAGTACTTTTCAAGCATTAATAAAGATGAAAATTATAAAGTTTCTCTAGATAATTTGGCTAACTCAAAAAAGGTGATATTTGAGTTTTTTGATAATGTAAAAGTTAACGATCAAGAGGAAAATATTAAAAAAAACAGATTGGAACTTTTGCAAATGTTATGTAGAACATTCAATAATTACATAAATTTTTCTAACCTTGAAGTAAAGTAGTGAATAAACTAATCTTAAATTTTAAGTCTAAAGACACTAAAAAAATCAAAAATGTCAAAAATTTTTTAGGAGGTAAAGGTGCCAACCTCTCAGAAATGGGTAGAATGGGATTACCTGTGCCACCAGGGTTTACCATCTCAACAAAAGTATGTGATTTATTTTATAAAGATAAAAAAAAACTTAATTCAAAAATAGTAAATACAATAAAAAAAGAATTAAAAGTAATTGAAAAAGAAGTTAATAAAAAGTTTGGTGATTTAAAAAACCCTCTATTATTATCAGTCAGATCTGGTGCTAGAGTATCAATGCCAGGTATGATGGACACAATCCTAAATTTAGGATTAAATGATAAAACTGTAATAGCCCTAGCCAATAAAACCTCAAATATGAGGTTTGCAAAAGATAGCTACAGAAGATTTATTCAAATGTATGGTAATGTTGTAATGGGTGTTGAAGGCTATCATTTCGAGGAGTTGATTGAAAACTACAAATTAACAAAAGGTGTTCTTTTAGACACAGATTTAGATGAAAATGACTGGGAGGGTTTAATTAATGATTTTAAAAGATTAGTAAAAGATCAAACTAAAAAAGATTTTCCTCAAAATGTTTATGACCAATTATTGGGTGCAATTAGTGCAGTTTTTTTATCTTGGGAAAGTAATAGAGCAAAAGTTTATAGAAAATTAAATCAAATTCCTGCAGAGTGGGGAACAGCTGTTAATGTGCAATCAATGGTTTTTGGTAACATGGGAGATGATTGCGCAACAGGAGTAGTGTTTACTAGAAATCCATCTGATGGAGCAAATGAAGTATATGGCGAATATTTAATTAATGCTCAAGGAGAAGATGTAGTGGCAGGAACAAGAACACCACAGTACATAACTAAAAAAGCTAGAAAAGATGCAGGTGCAAAAGAAGACTCAATGGAAGAGTCTATGCCAAAAGTATTTAAAGAATTAGACAAAATTTTAAAAGTTTTAGAAAAACATTACAAGGATATGCAAGATGTGGAGTTCACTGTTGAAAATAAAAAACTATGGATGTTACAAACAAGATCTGGAAAAAGAACCTCAAAATCTGCAGTTAAAATTGCAGTAGATATGGTCAAAGAAAAATTAATTTCAAAAAAAGAAGCAGTTTTAAGAATAGACCCAAATTCTTTAGATACATTATTGCACCCTACATTAGATGAAAAAAGTTCAATAAATGTTATAGCAAGTGGTTTACCAGCATCACCCGGTGCTGCTAGTGGAAAAGTTGTTTTCTCCTCAGATGAAGCAGAAAGATTAAATGGAATGATGCAAAATACAATTTTAGTAAGAGTTGAAACTTCGCCTGAAGATATACATGGAATGCATGCTGCAAAAGGAATTTTAACTGCAAGAGGTGGAATGACAAGTCATGCGGCAGTAGTTGCAAGAGGGATGGGAAGACCATGTGTTTCAGGTTCAAGCGAGATTGATATTAATTATGAGTTTAAAACTTTTAAAACATCATCAGTGGAAGTTAAAGAAGGTGACACAATTACAATCGATGGATCTACAGGAAGAATTATTTTGGGAGAAGTGCAAACAGTAAAACCTGAGATATCAGGAGATTTCTCAAAGCTAATGAGCTGGGCAGATGGATTTAGAAAATTAAATGTGAGAGCTAATTCTGAAACACCGTTAGATACAAAAATAGCCAGAGGTTTTGGAGCAGAAGGCATAGGTTTATGTAGAACAGAGCACATGTTTTTTGATGAAGAGAGAATTTTATCAGTAAGAGAAATGATTTTATCTAAAACAACTGAAGATAGAAGTAAGGCACTAGCAAAACTTTTACCCCATCAGAAAGAAGATTTTATAGAATTATTTAAGATTATGAATGGACTACCGGTTACTGTAAGACTATTAGACCCACCATTACATGAATTTTTGCCTAAAACAGAAAAAGAAATTAACGATGTTGCTAAAGTTGTAGGTTTACCTTTAAAAGAAATTGAGTCAAGAATTGATGAATTGCATGAACAAAACCCTATGTTAGGGCATAGAGGTTGTAGATTAGGAATTTCATTTCCAGAAATTTACGAAATGCAATGTAGGGCAATATTCGAGGCTTTATCTGAACTTAAATCAAAAAAAATAAAATCAGCCTTCCCAGAAATTATGATTCCTTTAGTTTCAACTGAAGCTGAAATAAGAATTATGAAAGATTTAGTTATAAGAGTAGCAAAAGAAGTTCAAAAAGATAAAAATGTTAAGGTTGATTATTTAGTAGGTACCATGATTGAATTACCAAGAGCAGCACTTAAGGCAAAAGATATTGCAAAACATGCAGATTTTTTTAGCTTTGGAACTAATGATCTAACTCAAACAACATTTGGTTTAAGTAGAGATGATAGTGGAAAATTTTTAAACGATTATATTGAAAATAAAATATTTTCTATTGATCCATTTGTATCAATTGACGATGGAGTAGGTGATTTAGTTGAGATTGCAGTTGAAAAAGGAAAAAAACAAAATAAAAAAATAAAACTGGGGATTTGTGGAGAGCACGGTGGAGACCCTAAGAGTATTGAGTTTTGTGCAAAGGCAGGTTTGCATTATGTTTCTTGTTCTCCTTATAGAGTTCCGATAGCAAGATTAGCTGCAGCTCAAGCTGAACTTTCAAAAAAAAATTAAATTTCTAATTTAAAATCGACTGCTGGTGCACTGTGTGTAATGCCACCTATTGAAATTCTATCTACACCTGTCGCTGCAATTTTTTTAACTGATTTTAAATCTATATTACCTGAAGCTTCTGTTTCATAATATTTTTTAGCTATTTTAACTCCAGCTTTTAAAGTTTTAATGTTCATATTGTCAAATAAAATTGTATTAAATTTTAAACCTATTATTTGATTAAGTTGTTTTAGGTTATCAACTTCTACAGTAATTTTTCTTCCTTTTTTATTTTTGATTGCAAGTGAAACTAAAGTTTTAATATCAGAACTTGCTATGTGATTGTCTTTAATTAAAAACTCATCACTTAAATTAAATCTATGGTTTATACCTCCACCTAATTTAACAGCATATTTTTGTATTACTCTTAATGTTGGAATTGTTTTTCTAGTACAACAAATTTTACATTTTTTGTTAACAAGATTAACAAAATTATTGGTTTTGGTAGCTATGCCAGAGATATGACTTAAAAAATTTAAAGCAACTCTTTCACCAATTAGAATATTTTCTGCTTTACCCTCTATTATGGCAATCAATTCATTTTTTTTTACAGATGAACCTTCTTTTCTTTTAATATTGAATTTAATTTTACTATCTATCAACTTAAAAGTTTGTTTTGCAAAATCTAATCCAGCAACTATTGCTTTTTGATTAGAGATTAATCTTACTTTTATTGACTTTGTATTTTTAACTAAGTTTGAAGTAATATCGCCAGATGGATAAAGATCTTCATTTAATGCAAGCTTAACAGTATTTTTAATATAATAATTGCTTAATTTAATTTGAGGCACTTTTGTTATCTGCCAATTAAGGTCATTCTTTCAACTGGAATCTTTGCTTTTTCAATCATCTCCTTATCCATTATGATCTCACCAGTTTCATTTTCTAAACAATCTAGAATTTTAGGTAATGTGATTTTCTTCATATGAGGACAAAGATTACACGGTCGAATAAATTCTACATTTGGGTTTTCTACTTGAATATTGTCACTCATTGAGCACTCAGTAACCATCATCACTTTTTTAGGCTGATTATCTTCAACATACTTAATCATGCCTCCAGTAGAACCAGCAAAATCACTAGCCTTAATTACATCAGGTGGGCATTCAGGGTGTGCTATTATTTTAATTCCTGGATTTTTTTCTCTAATACTATTTATTTCTCTTTCATTGAATTGATCATGAACAATGCATATACCTTTCCAGGCAATTATTTCTACATCTGTCTGAGAAGCTACATATTTAGCTAAATAATCATCAGGTAAAAAAATAACTTTTTTAACTCCAAGGGACTCAACAATTTTTACTGCGTTAGCAGACGTACAACAAATATCAGTTTCTGCCTTTACTTCTGCAGACGTATTTACATAAGATACAACAGGCACACCTGGATATTTTTCTTTTAATAATCTTACATCTTTACCGGTCACAGAGGACGATAAAGAACAGCCAGCATCCATATCAGGTAGTAAAACTTTTTTTTCAGGACTCATTAATTTAGAGGTTTCAGCCATAAAGTGCACGCCAGCCATTACAATTATGTCAGCCTTAGTTTTAGCAGCTTCTATTGCAAGAGCCAAAGAATCTGCTGCAACATCAGCAACGCCATGATAAATTTCTGGAGTTTGATAATTATGTGCAAGCACAATTGCATTTTTTTCTTTTTTTAATTGATTAATTCTGTGAATATAAGGAGCATGAACTGACCATTCTATCTCAGGCATTACCTTAGAGATTTTTTGATAAAT